>NZ_DS989904.1:1503174-1803174 GCF_000155595.1 Synechococcus sp. PCC 7335 | reverse complement strand
TCCTGTCTGAACCGCATCGTCAGTGATATACGTGTTCCACTTCTTCACAGGCAGTCGGGGCGTTTTCACCTCACCCCTTGCTTTATCATTTTTGGCATCAGCCGTTCCTGCTTGGGTCCGAGGCAGAACTGCAAACACTCTAGGCGGCTGAAACTCCTCTTTCGCTCGTTCTGCGATCACAGAGTTCACTTCCCCATTATTCGTCACAGCTAGAAATGTGCCGATAGAACTCAAGCCTGCTTCTTCTAGAATCTCTCCATTCATCGCTGAACCGACGAAGACGTCAAAGCCTTCTTCTTTGGCGTTATCGCAGGCTGCCTTGTCAGTATCGATAATCACAACCGACTCGCCTCTACCTTTAAACAACCTACCAATCTTTAGTCCTAATGGATTACAGCCGACAATCACCACGCCCGTTGCGCTGCTAGAGGTTACTTTGAGTGCCTGTGCTAGGCTGCGCGCCGTTAGCCCTTGGGCAAAGACGGTCATGATAATAGTCAAAAACACTAAGGCTTTAATCGAGTCGCCACCGTTGATGCCTCGATCGGTTAATAGAATGGCAAACAAGGATGCTACAGAGGCTGAAACAATCCCACGCGGCGAAATCCAGCTCATGAAAGCCTTCTGTCGCCAGTTGAGATCGCTATTGAATGTGCAAGCCCAAACATTAACTGGCCGAACGACAAACATTAAAACAAGTACCGTTAACACAGAGCCCGACCCTAGCTCAAATACGCTGGCTATTGATAGATCAGCCGCTAGCAAAACGAACAGCACCGACACAGAAAAAATAGTTAGCTGCCCTTTAAACCTCCTGAGCAACCGCTCTTCTGGGATTGAGATAGCTCGGACCACGATACCTGCGGCGACCGCTGCCATCAGCCCTGACTCTCCCTGTACGCTTTGAGCAAGGCCATACAAACCCCACGTTCCGGCTAGCACAACCAGATTACGTAGCTCCTCCGATAAAAAATCTGCCGTGCGTAAGAAAAGTGCCATTAGTGCGCCGCCGCCACCGCCAATAGCAATTCCGATACCGAGTCTAGCGAGCAGTCCACCTATCACGAAGGCTGGATCAGTATCACCATTGAGAATGATGTCTAGAACGACGACCGCTAGAATCGCTCCAACAGGATCAATCAAGACGCCCTCACCCTCTAGCAATGTGGCAATCTTACGTTCTGCGCCGACCTGCTTAAGCAATGGCGTGACGACTGTCGGCCCGGTAACAACAATTAGCGAAGCATACAAAAATGCAATCGACCAGGGAAACTCTGCTAGCCAGTGAGCAGCCATTCCACCACCGACGAGTGTGATGAACGTGCCAATGGTGATCAGATTTCGCAGGCTGCCTGAGACTTTGCCAATCTCTTTGAGCTCCAAGTTCAGTCCGCCTTCAAAAAGAATCAGAGCAACGCATAATGAGACAATCACCTCTAGACCGACACCTAGTGTCTGGGGAGCGATCCAGTTCAACCCATCGGTCCCTAGGGCAATTCCAAAGATCAGCAGCAGAATGATACTAGGAACCTTTAGGTAGGCTGCAATGACCTGAGCAGCGATACCTGCTAGGACCGTTAGAACGATTTGCAGCGTGATTTCGAAGGATGCTTCCATTATCCAGATACTGCGAGATCATCAAGCATAGCGCCTTAAGCGAACCTCTGCGAATCTATACGTCTTTGCTATCTTCGCTCATGTTTCTATAGCCACAGCTGCCTACAAAAGGCTACAGAGTCACTTCTGTGACACTATCGGCGGTAAGTTGGCTAGCCGTTCGCAGTAACTGTTGGGTGGTTTGAGGCTGGGTAGCAGCTGAAAAGGGGAGGCGATCGCATCTAAGCGCAAAAGGGCAGTGTTCGCATACACCTTTTTCTACTGCCACCTTTGGAAAGTTTTCTCGCCGCCGCATTTCTGTCAGCCCATCTGTTAGTGATAACAGGTCTTGGCGCGTTTGATCGTGCTGGGCCAGATCATAGTCAAATTGATAGGAGCTTGGCTGGGGTGGTATGGACGTTGTAGATGCTGACATCCCTGAGCGCTCAGACTCATCCAATCGGACAAACCAATAGGTCATAGAAATCTGATCGGGCGTTAGATCGGTGGTTTCACATAGCACGAACTGATACAGTCTCGTTTGCCAGTCTGACGCTAATCGGGCTTTCTTTTGGGGTGTCTGATGCGTCTTCCAATCATATATATGTCCTTTTGACTGGTCTCCTGACCGGTCTGCTAACTGGCCTCCATCTGACCGCCTAGAAAACACCACCAAGTCATAAACCACCGTTAGCAGATAGTCATTGAACGCGAGCGTACGGCGATGTTCGCTTTGGCTAAAGGCGCTAGGCGATCGCGCTGCTGGCAAATGGTTAAAAACCCCGGGCGCTGCATTGGCTAGCGCGTCCAAACTGGCGATCATTTGAGTATCTGCTTTGGAAACAGCCTGGATAGGGAGATCTAATGCCTTTTGCTGCATCAATAGGTGAAACTGGCTTCCCCACTGAGTCTTGGTATGTTGTTCATAGGTAGAGGGGGTAGAGAGCGCATCGAAGAAGACGTGCTGATATCTTCTAGGACAGCTTTCAAAATGTGTAAGGTGACTTTGGGAGAGAGGCAGCATGAGCGGGCGAAAAGCATGGAGGATGACAGTTGAAACGTGGAAGTTAAGTATCCTTCGTGAGTACGAATAAACTACCTTGGTTGCCTCGTCCAATGCGCATATCTTTGTCTAGATAGGTAATTTCTAGCCAGCCCTGTTGGCGATCTGAGTTGATGGCAAGATCTATGCCTTTTAGAAAGTTGAATTTTTCGGTTGACTGGAGCTGCTCGATATATTGCGTAGGGGACTGATAGCCTAGCGATCGCTGCAGTCCAAACACGGCTCGGTTGAACCTAACGTTGACGCGGCGCTGAGACAGGGTTTCAACAGTAGTGGTGGCGGATGCTTGGGAATAGGCAGACTCATCGGCTGGCGCAGGCATAAAGTCAGCAACTACCGAGATAATTCCTTCGCAAAAAGGTAGGCTGTTAACCTCTGCGATGTTGTAGATCTGTGAAGTGGATGGCCGAACGCACTGGTAGATGTTGCCTAAAGCCGCGAACGGAATGCGATCAATACCAAGTAGCTCTTGACTAGTGGTATAGAGCAGCCGCCAGTCACCTGCTAATAGTTCAGGCGCTGACAGAGGATTGGGCGTGGGATTGAGATCTTCTACACGGGCAATAATACTCGCGATCGCCTGGCGGTCATTGGCGGTTGTCGAGATGCCGCGGTTGGTATTAGCGATCGCATTTCTTAAGTCAGTCTTATTCAACATGGGTTTATCTGACCTATCTTTCAATAGGCCCGTTTATACGAAGAAATATACTTCAGCAATTGACACTATTCACCATTAGATGTAATTAATGCGGTGGTACTGTAAAGTAAGTGCCCCTGGGCAGTTCAGCTTGTGGTTTGTTAATAACCAAACGCGACCCTTAAAAGTCAGTTGCTGCTCTGCTATTAGATGATTTCTGATAGATGACTTCTTACCTATGTTATCTATGTACTAGTCCGTTTTAGCTAACACCGCTTAATGAGCAATTACAATCCGTCCGTTCGTCAGATTCCCCGTAAAGACACCGCCGAAGTGATCCCACTTCAAAGAGATTCCTCTATCCTAAACTGGTTAGAAGGAACTGGCCGTCTCATCCCTCGCGAGCCAGTCGACAGCATAGGGGATGAGCCCGAGCCTGAGGAACTTGCCGATCTTATGGGCACTGAAGACAAAGACGATGATGACGACCCTATTGAAGATGACGATGATGCTGAGATGTCACTAGATGATGACTAGTTTCTGCTTTGATAGGGTTTGCTTTAGCCGTCTTTGAAGATCTAAGGCGGCATGGTTTAGAAGAAGGTTATGTGAGTAATCCTGTGTGAATGACCTAGAGGCAATCGTCAGGGTAGTGATCTAGGTTAGTCTAGCCTTTACACTTTGAGACCTTATATCTTCTATTTAAGGGCACTTAGCTAATCACTTAGACAGAAAGCTAGTCACTTGGACAGCTTGTTTGAGGCCATCAGGGTTTAGCTTGGTTTGGCGCAGGTTCATCGAGCCGTGTATTACAGCTGTCTGGGCTGTAGGTCTTCATGTGAGGTAATAACTTATGAAAAGTGAGTGCTCTTCTGCTTATTCCTCGCAAGCTAAAGGTAAGGCTGAGAACGGTAACGATCCTGAAATAGGAACAGTCTGTAGCTGCGATCACCATAGATTTACAAAACAGCGTCAAGTTTTGGTAGAAGATGGGAAAGGTGTGTGGTAAGTGAGAGGATAGTGTCGTGGATGCAAGGTTTCTACCAAAGTCTGTAGGTCTATCTGGTGTAAAGCTTTCGATTCTGCTAGCAGGATGCCTCTTGAGCGCATCGATTGGGTTAGATTTAGCGGCAGGGCGATCGGTGGGAGCAGGCGCAGCTTGGTCGGCTCAATTATCACCTCAATTAACTGGGCCTTTAGTGATCGGAGCGTTACTATCGGCATTGGCTGGCAGCGTCGCCTTACCTATCCTAAAACGGTTCAAAGCGGCGCAGTTTATCAGAGAGGATGGACCGAGTGCCCATCTCAAGAAGGCCGGCACACCCACAATGGGCGGCATCTTTTTTATTCCGGTTGCTGTTCTAATCGCGCTGGTATGGACTGGATTTTCGCCTTTAACAGTGGCCGCAGGCGCGATGACACTAGCTTATGGTCTGATTGGCTGGATCGATGACTGGCAAGTAATGCGAAAGCATTCTAATAAAGGTATCTCTCCAAAGGCGAAGCTTATTCTACAGATTGGATTTGCGATCGCCTTTTGCTTTTGGGCATTCACCACTCAGTCTGTCGAAATCACCACTGTAGCGCTTCCCTTGGGCCTGAGCATTCCGCTAGGTTTTCTCTTTTGGCCGCTAGCTAGCTTTGTATTAGTAGCCGAGAGTAACGCTACTAACCTAACTGACGGTGTCGACGGGCTGATGAGCGGGGCGGGCGCGATCGCTTTTTTAGGCCTTGGTGCGCTTGTTGCCCCTACTTATCCCGATCTGATGGTCTTTTGCGCTACGCTCAGTGGTTCATGTCTAGGCTTTCTTGCCCACAATCGTAATCCTGCCAAAGTGTTCATGGGAGATACCGGCTCTTTAGCTTTAGGTGGTGCCCTCGCCGCTGTCGGTATCCTTAGTCACAACCTATTCGGCCTACTGATTGTTACGCTTCTCTTCGTCGCCGAGACCCTCTCCGTCCTCTTACAGGTTGGCTACTACAAAGCTACCAAAGGCCCAGATGGCAAAGGCAAGCGCTTGTTTAGAATGGCGCCTTTGCACCACCACTTTGAACTATCTGGCTGGTCAGAGCTACAGGTAGTCGGTGTCTTCTATATGATTAGTGCTCTCCTAGCCACCATCGCAATTAGTACGCTTAGATAGTCCCAAGCACTTCTAACAGCACCCAATTCCCGATGGTATACAAAAGGCTCAGCCATCACTGGTTGAGCCTTTCTTAATCTAGGTTGGATGGAGCTGACGGGAGTCGAACCCGTGTCCGCTCTAAGTAATCACGTGTCGCTCACTCACAGGTATAGCCCCTCTAACCCTCAGGGCGGGAGTTTTCCATTGTCCCGGAAACAGGATGCTTCGATGAAAGTCTTAGCTGGCGCACCCATCGAAGAAAGTTTGCCAGAGCACCCGTTGGGGGTTTAGTCCTTACTGCTTAACGGAGTCACAGCTCAGACGCTCGAACCTATAAGAGGTTATTAGGCAGCAGCTACAAGAGCGCGCTTACGAGCAAAAGGTACGATGTTGTTTGCATGTATCTTTAAGTTTGAGCCTTTATTTACAAGAGTAGACTCACTCTTGACCTGTATCACAACACGACTTTCGTTAAAACGTCGAAACCGTTTCAGCCCCGTGTGAATAACTATTATAGCGTCGGTAAAGTATAGCTGCACACAACAACAGCTCTTTTTATCGGCGTTATTACCTTTCGTAAACTGAATTGGTCTGATTTTCACCTATAATATTTCCTTAAGTTTAGTGAATAGCATCTTATAGTTATTCATCTGCGAACCTCCGCACTTGGGCCATTCTGAAGCCTTACAGTCAACGGGCTCAGCAGGTCTCCAATAATAAGAAAACAAGGTCAACGCCATGAGCACCTCCGACGAGAACGGCACCACTAAAAGTGCTGCCAGCAGTAACCGCAGCCGTAAGAAAGTAGCTGTGACTGCTGAATCCAAATCTGAAACGGCAAAGGACGAAACTGCTAATAAGGGCGGTTTAGCCAAAGCTCCTCAACATGAAGTGGTAGAGCTCACGGATCATTCTCGCGTGTTCGAGTCTGATTCGCTGCCTAACCATCGTCCGATTGAACTGAGTAATGTAGAGGTCGTTGATTCATTGTCCTCTGCGGGTATTCGACCGGTGATGTCTGGTGCATTTGAGATTTCCACTGTTGACTCGTTGCCCGGCCATCGACCTGTGGCTGTAGATACTATAGATTTTTCTGACATTGACTCTTTACCTGGTCACAGACCTATTGCCAGCAACAATATAGATGAAGATCCTGGTACGTTAATGGGCTATCTGGATTAATCGATCTGATTGGAATCAGGCAATGGGATGAACGTATCGAGTGGAAGAGGGCACTATGCTCTCTTTTTCGCATGCGCTGTCAGTCCAATCGCATGCCAAGACATTGCCTTTGAGACATCGCCACTTATGCAGGCAGTTTCTCTGTACTTGTTTTAGCTGATCGGCTTTTGGCCGCTTGGTATAGTCCGTACTCAATGCCAGCAGCCACTGCCTGATAAGAGGCCTCTAGTATATTGACTGATACCCCAATTGTGGTCCATCTCTGTTTTCCGTTGCTAGATTCTACAAGTACTCGGACTTTTGCCGCCGTACCCGCCTCGCTATTGAGAATGCGAACTTTGTAGTCAGTTAGATAGAAGGTTTCCACCGCCGGGAAGAACCGGACCAGTGCTTTGTGCAACGCCTTATCCAACGCCGATACCGGGCCCATACATTCGGCAACTTCTAGCACTTCTTGCCCTTTCACCGCTGCTTTGATCATGGCGCGAGCCCCGATGTTGCATTGCACGTCCGACTGAATCACGTTGTAATTGACTTCAAAGCCGCGTAGCTGAAACAGTGGCTGATGTAGGTTCAGTTCTGTACGTAGCAGCAGCTCAAAGCTAGCTTCAGCCGCTTCAAACTGGTAGCCTTGATCCTCTAATTCTTTGACACGGTTAATGATGTTTCGAGTAGCCGGATCGTTCTTTCTAAGGGTGATACCGTAGCTCTTGGCTTTGGAGAGAACGGTGCTAGCTCCAGATGAGCTAGAGACGACAATGTGCCGGGCATTACCAACTGCACTCGGTTCAATATGTTCGTAGGTTTTGGGATTACGTTCTACCGCGCTGATATGAATTCCGCCCTTGTGAGCAAAAGCGGAACGGCCAACATAAGGCGCGTGATCATCCGCTGCCAAGTTGACTATTTCGCTCACGAATCGACTCGTTTCAGCTAGGGTTTTCAACTGCTCAGAAGACAGGCAGTCATAGTCCATCTTGAGCTGTAGGTTTGGAATGACACTGCACAGATCAGCGTTGCCGCAGCGTTCGCCGTAGCCGTTGATAGTCCCATGGACCATTCTGGCGCCTGCCTCTACCGCAAAGAGCGAGCTAGTAACAGCGCTGCCGCTGTCGTTATGGGTGTGAATACCAATCTGGGGTGGATCGATAAGATCGGTGTGGTTGATCTGCAGCCAAGTGCGAACCTTATCTACGATGGCTTCGACTGTTTTAGGTAGGGTGCCGCCGTTAGTATCGCAAAGGACTATCCAATCAGCGCCGCCCAGTACAGCAGCCTCTAGCGTTTTAAGTGCATAGTCAGGGTTCGCCTGGTAGCCATCAAACCAATGCTCAGCGTCATAGATGACTCGACGTCCGTTAGCGCGTAAGAATTCGATAGAATCTTGAATCATCGCTAAATTTTCGCCAAGGCTGACTTTGAGCGCATCGGTCACATGGAGATCCCAGGATTTACCAAAGATTGTCAGCCATTGGGTATTGGCGTTTAGCAAGTTTTGCAGCGTCAGATCTTCTGAGGGCTTTTGATGCGATCGCCGAGTAGAGCCAAAGGCAACAACTTGGGTGTTGAGCAGAGGCTTTGTTTTCAAATAGTCGAAAAGCCGAGTATCAACAGCATTTGCACCAGGCCAGCCGCCTTCGATAAAAGGAATGCCAAGTTGAGCAAGACGATTGAGAATTTTTATCTTGTCTTCGAAGGTGCAGGAAATACCGTGTCGCTGGATGCCATCTCTAAGCGTTGTATCGTAGATGAGAACTTGGCGAGGGGTGTTCATATGCGCTGCTGCTTGAGTAGTATTCAGCCGAGGATCTGTAGGATAGAGGCTGACAAGGCTAGTTGTACTGGTTGTTAGTAAGACTTAAGAGCTTTAGGTGATCGCCCACGATGAAACGACTAGTAGCACTCTATTGTCAAGCTGGCTAATGGAAAGCTGGCTAAGATTTGGTTTTGGCGGCGGAACTAGATACCGCAGCGCTGCCCTTCATTTCATCAATTTCTAATAAGTTGATGATAGTGCTAGCGACTGGAATAGACAAGAAAATTCCTAAGACACCTGCGATTCGTGCACCCACAATTAGCGCAAAGAACATCACCACAGGATTGATGTTTAATGAGTCTTTCATGATGCGCGGCAGCAACAAATTCTCTTCTACCTGCTGAAGCACTACGCAAATCACGATTGACTGCGTAGCTAGTAAGATACTTTGCGATAGTAGGAATAGTGAGATTAAGCTAACACCTAGGGTTGCACCGATACCCGGAATTAGATCAAACACTCCAGCAATAACGGCCAGCGTCGGTGCATAGGGTACGCCTAGTAATAGAAAAACAACAAACGTTGACACACCGAAGAAGATAGAAAGAAGTAGCCGTCCCCAAAAGAACCCTAAGAAACTATCTTGAACAGTTTCTGTAATCCGCCTCTGTTGGTCTAGCGGTAGCCTTTTGATGAGGAAATACCACAGCCGTGCACCGTCAAACAGCATGAACAAAGTCACTACAGCAATCAGAACCGAGTGTAGAAAATTATTCACTAGACCTTGCAACAAATTTACGCCTACGCCAAGTAGGCCAACCGCCTGATCGCGAAACTGAGCACCCAGAGACTGCAGATCAACAGGTAGATTTCGCCGTTGAAGAAATTGTTCTAAGGCTTCGATCCGAGGCGTCAAAGAAGTTAGGAAGTCAGAGAGGTTGTCAATGAGTGGCTGACCCTGAGAGAGCACAACCAGCGCAATTGTCGTAATGAGGCCGCCAATTACCATCAAGGCGATCGCAAAGACAATCGAAACAGCAACGCCGTGCGGCAAAAACCGTCGTAGCCAACGCACCGGATAACTCAGCAAAAAAGCTAAAATCGTCGCAGCAGTGAAGATGATAATGACGGTTTCAAAATATTCTAGAAGCGCTACCGCCGCCCACCCGCAGACAAACAACAACAAATAACGCAACAGTGAGGATGTTGCTAGGTGTTTCCAAAGCGGATGGTCTTCCATAGACGGCTGTCAATCAGACGGTAGGTCAGGTAATGAATCAACCTGCTCAGTAGAAGCAACAGGCTCAACTTGGACTAAAACGTAGGGTTGCACAATCAAAGAGAGGAACCGCTTGGTTTCACTATTCCAGGTTACAAGCTGTTCGGCGGTAGGTTTGCGAATGAGCTGTTCATTAATCCAACGCTCTACGACCTGGGTTTGATTAGAGGCGATCGCCGCCCCGGCTTCGACCAGGTCAAGCTGTGGATTGACCACGATGACTGCATCGCGCTGTACATGGGGCTTTAGCAGTTCCCATGACACTGGCCCCATCATTTCTGTAAGTTCCGCATACAAATCATTTGACACTGACTCTTCTGACACTCGCTCTTCTGACATAGAATCTTCTGGCATAGAGGCCCTTCGACGGCTAGATGTACTATAGCTATCGTCACTTCTCTAAATTAGCTAAAGTTCTAGATCAGCTAAAGTAGAGTAGCCAAAGTAGAGCAGTACAGCTAAACCCCTATACGGCAGTAGGTCAAGTGACTTCCCGTGCCCCGAATACATCCGAACGCGGCTATATAGTCTAGTTCTTCGCATTTTACCTGCGATCGCTACCTCTTCGTTGAGCAGTTTGCTTCAAGCCTCTTCTGCTTCTATCTTCCTAGCAGCTCTTTATCTACCTAGCTCATGTAGGCTATGAATTTCGTCCGCGCAGCGCTGTGTAATTGCCCGTAGTTCGGCCTTGTCTTTAGTCAGCGGAGGGGGGAGCACCTCCCCAATTCTTACCGTTACCGCTGCTGGTCTAGGCAGAAGCGCTCCTTTTTTCAAAATCTTCTCAGTCCCCCACAAGCTGACCGGTAACAGCGGGACTTGAGCTTTCGCTGCAATTAGCGCCGCTCCTAGCTTAGGATCTGGGATTCGTCCGTCTGAGGTGCGTATCCCCTGTAAAAAAATACCTACTGCCCAGCCATTCTCTAGCTGCCGGAGGGCTTCTCGAATAGCGCTGCGATCGGCTGAGCCTCTCTTAACCGGATATGCTCCATAGGCTCGAATCGCTGGTGCTAGCACTGGCACTCGAAACAGCGACTCTTTTGCCATAAAAGACACTGGTCGTCCGATGCAGTTAGACAATAGCGGCGGATCAAAATTACTGGCATGGTTAGCCACAATAATTAACGGCCCTTGCTTTGGTACCTTCTTAGCCCCATAGATACGTCCGCGAAAATAGCCATGTAACACCGGGCTGACCACCGACCACTTAAACAGGTGATATAGCGCGAGGCTAATGAAGGGTTCGCGTTCTTGGGCCATCGTCATAGGTACATAGTGGTGCCTAAATCGTTGCATACTTTCAGATTCATTCACCAAAGAATCTGTATAGTACCGGACTTAGTGCCGAACGCTGAGTGCCGCGCTTGCCTTCTACAGTGGGTTACGACAGTGCGTTTTCAGCAGAATATTGATACTGCTTTGAGACTTCGGCTATCTCAGAAGGTAGCCATTGATCGTATTGTCTATAAACCGGCAGTCTTTTCTGTAGCTTCCAGCCTTGAGTGTCTAAAAGCGATCGCATAGTAATGCGATCACGGTGGCTATAGTTCGGATTGACTTCATCGATTGGGCCAATACCACCTAAGTCTGTTGCACCTGCGGCAATGCAGTCTAGCAGTGCCTGGTCTAAGAGAATCAAATTCGGTGGAATTTGAATTGTAATGTCCGAAGGAAGAACAGACTTAGCCAGCTTCACTGCTTTTAGCAGGGTAGTTCCGTAGCAAGGCGATCGCACTTCACTCTGCCTTTCTCCTGGCTGGTGTGGCTGCAAAATCACTTCTTGAATGTGTCCGTACTTTTGGTGAACTTGGGCAATCGCGCTTAAGCTCTCTTGCCAATCTTCAACGGTTTCACCTAAGCCCAGTAATATTCCTGTCGTAAATGGAATCTTTAGCCTACCTGCAAAGTTCAATTGTTCTAACCGCCGCTCAGGCTGCTTACTTGGCGCGTACTTGTGTACTGTGTTCATCAAAGTAGGTGTCATTTGCTCTAGCATCAACCCCATCGAAGCATTGACCTGTTTAAGCGCCGCCATCTCCTGATAGCTAAGTGGACCGACATTGGTATGTGGAAGAAATCCCATCGCCAGCGCTAGCTCACACATCTGATAGATATGCTCAAACCATGCCGCCCGGCGAGCACTCTTAGGGTGAACTTCGCCGCTCAAGATAAGAATTTCAATGACTTCTGTAGACTGCAATCGCGTCAGCGTTTCTCTAGCCTTCTCTAGACTCATCCACTGATCAGTACCTGGTTCTTGGCGAAAGTTACAGTAAGTACAGCGATTGAAGCACTCGTAGGTCGGAACTAGAGTGTAGGCAGGGCTATAGGTGACGATCTTTGACATACCCCATTATTGTAGGCAACTCGTCTGTGTTTACGCTGTATATACACAGTCACAGATACCTAGTTACAGACAAGTTTTATAGGCGAGTTGGTATGCGAACACGTCGATTCTGCATCTCAACGTTGTTTCCTACATATCCTATTGCAATAGGCGCTTCGTTGTAAGATAGCTCTGGCATATATAGTAGCTAGCGTCGAATGCATTCGTGCGCCTAGTGTGCCCTAGCGCTTTGTTAAGACAAAAATCTTACTGATTGGAAATGTCTGAAGCGCAGAAGTGGCAAAAGCTATAGCTCTATCTAAAGGCGAGGCAGCTCCGTTGAAAACCACTGTTATCATCGTTCGGCATGGTCAAAGTACCTCGAATGCAAGCCGAGTCATTCAAGGCCACCACGATAAAGCAGTCCTTACAGAATTAGGCAAACAGCAGGCGCATCAGGTAGGCAAAACACTCTCAGGGTTAACGCTAGACGCTGTGTATACTAGTCCGCTAAAGCGAGCCCAGCACACCTGTGAAATCATCGTTGAGACGATGAAACAGACCGGAAATGCACTGCCTAAGATTCAGATTGCAGATTTAATCAAAGAGATCAATTTACCGCTATGGGAATCAAAGTCATTCGATGAGGTAGAGGCTAACTACCAGGAGATGTATCAAGCCTGGAGGACCTTACCAAACGAGTTTGTCATGCCGCTGCCGAACGCAGATGGAACAACAACGGATTTCTATCCGGTTCGAGATATGTGGGAACGGGCGACGCTATTTTGGCAGACTGTCTTAGCCAAGCATCCAGGTCAAACCATTCTGCTAGTAGGTCATAGTGCGATTAACCGCGCGCTACTAGGTGCTGCAATTGGCTTAGGCCCTGCAAGCTTGAACAGTATGGGACAAGATAATTGCGCGATCAACGTGCTGAATTTTATCAGTGGGCAAGAAGGCGAGGTAGCTAGTGTGCAGCTAGAGTCGTTGAACTTGACAAGTCATCTGGGGCAGCCGATCCCTCAGCGGCGATCGCGCTTTAAAGGGCCTAGATTCTTACTGGTACGTCACGGCGAAACTAACTGGAATCGAGACGGTCGGTTTCAAGGAAAAATCGATATTCCACTTAACGAAAACGGTCACCGTCAGGCGGCGCAGGCAGGTGAATTTCTGAAGACGGTCAGCATCGATGCGGCTGTGAGTTCTTCGATGTTACGACCCAAAGAAACAGCCGAGGGTATTTTGCAGCATCATCCAGAAGTGCGCCTAGAAACCACAGAGCAGCTCTGGGAAATCGGCCACGGCGAATGGGAAGGCATGCTAGAAACCGAGATTGAAGCCGGCTATCCTGGCATGCTCGCTCAGTGGCAAAGCAAACCCGAGACAGTACAGATGCCAGCAGGCGAAAATCTAGAGGATGTATGGGCTAGAGCGAAGAAAGGCTGGGGAGATATTGTCGCGGCCTACAGTGAGGGCACAGACTATTGGGATACGCCACCAACGGTGATGGTGGTCGCTCACGATGCCATCAACAAGGCAATCTTATGTCAGCTGTTTGGACTTGGGCCAGAGAAGTTTTGGCAGTTTAAGCAAGGCAACGGCGCAGTCAGTGTGATTGACTATCACGGTGGAGCAGACAGCCTACCCGTCTTAAGCGCAGCGAACATTACAACGCATCTATCAGGCAGCATTTTTGACAAGACAGCGGCCGGGGCTCTATAGGCTTATGTCGCATTCTATGAGGCAGCTGATCACACAGGCAACCTTGATAGGAGGAGCCGCTGAGCTGACGGCTGATGGCGTGGGTGATGTGCTTATTGAAGCCGGAAAAATTGCAGCGATCGCCCCTTCGATTACAGAGATACCAACCGATACCGAGATCGTTGATGGCAGCGGTCAGTTCCTAGGTCCAGGCTTAATCGATCTCTACAGCCAAAGCGGTGAACCTGGCTACGAGCCTAGAGAAACCTATGTGTCTTTGCGACGGGCAGCTACCGCCGGTGGATTCACTCGAGTAGGCCTGCTGCCAACCACTCAGCCTGCGGCTGATAGTATCAGCGCGATCGCCTCTATTCTTGCCGCCCAGAAAGTGGGCACCAATCTTTCAGCCCAAACCAAGCTTATGCCCTGGTCTGCTATCACCATCGGCGCCAAGGGCAAGCAGCTTGTGGACTTTGCTGAGCTAGCAGAAGCAGGCGCGGTTGGGTTTACGGATGCTAGACCCCTCTCTAATCCAGTTCTCGTTAAACGACTGCTGGAATATATGCAGCCTCTAAACCAGCCAATCGCCCTATGGCCTTGTGATCCTCAAATTGCTGGAGCGGGTGCCGCTAGAGAGGGGGTAAATAGTCTGCGATTGGGGTTAGAAGGCGTCAGCGTAATTGCCGAGACCGCTTCGCTGGCCGCGCTATTAGAATACATCGCTGAGACGTCGACTCCGATCCATATCATGCGCGTTTCTACGGCTCGAAGCATCACCTTAATCCGACAGGCCAAAGAGCAGGGCCTACCGATTACTGCCAGTGTAGCCTGGCATCACCTTTGCTTTGATACAGGAGATCTACAAGACTATCAGCCTAGCTTGCGTCACGACCCGCCATTAGGTAACCCGGCTGATCGACAGGCTTTAGTAGACGCTGTTAGAGAGGGCGTTTTAGAGGCGATCGCCATCGATCATAGCCCCTACACCTATGAAGAAAAAACTGTCGCCTTCGATTTAGCCCCGCCCGGTGCGATCGGGTTAGAGCTAGCTTTACCGATCTTGTGGCAAACCTTCGTCGTCACCGGGAAATGGCCTCCAGACCTACTGTGGCATCGGTTGAGTCACGGCCCAGCCAACTGTCTTCAGCTAGATGCTGGTAGGTTAGAGATCGGTGCGAGCGCTGAGCTAACCCTCTTTAATCCAGCAACTCAATGGACACTCACCGCTCAAAACTTACAAACGCTGTCAGCTTTCAACACCCCTTGGGCTGGACAATCTATACAGGGAAAAGTCTCTCATGTGTGGAACTGCCAGTTTTGATGCTGATATGCAAGATTGGTACTGATGTATAGAGCTGACGTGTAGAGCTTACGTAAAGATCTGATGTATAGAACCGAGCGGTAGAGAAGCCATGACCAAAGTCCTTGTAGTCGGCGCTAGTGGGGCCACCGGACGGCTACTCGTTCAAGCCTTACTCAATCGTGGTCTGAACGTCGTCGCCATTGTGCGTTCACCCGAAAAGATCTCAGAAGCGCTCCGACAGCACACAAACTTACAGATCGTCTGCGCTAATCTACTCGAGCTGAGCGAAACGGAAATGGTTCAACACGTTAGTCCATGTAGTGCGATCGCGTCGTGCTTAGGACACAACATGACTTGGAGCGGCATCTATGGACAGCCGCGCTGGTTAGTCACTGATGCAATACGTCTACTGTGCGACGCGATTAAAGCCAACCAGACACAGACGTCAACTAAAGTTGTGCTAATGAATACAGCGGGTAATCGCAATCGAGATTTGCCTGAGCGAATTTCACTTGCCCAAAAGTGTATCATTTGGTTGATTCGGGCACTCCTGCCGCCCCATGCGGACAATGAACAAGCCGCAGACTATCTACGGACCGAAATTGGTCAGAATAATCCGAACATTGAATGGAGCGTAGTTCGTCCGGATACTCTGACTCACGAAGCGCAGGTAAGCGAGTACGAAGTACATCCTTCACCTGTTAGAAGTGCCATCTTTGATGCGGGCTCAACTAGTCGTATTAATGTCAGCCACTTTATGGCTAACTTGATGACTGATGATGATCTATGGAATAAGTGGAAAGGTCAGATGCCAGTGATTTATAACAAGTCCTTCGAAAACAAGCCCTAAGACAGTAGTCTCTAACTGGACAGGTAACACGTTATCTAATACGGGCTCCATCTCTTGAGAGCACTAGCGATATCAATCCAACCCACCAATTCGACTAGGCGGCCAGAACCGAACCGCTGCCTTACCAATAATCGTCTCTTCTGATAAGAATCCCCAAACATGACCATCGGAGCTACTATTGCGATTGTCACCAAGCACTAGGTAATGCCCGTTTGGTACCACGTTTGGACCCCATACGTAGGCTGGAGGCGATTTTATGTAGTCTTCAGCTAGGACCTTACCATCCACAAAAACCCGGCCATCTTTTACAGCAACTTCTTCGCCTGGCAGGCCAACAACACGCTTCAAATAGGCATCTTTAGTAGTTGACTGCGCAGCTTCCAAAGCTTCCTTCGGCGCTTGAAAAACGATGATATCGCCTCGCTTTGGGGGATGAAAACGGTAGCTGATTTTCTCAACAAACAGACGGTCGTTGATCTCAATGGTGGGCTGCATAGAGCCAGTAGGCACTAGCCGCGCTTCAGCCACGAACTGTCGGACACCAAAGGCTAGAGCAACACTAAGACCAACCGTTTGTACGGCTTCTACCCAGAAGCGAGTCTGTTGCTTAGTCATGAAAGAAGAGAATCGTATCAATACATATTGATAAAGTACCCCTCATCCGGCCAAAATGTGACCGATCCTATGCCAATTCAGTCTTCGGACTCACCTTTTCAGTAGCAAACGAAACTCAGTAGCCAAGCAAAGTTCAGCCAAGCGGGGCCTAGTAGCAAAGCATCGAAGTCAATCCAACCCACCGATGCGCTGAATAGGCCAGAATCGAACAACAGCTCTGCCAATAATCCTTTCGCGTGGGAGAAATCCCCACACATGACCATCAGAGCTGCTGTTACGATTATCACCCAACACCAAATATTCATCGGTAGGGACAACTTGCGGACCCCAGGTATAGGCTGGTGGGGCTTGGATGTAATCTTCTTCTAGAGCACTGCCGTCTATAAAGACTCTGCCCTGTTTAATCTCTACTTCTTCACCAGGAAGGCCGATAACGCGCTTGATGTAGGCGTCTTTGGTCGTGGAGTGAGCAGCGTCTAGAGCTGCTTGCGGCGCGCGAAAAACAATGATGTCGCCCCGTTTGGGGGGATTAAAGTGGTAGCTGATTTTTTCGACAACTAGGCGATCATCAACTTCGAGAGTAGGCAGCATCGATTCTGAAGGAATGAAGCGTGCTTCGGCGACAAACTGACGAATACCTAGTGCTAGAAAGATACTAAGAGCAACTGTTTGTAGCCCTTCGATCCACGGATTTTGCTGCTTTTCAGACACGACTTATATGAACTCGACAGTTGAAAAAGTATAAACGCATATATGCTTTGGCGGCGTCTGTCGTCATTCTAGTTAGGATGACAGATGCTGTATAGGTGGTGGAGACTGAGCCACTTTGATTGAAACATTAATTTTGATAGGCGTTTAGCTAGATAGCTTTCTACCACTTTGATCCTATCGCCAGAGTTGCGATAGCCTGTCAAAGGCTGTTTGAAGCGTGCTTGATTAATTATGACGCAAATGCCGCTAGTGATTCGCGCAGCGCAGATACTGTTGCCATCTGGAGAGATAGAACCGTCAGAGGTGGTCATTGAGGAAGGCAAGATCGCAGCAGTTGGTGCTGACCTGAAGTTGCCTAGACAGGCTAGAACCATTGACGGTAGTGGATTGACGCTACTTCCTGGAGTAATCGACCCACAGGTGCATTTTCGCGAGCCAGGACTTGAGTACAAAGAAGATTTGTTCACAGCCTCGCGTGCTTGCGCAAGAGGAGGTGTAACTTCTTTTTTAGAGATGCCCAATACGCTGCCGCTGACCACAACTCAAGCTGTTTTGACGGATAAACTGGCGATCGCAGCGTCTAAAAGCTTAGTCAACTATGGCTTCTTCATTGGGGCTACCGCCGAAAACCTAGACGATTTGCGCACCGCGAACCCAACCTGTGGCATCAAAATCTTCATGGGCTCAGCCCACGGCCCGCTCTCCGTCGATACGGCTGAAACCATTGAGCCGATCTTTGCAGTCGGCGATCGCCTGATCGCAGTCCACGCTGAAGACCAAGCTCGCATTCTAGCTAGGCGAGAGCTGTTCGCAGGTGAAAGCGATCCGGCTACTCATACCAAAGTGCAAGACAATGAAACGGCGCTGCTAGCGACAAAACTGGCCCTTAGCCTCTCGAAAAAGTATCAGCGACGATTGCATATTTTGCATATGTCGACTGGCGAAGAAGCCGAACTGCTGCGCCGAGATAAGCCGAGTTGGGTCACCGCCGAAGTGACGCCTCAACACTTGCTGCTAGATGTGAGCGCGTATGAAAAGCTAGGGACGCTGGCGCAGATGAATCCACCGCTGAAGTATGAGCGCGATCGCGAGTTTCTCTGGCAAGCACTTCTAGATGGTGTGATTGACTTTATCGCCACTGATCATGCTCCCCACACCCTTGAAGAAAAGCGTAAAGGCTATCCTCATGCGCCTTCTGGTATGCCTGGTGTAGAGACTTCTTTGCCCCTGATGCTGACTCAGTCTCAGCAAAATCGCTGCACCGTCGCTCAAGTCGCCAACTGGATGTCTACCGCCGTTGCCAGGGCCTACCATATTCCCAATAAGGGACTAATTGAGCCTGGATATGACGCTGATCTTGTCTTAGTCGACTTATCTACCTATCGCCCTGTCTTGCGCGAGGAACTACAGACAAAGTGTGGCTGGAGTCCTTTTGAAGGATGGAATCTAACTGGCTGGCCAGTCGTTACTATCGTCGGTGGCCAGATCGTCTACGACCGCGGCAAGATTGATACCGCTGTGCGCGGCAAAGCGCTTACCTTTGATCAGTAGCTCTTTTTCTCCCTATGGCTAATCTCTCTGTGGCTAATCTCCCTGTGGCTAACTATGGCTAACCCATTTCGCTCTCTTAAATATCTTCCTTGGGCCGACCTAGCGAAGAGTGCCGCAGTAACGGTGGCGATCGCTACCGCCATAGACTATCTACTGCTGATGGGGCTAGTAGCTTTAAACAGCTCAGCCGCTGCCACTCGCATTCCTAACGGGCTCTTGTTTCTCATGGCATCTCTTCTTCCACTGGCCGTCTATTTCGGACTCGGCGCACTGGGGGTCTTCGTCACTTCTCGGCTTTTTCATCAAGTCATCCTCACCGCGAATACGATGTGGGCACTCGTTGCCTGTATCGTGGTGGCGCTGTTTATTCGATCTTTATTGCCCATTCCGGGCCTATTTATTGGTGGGATTAGTTATCTTGTTGTAATGGGTATGGCTATTGGCACCTTCGTATACGGACGCCGCTACTGGCGCTACTAACCTGACGCTTATTTAATCGCACAGATCACTTCAAAACAAGCAGACTACTTCAAAACAAGTTGTATCGAACAGAAAAGTAGATTCCGCTATCTTGCAAGCTATTGCTAGTGCTCTCTAGATCCACCAAGGGAATACCCCAATCTAGCCTGGCCGACAGATTCTCGTTTTGTTCCCAGACAAGGCCAACGCCTGTCCCTGCTAGAACGTTTGTATCGGCAGAGTCGTCAAAGTTGTTCCAAGCGGTGCCCACATCTAGGAAGGGGGCTACTTGAACAATACTATCTCTTGAGAAGCGGATGATCGGCAAACGCGCTTCTGCTGAAACCAGCGCGCCGTTGTCTCGCAGCAGCGCGTTTTGACGATAGCCCCGTACGGTCTGCTGTCCGCCCAAGCCAAACTGTTCTGAAGAAAATAGCCGATCGGTGGCTAGCTGAAGGTCACCTCTAAGAAAAAAGAGCGCATTCTCACCAAGCAATCTGACCCACTGGCCCTGTCCCCGCCAAGAAAAAAACTGGCTGTCTGGAATGCCTGTTTCATCGTTATTAGTCGCGTTTAGAATATCAAGGCCCAAGTTGAACTGCGATCTAGCAGCTAGCACCTGCCTTTGATTTCTCTGCGTCCAGCCTTGAGAGAATCGTAGGGCGCTGACTTTACTTCTGCCATCTTCATCAGCCCCTAGGACTAGCTCCTGACCAAAATCTCCTAGACCAGAACGAATTTGGTTCTCAGTGTGTGAAAAGGCTAGACCGAGTGTCAGTTCTCGCGTAGGACTTTCGATTAAAGGATGAGTGACGCCGACTTCGTAGTAAAAGGCGTCAGAGCTAATGTCTAAGACCTCAAAGGTATCTTCAATTACTCGGCTATCACCATAGCCCGCCTCAAGGATCAGACGCGTGTTGCGAGGGCTAAGGGGAATAGAATAGCTGGCGTCTACGCCGTTGCTGCCGTTGGTGTTGGCATAGCCCAAGAAGAAGCGATCGCCTAACCCTGAGACGTTCCCTGCCTGCAAGTTGATCCGCCGGCTCACACTGCCGATATTAGGCGAACGGCGATTGTCTACCGAGGCAACTACATCGAACGCATCCGCCTCGGTGATCTCTACTCGGAGGATGCTTGTCCCAGGCCGTACCCCCGCCTGCAAATCTGCGGATACCGCTTCGATCAACGGATCGATTTGCAGCCGCTGCAGTCCAGCGAGTAGCCTATTGGTATTAATCGGCGGCCGCGCCACTAATCCTATTCTGCCGCGAATATAGTTAGGTCTAAGACGATTAGTTCCGACGACCTCAATTTCTTCTATAGCGCCTTCTAAGACCTGTATAGTGACAACACCTTCTTCTAAGGTCTGGGGTGGAATAAAAGCCCCTGACGTAACAAAGCCTGCCTCAATATAGCGTTGGGTTACCGCTGAGCGGACCTGTAGTAAGTCATTAAACGTGATCGGAACGCCAGTAAATCTAGAAAACAGTTCGGCGAAATCTTCATCGCTAAAAGCGGTGCTACCTGCCAGCTGAATTTTGCTCACTACAAACGTTTCTTCACCATCTTCTAAAGCATCGGGCGGAACGTCAGGCTCGCTAGGTTCGCCTAAGAGCTCTTCAGGAGAAGGGAGCTGGGGCGGTAGGGTCTCTTCAGGCAGGTCATCGGGAGGTCGCTCGGGCCAAATATCGCCAGGCCCGGGCAGAATATCGCCAAGCTCGGGCAGAATATCGCTAGGTTCGGGGACTTCGTCAGCAGAACTCTGCGCTATCTGAACGATGTCTGAACCTAGATTAGCCAGCTTCGTAGAAGAGCTCACTGGGGTCTGTTCTGTAGCAGACTGAATGACGATGCGACTGGTAGAAGCGCCAGTTAGAGGTAGTGCGATCGCCGGCCCTGTCCGGACTGCTAACACGCTGAGAGAAGAAACCGCAAACAGTAGGCAATAGGAAGAAGACATCGCACAAGCCATGCAAAGAGCTCATTGTGCAATATGACTGAACTATCAACGCTTGTCTATAACCAAGTAAAGTTATAAGTGCTTCATCTAAGTACTAGCACTGCTCTCATACCAATCGCTTTAGCGCCCACATAATCCTCTGCTTCACTATCGCCTACATGCCATGCCTGCTGCGCCGTACAGTTGTGTTTGGCCAGCGCCACCTGAAAGATTTTGGGCGAAGGTTTTGCAGCCCCCACTTCGGTAGATAGCGTCACCGATTGAAAATACGTATCTAATCCTAAACGACTAAGCACGCGATGCAAACGAGAGTCAAAGTTAGAAATAACGCCTAGCTCAATTCCCATAGACTGCCAGCGACGAAGAGACGAAGGGGTATCAGCATACACATGCCATGGGTCGCTAGTTTCAAAATAGTTATACAGAGTTGCGAAAAAGGTATCAAAATCTTCAAACCGATCGATCACGCCTACTTGCTCAAACGTCTGGGCTACGATAGCTTTCCACCAGTGATATTCTAACGCTGGGATATCAGCCGGACTCGCCTCTGGAAAAGCCAAACGCTCAGCAGCAGCAAAGCTTTGATAGAAAGCCTGATTGACCGCTTGAGGATCGCTCTCTACTCCGGCTGAGTGTGCCAGCTGACTATAAAGATCGCCAACGCTGCTTTTGACACCGAAGAGTGTACCGAAAGCATCGAGATAGATAACTTTTGGCCGTGGCCACCGGGAGGAAGATACAGACATGAGTTAACTTTAGAGCTGCTTAGCTACTTACTTAGGCCCGTCAATAGTTCCTGCACTGGTTGAGTTAGCCAGTTGATACCAACGCGAATCTGGTGATCGAGGGTGGGCATACGATAGAGATAAGTGAGACGACGGACAACATGGGCTAGATTTCCCTCTAGCTTGATACCCAGCCCAGTCAGCGTGGCATTATCAGTCCCTAGCGTCATCATTTCGCCGAGGTGCTGGTAGCGGAAAGGAAGAAGCGGGCGATCGCTAAGGCTAGCCCAGATATTCCAGGCGGCATAGTCAGCCTGCTGGAGCGCAGACTGCGCAGTAGGGGGAACGGATTTGCCATCGGCGTCAGGGCCATCAGCTAAATCTCCTAGCGCAAACACGTGCGGATAATCTATGACCTGAAGGGTAGGAGCAATGGTGAACTGCCCACGTTCGTTACGAGGAAGATCAAGCGCGTCTAAAGCAGGACTCACTTTGCTGCCAACCGTCCAGAGCACAATATCGACTGGGAGCGTATCAACTTTGTCTTTGTAGCTCATGGAGAAACTGTTAGCAGTGACTTCAGTAACAGTGGTTTCGTAGTCGATCCATACATTCTTTTCATTGAGCGCATCTAGGGCAGCTTTTCGATTGAACTCAGGAGAGGATTGAAGGATTTGATTGGCTCTTTCGACAATCCGGACCCGGCCTTTATCTCCCAGTCGTTCAGCGATCTTGCAGGCGATTTCGACACCGCTGTAGCCGCCACCGACGATAGCAACCCGAATTTTCTCAAGATTGTCATTTTCTAGCTGGCGCAGCTTGTCTTTTAGGCGGTAGGCATCTTCTAAGCTACGAAAAGGAATAGCATGCTCAGCCACGCCAGGTGCCATATCCATCGGGGTCTCGCCACCGAGTGCTAGCACGATACGGTCATAGCGAAGACTTTCACCATCAGTGAGTTCAACGGTTTGGGCGTTGATATCGATATTGTCTATGCCACTTTGGTGAAAGCGAATGCCCGTATTCGCAACGAGTTCTTCGTACGGAGGGGCAATTTCCCAAGTCTGCAGCTCACCGGTGACTAACTCGTACAGCAGCGGAGCAAAAACAAAGCGATCACGCTGGTCGATTAGCACAATTTCATGCGGTGTCTCTTCCCAATCGAGTTTGCTCAGGGCAAGAGCAGTATATAGGCCGCCGAAGCCGCCACCGAGAATGCAAATAGAGTGAGCCATGAAAACCGCTGAAGATAGTGAAAAGATAGGAGTGCTAGGTTGCGCCTATCTTTTGGGTAGATATATAGAATAGCGCCCCTAGCGGTAAGGCGTAGTCCGTCTAGAGGCCAAAGTCAGACCAGACATTAAAGTCAGACATTAGAGTACGCACATGGACACCCAACAACCCACCCAACAGCATAGTTGTAGACCTGCTGCTTTCACTTCTGTTGTTAATAGCCACCTATCAATGCCAACAGTTTTTCAGTTCTAGTTTTTTCAGTTCTATGCATTTTTAGAACATCAGCTATCAAATGTAATCCAACCGCTTTATTCAATCCAACTACTTAGATTGTAGGCTGAGGTCGATCATCCGCTTGTGTATCTATTTCGCTTGAAGAGGAGCGTCTCAATCTATTGTTTATTTAGGTAGGACTATGTCAAACTAAACTCTATTTTGGGATAATTTATGGCCCTTTCAACCCGGCTCAAGAAAGTCCTGCGGTTGTGCCAAAGCTCAGACGTTTGGCGGTTTACTAGAATTTATGGGGTTTATTTTCTACCTATTGTTTTCTTGGGCTACATCACATTAGAGAGCTATCAGATTGATTTTCGCTCGATGTATCTAGCTGGGAAGTCTGCCTTGTTAGGACTAGATCCCTACGTCAACTATGTCGGCGTACGCGCTGACTTCTACGGGCCTATAAATTCTGAAAGTCAGACCTACTCTGGGTTTCGATACCCACCACTAGCAGCGCTAGTGTTTTCACCTTTAGGTGCCCTACCTTATCAAAACGCTAAGGTTTTGTTCACGTTGATAGTCCTGGTCTTTGCAGTGCTGCTGAGCTTTCATTTTGTTAGACGCAGCCAGTTTGCGATGCCGGAGACTGCTGTTCTATTTGTGATGGTTAGTTTCCCGCTGATAGCGACGGTAGAACGAGGCCAAATTGATATTTTAATTGTCTACCTATGCCTGATCTCCTACAGTCTTTTACACAGGCGTAGCCAGTCGGTAGCTGCTTTCTTACTTGCGTTTGCAGGCATGCTCAAGCTATTTCCTTTTGTCTTACTCATTTTCTATAGCGATCGCAAACAGTGGCAGTTTGTGGGCAAGACGCTCTTATCCGCTGCTGTTCTGTTTATCCTTCCCTACCCGCTTTTAGACCCAGGAAGCTACACCAACTTTTTCAAGCGGACACTGCCTGGCTACTTTGGTCAGATAGAGGCAGGGCTATCTACTAGCTTGCAGGGCCAGGGCGTAATTGACGGAATTGTTCATTCTGTTGATTCGACGAATCTAATCGCAGCTCACAGCTTTAGTAGTGGAGAAATGAATCCGTGGATGGCGAGTAATACGGTAGGAGCTATCTTCTGTGGACTGTTGCTGACTGGATTGCTGTTGATAGCCACTCGCCAAACTGAGTCTAACTTTCAGTATTACGCGTTTCTCAATGTGATTAATTTGTTCAATCCGGTCTCTTGGATTATGGGCCTAGTCTGGTACATCCCGCTGTTTTTCTATCTGTCACCGTTGGTTTCGAGGTGGGGTCGCTTCTTACTGTTGGCTCCGCTTTTCTCTCCGCCTGGTCTCAATGCTAATGCGGTATTGGCCTATATCTTATCGATTGTATTCGCTCTCTCATTTCGGATACCGCACTGGGGCAGCATCCTATATCAACCAGATGCTCAGCCTACAGATCACTCTAGATTCCATTCTGGAAAATCATATTTTGTATAGTGCTTAAGACTACTCACATCTTCAGCCAGACAATCTAATAGCTGCTTGCGTAGATCTAGACCTATTTCAGGGCGCTCAACTTTCTCAGAGAAAGGGCGATAAACAATATCTTCGATAGGAGATTTGATTTCATTTGGCATCCAGGCGATCGCCTTAGATAACGTTTTTGCTAGTGGACTCTCTGCTGATAAAGTTCTTCGAGTTTTGTTAGCGGACTGATGAAACTTTTTGCCAAATTTCTGGTCTGAACCAATCGTCGAACCGAATCTAACCACATTAGCCAAACTTTGACGTTTTACGTCTAGGTCGAATTCGCTATCTACGCCGATGAAATCAAAAACCTTCTTCATCGTTTCTTGGGGAAACTTAGATAGCTTTTCTGATGTGATTAGTAAAACATTAGAATCTGGAAAAAACTGTAGGTATTGCTGTAATTGCATAAAGTACTGACTGCGCGCGATATACCAGTTCTTTTCCAGAGGCTTTGTCAACGCCTCCTCAACACTTTTACTTTCTATGCCGCTGGTGTAAGCGTGCAGATAATGAGAGATCATCCGCTCGATCGGATCGCGTAATAGGTAGATTATCTTTGCGTTCGGCACCACAGAAAACATCCGCTCGGGCACCCCTTTCCACCGAGGATAGTTGGTGTAGTTGGGTGATGATTCTCCATAGATCTTTGCTGTTTGATCTGCAAAGTTGTCTCGATACCACTGAACCCCTTTCTTCCAAGTTTTATGAGCAATAAAAAAATCTAGTTCTTTCTGGCGGGACATAGAAATGTCCGGATGAAGATCTAGGTAGTAATGAAGGCTCGTGGTTCCAGACTTCATTGCTCCGATGATGATCAAGTTTGGTAAGTTTCCTGACTCGGAGAGATTGCTCATTGATTGGTTATCCATTTGCAGCGGTTTAATATACGGCAATATACGGCTATGAAACCTGCTTAGTAAAGGTGTAGCAAAGCGCGGATGCATACGCTTCGAGAAGGCAAGGCCTACGCACTTTGCTATGGCACTTTGCGCTATAGAACAAGGGGTGTAAGCCTTTCTAAGCGTAGTAAGCAAAGTGCGAGCTATAGCTTCGTCAAACTGTCGAACTGCAGCTCTCCGGTATGGCGTTCTCAACTTTTTATGCGACTTCTATACCTCTTCGTTAGCTTTTAGCTGCCAACTAGAGGTACCAGCTTTTTAATGATTTAGTATAGCTAGCTCTTAGCGAATTCATCTGCCAAGCTGCGCACCTTTATCCTATCTATTTGCCTGGGCCGTAATCGGGGTTTATCGCTGGCATTTACTCCCACTCACTAAAGTCTTGTGGATATGGATTTTCGGCATAGTTGCTGCGATAGGGTTGTTCTTTTGGCGAGGCAGGTTGAGTGTAAGTGTTCTTAGGCTGTCCTTTGCGCTTGGTGTCTTGCCAGGCAGAGCCCATCCCTTGAAAGATACCACGCCCTACTAGCCCAAGACCTCGACCTATAACTTCGGTTAAAACGTACACTACGCCATTGCCGAGCAGAGAAATTGCTGTTCGCAAACGAGGCGCGATCGCATCTCTAGTTTCGATCGCTAGGGTCACCACCAGCGGAATTCCCCTTAGCCGGTTCAGCTCCGCTCGGCGCGGTGAGTATATCGACATTTGACCAATTCCTTTCGCTGTGAGCACAAACAAGTTGTAGCGGCTCTCAAAGATAGCTTTTGGTTCATTCACCAGCCGATTGAGGCGATATCGCCAAGAAAGATCATTTCGAAAGCGCTCAATTTCTCTAGAAGACATCATCCGAGCAGAGTACAGGCTTTTCTTGATAGACTCTGTATCGGCGAGGCGGTTGAGCAGCGGCTGTATGACGGCGTTGGCGACTTGAATCATCAAATTCTCTAGCAAATATTCGCTGTAGGCGATCGCCTGTGGCGTGGTTGCCAAATACAGCTCGCTTTCAATCATCATTGACTCTTGAAACAGCCAGTGCCCGAACAGTTCTGGCACTAGCGGAATATTGTTCAAGATTTGTGTCTCTACGAAGGGCTTTTCTTGCTGTAGTAAAGTGACAACTTCCTCTTCGACAGTGCTCACACGGACGGTGTAATACTTGCCGAAAAACTCTGTATTCACAGCATCCCATAGGTCTTTTATGACCTGCGTTGATCTAGCAGGTAGCTGCCCTGGTTTTACCTGTGAAGCGCGTAGATCTTCTAATAAGTCTTCTAGCTGCCTTAGCACGAGATACAACAGCTCTAGCTTCTTATCAGATCGGAGAATATCAATCTCTAGCGGCTGCGCGCCTGCATTTTTCAGGGGCCGCTGAAGCTTGGCAAACACTCCTTCAAACACCGCGTTTTGTACATCGCCTGATCGCCCGGTCAAAGGTCCATCTAGCCGAGATTCGATGTTTGCTAACGCTGCTGTCGCACCTGGTACCAAAGCCTCTCGATCTAGATATCGCGCCGCCGTCCTATCCGCATAGCTAGCAGATTGCTCGGCAAGTCTCAGCCAGTCGGTACTAGGGTTAGACCGGCTCATGCCAGACGCACCGACTTGCCGACTCCTTGGCGTTCCTACTGTCTTATCCTCAAAGCCAGGCGTTCTCCATAGCGCCGCCATCAGCCATCGAGCTGCGGTCAGCTCACGCTTTTTGCCGTCTAGAATGGTCTGCTTTAGCCAGGAACTCGTCTGCTGACGAGCCAAGTTGACATCGAACAGGGCCTTGTCAATTTGCCTGAGACCTGAGAGCCGCATGCTGATGCGCATAGCGGTTAGCGGCCCAGGAATATCGCTCAGGGCTGAGAGGGGGCTTTGGCTACGTTCTGCTGTGGGGATAGAAGGCGTGGGGGCGTTAGTTGGACGAGTTTGATTTGGATCGGCAGCTTGGCGAATCAGTTGAGCAAGGCGGCGAACGGACATACTGCGGGTGCCGTAGCCGTTTGCGCCCATGCGTTCGGCCGCAGATTGAAGCACGGGTTCATCGCGGGTACCTAAAACAAGGACAGGTAGGTCTGGAAAGTCTGTCTTGATCTGCTGGCATAGGCTAAGCCCTGGCGTAGCATCAGGGTCTAAGGCCCCAATACCTAGATCGAGCAAAATCAGATCAATTGGAGGAGTAGTGCGCCGACCGGACTGGCGTAGGGCTGGATCGTCTAGGGACTGCCGGTAAGTACTAAAACGTGATCGCACCTCGGCGAGGGCTTCGTCTGAGCTGCCTGCTTCGGCAACGACTGTGAAGTCGCTCTGCTGCTCTAGCCACACCTTTAAACCTAGGCGAAACACCGGGTCAGCATCGACTAGCATGAGCTGTAGCGGATTCTGAGTAGGGCCAGGTTGGGGGCGCGTCGCGTCACTCATCTAATAATCGTCGCTATAGCTATCCTCATCGTAGTAATCGCCATCTTCACTGTAATCGCTATCTTCGCTGTAGTCGTCATCATACTCTTCGAGGGGCTCTTCTAAAGACCAGATGTATGCCCGCTCGTCTTCCCATAGGGCAATACTGCTGAGCGCTTCATTATAAAGCGCCCGGCCCGGTGCGATTTGATAGGCAACGTCGATCGCTGCTGAAAGGTGACCAATCGCGGCTAGGTTTTCGGCTCTAATCAAGATCGAGCGATCTTCAAGGATTTCAGCTTCTGTGGTCCATTTTGCAACAGCAGCTTGGGCAGTATCGTAGAGCGCGCGGTCGGTTTTGACCTGCTTGGCCTGAGCGATCGCATCTCTAAAATCTCCACTGTTAGCCAGCTTTTGAGCTTGATCCATAATGGGCTGATCTTCGATAATCTCAATTTGATCTTGCCACCGAGCGATATGGGTTTGTCCTTCAATTCGCAGCGCCCTACCCTGCTCTACTTTCTGCGCCTGAGCGATCGCCTGACGCAGATTCTCCTTATCTCCCTTGGTGGCGATCTGCACCGCTTGATCTAGTATGGGCTGATCTTCGATCCGCTGAATTTCTTTCTTCCAGTGAGAGATCAAGGTCTGCGCTTGAATTCTTTGCGGACGCTCTTGGGTAATCTGCTCGGCTTTCGCAATGGCCATACGATAGGTTGCTTTATGGCCAATCTTCGCTAGGGCATCAGCCGCCTGTAGCTTCACAAGATCGTCTAGCTTTTGCTGCCACTCAATGGCACTATCTTGCGCCTCAAGATAGAAGGGACTGTTCAAAGAAATGCGTTGGACGGCTTGAAGCGCTTCGAATAAGTTATAGATTTGACCATAGGACGGAGCCCAGTGGTCTGATTTACTATTCGCCAAGCGCTGAGCGTGGCCAAAGTGCAGTAGGTCTTGGGCCTCTGGGCTGACCGCCAAATCGGGCGGCACGAACTGCACAATTTTGATTGCCGCCTCAATATCTTCTGCTTCCCACTTTTGAAAGCTGTGGTGCAAAGCGCGTTCTGCCCACCGATTAATATCAGGTTTAGCGTCTTTCCAGGCGGACGTTTCGAGGTCGATCGCCTCAGCGGTCGTTAAGGCTTCACCCAGTTTGTCTAAATCACCTGTCTTCTCACTCAGAGCAGCCAGCGCTCTAGCCTTTTTCAATAGGCGGCGACCATTTTCTTCTCTGGCTATTTTCGCCTCTAGCTGAGCGTAGCGAGTAAGCACCCAGTAGTTACTATTCATCAGTTTTAGACGCTGCAAGTCTCGGCGGGCACCAGACCAGTTTTGAGCCTTAATGCTTTGCTCAACGCTCGAGACTATCTCTTTGCCGATGGTCCATTCGTTATCCCAAGTAGCGATCGCACTTTTCAATTTGGGATAGACCTCAACCCGGCTAGGAATTCGTTTAGCTAGCGCGATCGCCTGCCTGATTTCACCACGCTGCACCATCTTCTCTAGTTCTGGCAGCAGCGCCCTAGCCCACTGGTTCATGAGTCGATTCGCTTCGTCATACTCAGGATTTGACACCTGCCAGGACTCAACCATCGCAATGGCATCGATTAGCGCCTGCGCCGAGCCCGACTGCACGTTCATCTGCGCACATAGCAGTCGTTCGCGATCCGGGCTAACGCTCGAAATCTGACTACACTTGGGCAAAGGTGGATTGCGCGTCATTACCGACACAGCTCGCCAGCCAACTGCGCCCGCCACCATCAGAATTGCCGTCCATACCAGCGGCCAGAACAAGCCTGCAGGGATACCTTTTCGAGGTCGAGCCGTGGCAGAATCGACGCTTGAAGTTGAAATAGAATCAGAAGCGGAAGCGGGTGGAGTAGATGTCATGGCAGCAAAACCCGGTAGCTAGTAGATTCGTACAGGCACTATGTGCAAACCCAGGATAGGTCATCCTAAGTTGTCAAGAATATCTGATATGTAAAGTAGCTCTACAGTTCCGACTAAATTCCCACTAAATATAGAGTTTAGCCTTTCGCATCAAATAATCTTTATCAAAATTTTGTGCCATTGTAGAGGCTATCGGCACTAATTGGCATTACTAAATCGCGCGATCGCTAGAATCGTGTCCAAATCGTGTCTGAATCAGCTCAAATAACGCTCGCATTCCCATCGCTTCACCGCCTTCTGGGCGTCCTGGCAGCGACCGGGTGTTATAGGCCATCAAATCGAGGTGGATCCAGGGTCTTTGTTCTTGGATAAATTCGTGTAAGAATAGCGCCGCTGTAATCGAGCCGCCATAGGGCGTACTAGAAATATTGTTGAGATCAGCAACTTTACTCTCTAGCATGGCTCGGTAAGGTTTGTGCAAAGGCAGTCTCCACAGCGGGTCGTCTACCCCCTCTGCCGCCGCCAAAAGAGCGTCAGCAGTTTCATCATCATTGCAAAATAGCGCGGCAATCTCTGCGCCAACCGCTACTCGCGCTGCTCCAGTCAGTGTGGCGCAATCGATTAGCAGATCCGGCGATTCACTGCTGGCCTCTGTTAACGCGTCGGCTAGCACTAGCCTGCCTTCTGCATCTGTATTGCCAATTTCTACCGTTGTGCCTTGACGCGCAGTCAGCACATCTGAAGGCCTAGTTGAATTACTGGAGATACTGTTTTCAACCGCCGGCACCAATACCCGCAGTTCTACAGGCACCTTCAGCTGCATGATCATTTTAGCGAGCCCAAGCACCTGAGCGGCGCCGCCCATGTCTTTCTTCATCAGCTTCATCCCAGTGGCCGCTTTAATGTTCAATCCACCCGTATCAAAACAGACGCCCTTGCCCACTAGGGTGACCGTAGGATTACCCGCCTCGCCCCACCTCAGATCAATGAGTCTAGGCGTCTGCGCACTGGGCGCACTGTTGGCCTGGCCCACCGCATAGATCATAGGGTAGTTCTTTTCTACTAGCGCTTCTCCTTGAGTGATCTCGCAGACGGCTCCAAAGTGTTTGGCTAGCTGTTGGGCAGCCTCTGCTAGGTGCTGTGGGGCCATGTCTAGAGCGGGTGTGTTGATTAGATCGCGGACTAAATAAGTGGCTTCAGCAGCAGCAGTCACGTATCTATCGTCTACGTTCTCAGGAAAATCGAGTTCAGGTAAGGCGTCTGCTAGCTGCTTGTAGCGGGTGAAGCGATACTGGCCGAGAACCCAGCCCAGACAGAGCTTAGTGGCGATATCAGCCGAAAAATCATCGGCTAGGAAGTATTTCTGGGCAGGTAAACTCTGAGAGAGCGCACCTAGTGTCCAAGTGTCAAAGGTTTCAGGCTTGCCGACTAGCACCTGGTCTAGCTCACCATCGGCAGAAGGTAGCAGACAGTGACTGCCGGGTCTGGCGGTAAATCCAGACATCTCTAGCCACACTGACTGATTGACGTAGCCATGTTTGAGTTGCTCTTCATCGACAAAATGTAGTGGGATAGTGCGTGTCAAAGGTAGCGCTCCAAATGATTTTTTCAACTGTATACCTTTGCGCCATTGCCAGCACAAAACGAAAGCGGTCTTGCCATAGACAAGACCGCTATTAATTTGGAGATTTCGGGTAATTGAAAGTTTTAGACTAAACAGCTTTAATGCTGGATCGCTTACAGCTCAAGTAGCTTTTCGATGCATGAGCAAACTAGCTATCGAAGTCTACTGGGCATCTACTGGGCGGTAACCTCAGACTTTTGAACGCTCTCAGCTTGGAATGCTTTTTCTAAACGCATGACTTGCTTAGCTCTTGCAGATAGCGCACTTGCATCAATGCGATTGGCGATCAGTGCGTCAAAAGAGAACAGTCCAGGACCATTCACAGTGAAGTACAAGAAACACGCCGCGTAGATTGCAGAGAGCTCTAGGTAAGGTAGGCTTAGACCGGCAACCTTGACGTGGTGGTACATCGCGACGCACATGGTGCTAAATAGGCCAAAGGCAGCAGGTCGAGTAAAGAGACCCACCATCACCAAAGGCGCGGCAATTAGCTCAGTGTAGGCAGCAACGTAGCTAAGGAAAATAGGGAAAGGCAGACCAAGGTAGGCAACATATGCCTGAGCAAAGCTTTCGATATCAGCAAGCTTATCTTGACCGTTGTGGATCATCATCAGGCCGAGGACGACGCGGGCGATCGCAAGGGTTGCCTGTGAAGCAGTATTCGCGCTGACGTTAGGCTTAAAAACTAGGTTAGCGAGAGAGGAGATGTTCATTATGTAAGTGAAAAGAAAGTAGGACGTTAAGTTTTATGAAACGTTATGTAAACAAGTATAACAAAGCCAAACCGGTTTTGATCTCTCAAACAACCTAATTGGAAAGGTTTCTCTTGTGTCGTGAGAAATATGATAAGTCCGACAGTTTCCTGAGAAAGGGTTAACAGTTTGAAACGAGTTCAGGTGTGAGTTGGTTCAAATAATCAAAAAATCTGTAGCCGAGAAACAGCCCTCCAGGTATGTTTAAACCTACAGAGAGGATGGTCAGCACCCCCCGGCAGTATCACTGATTGGGTTTGGCATATTGCCCTTCTCTATGCTCAAGAGTCTGGAAAGACTTGCTAAGGATCAGCTCCTACCAGCTTCTTGGCGACAGCTCGACCTTCGGGTACAGAAAGAACACCGGCTTTGCAGGTTAAGACCTCCGCTAGTGAACTTGGGGCAGTCGCCAAGAAGCCTTAAAATTTTTGATCGATACCAATAGATGCGGATCACCGTTTTTGAATACGAGCGCGGACTAGAGTACATAAAGGGTCGCTTTAGGCGGGAATTGCCGCCCGGTCAATACTGGGTTACGCCGATTTTTGGTAGCAGAGTGATTCGTAAAGTGGATGTTCGTTCGCAGTACGTATCTGTACCTGGGCAAGAAATTTTGACCGCTGACGGACTTAGCCTGAAGGTGAGTCTGAGCGTGGTCTATGAAGTGGTAAGCCCAGAAATTGCGATCAATAAGGTAGCGGCGTACTCCACGGCTCTGTACAAAACGGTGCAAGATGGGCTGCGAGAAGTGGTGAGTGAGGTCACAATGGAAGAGCTGCTCATGAACCGTAATATTCTTAGTCGGCAAATTCTTGAGCGCACCACACCCGCTGTCGCGCCACTAGGGCTACGTCTGACTCAGGTTAGTATCAAAGATCTGATGCTACCAGGAAAGCTACGCGACCTATACACCAAGGTCGCTCAGGCTAAACAGGAGGGGATTGCCCAGCTTGAGCGGGCAAGAGGCGAGACCGCGGCACTACGGAATCTGGCAAACGCGGCCCGGATGATTAATGACAATCCTAATCTGCTGAAGCTGCGCTGGCTACAGGCGCTAGAGCGATCTACAGGAAACTCGTTTGTGGTTTCCACCAATCCTTCTGTAGAAGAAAGAAAAACAACAGCGTAACTGTCTCTATAGACGCTGTAGCCACTGACGACTACTCAGTGAGAGGGCAAAGCCTATAACTCTACGCTGCCCTCAGTGCTCTATTTTTTCTGAAGGCTTTTGGGCTGAAGCTTTCGTAAAATTTTAGATGGTAATAGCGCCAAGCGATTTCTGGTGCTGAGAGATTGGAATCAGCGAGTGGGCTGCGATCATTCCGCTGGCTGCGACTGCGGGTAGTCCAATGCCAGGAAAGGTAGAGTCGCCGCAGCATAGCAGGCCTTTGATTGGGGTGAGCGGTCCAGGAAAGAGCGCTTTTCCAGCCTGAATTGCTGGGCCATAGGAACCCCGATATCGACTCAAATAGCGCTCATGCGTCAGTGGCGTTCCAGTTAGGCTCAGCGTTGTCCGCTGACGGATATCCGGAATGACTCTTTCTAGTGCTTGCCACATCACTTCGGATCGCGCTTGCTTTTGGGCTGCGTAGGCGGCGCTGCCTCGGTTCATCCCCTGCCAGGGTTCATAGGGCTCATTGCCAGGGGTGTAGACGTGCAGCGTGTGTTTACCTGGTGGTGCCAGTGAAGGATCGAGCACGGACGGAATCGAAATTAGCACTAGGTTTTGAGGAGCATCTACGCCTTTGTCCCAGTCGTTGACCACGATGTAGTGACAGGCTAAATCTGCTGGTAAGCCCTGTGCCTCTATGCCCAGATGCAAATGCATAAAGCTTTCACACGGCGGTATTTGCGATCGCGTTTCGACAAACTTCTTAGGCAAGACGCCGTCGGGCGCTAGCTTCAGTGTGTCCCAGATCGAAGCGTTAGAAATAACAGTCTGCGCCGCAATCTTTTCGCCGCTTCGCAGCGCCACGCCCGTTACCCTGCCTTCCTCAGCAGTAATCCAGCTTACGTGCGAGCCGGTTCTGATTTCGCCGCCGTGCTTAGTCACCCCTTTAGCCAATGCCTCTACTAGCGCCGCTGATCCTCCAATCGGATAGTCAAGCTGCACATTCGGCCGATACCAATCGGCAAACATAAAGGCAACCTCTGCGGTGCTGATGCCACTCGCAGGCAAGCCGGAGAGCAAAAAGCACAGCATATCTAGCCAGTTGCGCGCAAACGAATCGGTGATCACGCCGTCCATCACCCGGCTAAAAGGCCCGGTCAGCTTCAGCGTGTTCAGGCTGTGCTTTAGTAGCTTTGGCACGAAAGGCGCTGCGGTCCTCACCGCGCCCCAGTCGAAGCGAACAGCGGCAGTAGGTAGCGCCACCGCCGCACTAGCCAGCGGCTGCATAACGCGCTGAAGCTCTCGCCATTCGGCCACAGCTTTGGGGCCGCGCAGCCTTTGCAAGACCTCACAAAACTGGTCGGCGCCTACAGAGGTATCAAAATCGCCCTCGGGCAGACGGCAGCCCCAAGTATCGTAGTTGGCCCAGGCAATATCTTCGCCGATGATGTCGAGCACCTGACGCAGCGGATTGGGCGAAGGACTTTCGGACAGCCCCGAATATAGGGAAGGCCCAGAGTCAAAACGATGACCATCACGCTCGAAGCCGTGAGCCGCACCACCGATCAGGGTATGGCTTTCGCAGACTGTTACTTTCTTGCCGTAGTGGGCTAGCAATGCAGCGCAGCACAGGCCACCGATACCGCTGCCGATAATAACAACATCTGTTGTTTCTGATGCCATGCCTTCAATTCTAGAGAGTGCTTAGCCTAGAGTCTTACACTATCTAGAGTTTTATGCTAAGCGGATAGTGAAAGGGCGACACAACGGCTAGAGGTTGTTAAGTCTCTTGATCGAAGATGTTATGGACGAGCTGTTTGTTGAAGAGATGCCGAGGCCGACCTTTTTGAAAGCGAGGAAGGATGTTGATAACTGGCTAATCACAGGTGTTTTTGAGCGTAGATGTTCTCTTGCCCTATCGAAGCCGGTAGCGTCATAAAAGCATATCGACTTCTCAGATAGCAATCTGGGTACATAGCACGACGGCTACTAAGCATGTAGAACAAACCTCTATAGCCTTCTGAACCTTCAGGCGGATAGCTTTTCTATTTTCTCTTCCTCTTTGGCTCGAAAACCAGCCATCACCGCCGTGCCATCTTTTTCAAACAGGGGCCGTTTCAGCAGCATCGCATCCTTTGCAAACGCCTCTATCCACTGCTGATCGCTCCAGGTCTTTTTTTCTTCGCCCAAGGCTCTGTACGAAAGCCCAGAAGTATTCCGCATCGGTCTAGCGGTAAGCGCTTCCACCCATTTCTCAACCATGGGCTGAGTCGGCGGCTGTTCTTTGGTGTTGATAAATTCGTAGTCGATGCCTTTGTCTTCTAGCCAAGCGATCGCCTTCTTGCAAGTACCGCAGTTAGGAATACCGTAAACTTTCAAAGTCATGGAGATAGCAGGTCAACTGGAAATTCCAGTCAGCGAGAATTGTTCTAGGTAGTCTATGATATCGGACTAGAAGGGCAAAACAGAAGTCGGAACCGATTCAGCGGGGGGCGCTTCCGGAGCTGGTCGCAGTTGGTTCGCTCTTAGGTTACTAACTAGATAAAGCGGAATAGGTTGTCTACCAATTTGTACAACCGTAGCGTCATCAAGCGCCGCTCGATAGGTCGGATCTTGTTTGAGTTCAGCCTGAAAAAAGCTGAGAGCAAGCGCTTCGAGGTAGCTATCGACTAGAGGAAGGTCGCTGTTGAGTAAGCCGCTAGTCAAGGTAGGATCAGCCCCTTCTACCTCTGGAAGTTCATAGAGATGAGATCCGCCTCGAATCAGTGCCAAAAAGTGCGCCGGAGCGTCTGGAGACTGGCTTAGCCAGGTAAAAGGACGAATCTGTTCTAGCAAAGCGGGCGCTACTGGGTCGTTGGAGCCTGAAACAATCAGACTCGGTATATCGATTTGAGCAAAGCCGCTGCGTCCAAATAGACTGCTGGTAACCGGGTTTAAGGCAATGACAGCTTTGATGCGCCCGTCTTTTAGCTCAGCGCTAAACTGAGCAGGATCGAGCAAAGCGGTGCATTGCAGCAGCATAGATGGATTAGCAGCGTTGAAAATAAAGTCGTCTGAGGCGCAGTTAGCGGCTAACGTATCGTGATTGAGCCGGGCACCCGCCAGAGCAAGGGCAGTGTAGCCGCCGAATGAATGACCGACGATACCAATCTGGTCTAAGTTCAACTGGCCCACGAAGCCCCTATCACCTGAGTTTAGCTGGGTGAGTTCGTCAAGCAGAAAAGACACATCTAAGGGGCGATCACGAAATTCACCGGGTGTTGCAATCTCTCTTTCGTTACCGCTAAGTACCGCATCTAGCTGAGCCCGATTGCTGCCGGGGTGATCGAGCGCTGCAACTGCGTAGCCATGACTCGCTAGGTGACGTGAGACATTCAAGAAGCCTTTGCGATCGCCTGCTAATCCATGAGAAAAGATAATTACAGGTGCTGGCGGTGCATCGACTGGCAGATAGAGATCGGTGGGAATGGTGCGTTCGCGAGTTTGATCGACAAACGTCAGCACTTGCTGTGTGACCTGATAAGGACCTGGCGTAGAAAGTACTTCTAGTGGAGGCACAGGCGCGCTAATAGCCGAAGGAGGGACACTGCGACTAGCGATGGCCGAGATCGCGTTTTGCGTATCCTGAATCAGGCCAGTGAAAGAGCCGAGTCCACGAAACGCCTGGCCTGAATCGATCCGCACAGCCCTAGTCGGGAAGTAGTCTAATACGCTCAACACAGACAGTCCTTCCGGCTCAGCGGCAGCTAATACCAGCGCTCCGCGCAGTCCCTTGGCCCCGTTGAGCCGTCTTTTGGTCTGGATAATGTTCCCAACCGAGCGCAATATATTTTCACCAATGCCTGAGTTTAGAAACTGAGCGATGTTCACAGGGCTAATGTCTCGTCTAGCCTGTAATGCCTGGCGAAACTGCGATCGCTGATCTTCACTCAAAAAGTTGATGTAGGGCGAAAGCTCCTCATTTGCCTGCCCTGTCTGTGCATAAAGTCGTAGCGCCTCGACCGAAGTCGAAATCTCAATAAAGCCGTAATTTAGAATGACTTCTTCAGCGGCCATCACTGGACGAGCGATCGCTATCGGCCAAAGTCCACTTAGGCATAGTCCTCCTAAAAAGCTGGCAGCAAGGCTTAGAGTGTGTGACTTCGCCTGGAATAGGCTTTTGCTCGGAGAGCGCTTCGATAAGGGCGTTTTAGATAGATTAAGAGATTGGCCTCGTCGAAGTAAGGAGGAAAGCATAGGTAGACTGACTGAGATATCGCTGTATCAAAAGCTAAACCGCTCAGTTCAGCTTCTCGCCAATATTAGCCGATTCCTCTTCGCTGCTGGTATCTGATCAGAGAGCTATTAGACATTCAGATTGACGGGCACAACTCCTTCTCTGAGTCCTTTTTGCTCATGTAGCCAGATCTTTTGGGCAAACTCAAAACGGCCAAATGTAGAAGCGATCGCCTTGAATCCTTGATACGGCAAACCAGGCCGTGAGATAAATTCTACCTTCCGCCACTCGGCTAGCTGCATCTTCTGCACCGCCTCCACCTCCGGCTGTCGCTCGCTTTGAATGGTACCAAAAACTTCGTTGGACACCTTGCGATTGGCACCTTGCGCCAAATGATTGGCCACCACAATCGCATCTCGCAGCGCCATGTTGATCCCCTGTGCCCGGTTAGGCGCCATCGGATGCGCCGCATCACCGATCAGCAGCAGTCCTGGAATGCTCCACTGTTCGCAGCAGCCCACTTGCACATCCAAAAAGATCGGTCCTTCCAACTCGTCTCTATAGTTACGGAAATGCTCAGCTAGCTTAGGCGGCAGCGCCGCGGCAAACCGTTCAATCCAATCGCGATCTTTGAGTTGAGAGAGTCTCGCTCTTTTCTCTTCTCCTACTTTTCCTTTTTCTCCTCCCTTCTCCACAATCCAGCCGATCTGCAAGCGCCCATCCCACGAAGGGTAAAAGGCAAACTGGCTATCTGGCTGCAAGCAGGCGACAAATGGCGTCTCTTTCTTCAGCGATGGCGGCGCAGGCAGTTTGAACCACAGCACATCGAACTGCGTAGGCGATTCGTTTAGCGTCAGTCCAGCCAGCTTACGTACCCGGGAATAGCGACCGTCCGCCCCAATCACGCCATCGGCGGAAATATCTCGGCTCTGACCTGACTTTTTGACCCGCAGACCAGTCACGGTATCTTTGAGGCGATCGCATAAAAAATCCACCACTTGCCACCCTGGGCAAAACTCGAAATTTGGTAGTGCCTTTGCCTTCTCCACCATCGCCTCTAGCAGCGCTGTTTGGTTAAAAATCTGAGTCGATATGCCCTTAAGGATTGGCTCTTTCACCCGCATTCGCCGCCGCCCACCGACGTAGAAATCCCACGCATCCAACCGCCGCGAAGGAATCTTTGAGAAAGTTTCCTTTAGGCCCATCTGATACAGAGCCTCCAGGCCAGAAGGCATCAATCCCTCACCGCGAAAGAACCGATCAAACTTTGGCTCTTGTTCTACCAAAGTGACTTTCAGTCCCTGTTGCGCGAGCAGTAGGGCAGTCGCCACGCCAGCAGGTCCGGCACCTGCGATCGCAATATGTTTCATGAAAAGCGGTAGTGCCCGTAAAGTCGACAAATCAAGCTCTAGTCTACGGCAACTAAAGTTCAGATGTTACAAAGGCTTTGTTAGCGTCTGCCATACTAAATACACAGAAATAGCAATAGACTGACGCATAACGCTTTCAAAGAAGCTTCGCCCGGATGACTGCCCAGATGACTGCCCAGATGATTGTTAGTCAGGTTAGCTGTGGGCCGCTACTGGTATTAGCGATCGCGGCTGTCCTAACTGACCCAAGAGCCACCTGACAGAAGCTATAGAATCGATCTTAAAAATTGCGTACTCTCTCGAAGCCATGGTCACTACCCCTGTAAGACCCTATTTGAATCCACCCAAAGTAGCTAGTGGCGAAAACCGTGTCGCCCTAAGAGACCTTACCTGGGCTCAGTACCAGCAGATCTTAGGTGCGCTGCCTCAAACTAGAGCGTCTCGGCTCACTTATTCGCACGGAACGTTAGAGATCTCTATGCCATTAGAAGACCATGAGCAGGCAAGTGAATTTATAGCAGCGTTCATCAAGATCGTAGCTAGAGGTCTAGGCATAAAATGGAAAACAATGGGGTCAACCACGTTAGATAGAGAAGATCTCGATCGAGGTTCAGAGCCCGATAAAGCCTACTACATTAGAAACTGGGACAAAGTCGCTGGTCGCAACGTAGATTTTAAAAAAGATCCACCGCCAGATCTGGTAGTAGAAGTTGATATCACCCACACCGATATTGACAAAAACCAACTCTACGCAGCGATGGGCGTTGCTGAACTATGGCGGTTTGACGGTCGCTTTCTGCGAATATATGTTCTTGAAGGTGGTGCCTATACCGAAGTAGAACGAAGCCCTATATTCCCGGTTGTAGAGAAGCAAGACTTATACAACTTTCTAGACCATGCTAAACAAGATGAATTCGACGCAGAAGATCGGTTGCGCGATTGGATACAGCAGCAAACTAAAGAGCAAACTGACTGATGATAGTCTTTACGGGGCTTACTGGATCTTTTGTGACCAAAGACTTGTATCAGTTCATAGATGAAGGTAAAGATGGGACGAGTGCGGAAATCAACTTTCGCATCTACCTCAAAGAACAAATCATTAGAAAGTAAGTAGTCCATCGCTATAATCCCTTCACCTAAGTATGTCCGCACCGCCTTCTCCCAAAGATATTTTGTCTGCGCTGCTCCCTTTTCTGAAGGTGGCAGGGGCCTACGCGCAGCAGATCCAAGAGCGGATTGCCATCCATCCCGATAAATACGAGGGCGATCATGTGTTTGCCAACGCGCTGACCGACGCTGATCTCTCGATTCAGAACTTTATAGAAGTGACGCTGCTCGCCAAGTTTCCCGACGTGCGCTTCTACGGCGAAGAATATGAGTCTACCTACAACACCAAATACTTTAAGGCGATCGATCTTGGCCCGCAGGAAGATTATTTGATTACGCTCGATCCAATTGATGGCACGCGCTATTACATGGATGGCCATCCGAATTATCTGGTGATGCTGACGGTGATTAATGCGGATGGATTTGAAGCGGCGATCGCACTCAGTCCTGCCAGCGATCGCTATTACTACAGCCTGCGAGATCGGGGGACCTTCGTAGGCAGCATGAGTGATGATCTCGATCAGTGTAAGCCGTTGAAGATAGAAAGCCCCAAAGAGAAAATCGTTTTAGGAACGGCGCTCAGTCCAATTGCTGACGTTGTTAGAAAGCACTACTCTGTCGTCGATCTTAAAACCGAATACTCTTCAGAAGTGCCCGTTCCACCGATTAATGGTCTACTAACCGGCGAGGTATCGGGCGTCATCTTAGCGAGTGCTCAATTTATCGACACCGCCGCGCTCGCCTGGATGGCTAAAGAAATGGGATACTGCCTTACCACCTACGACGGCAAGCCACTCCCGCCCCCTTCGGCCTGCGAGAACTACCGCCAAGCTGAGATCATCGTATCTGCCACCCCAGAAATGCAGCAGACTCTAATTGAGATCATGCAATCGGTGAAGACGAGATAACGTTGAGGCAGATGGCTTCTTCCTCTAAACTATTTCTTCTAAACTATGCTGTCTGCAAAACACTCGGCTCGGGAATGGAGTCACCTTCAGCTTGCCAAGCTTCTATATACATATCAATAACTTCTTCGCCGTTCTGCAGGGCTTCTTCACGAGTTTTTCCGTAGGTACAAGGCATCAGCACTCGTCCTACAAATTCTGGTACCGTCACCAGAAACAGCTGATCTTCTTCTGACCACTGAATAGTCATACTGTACCGACTCATCGTCACTCTCTTTAATCTTTAAGACATCAGGAGAACTCAGCCGATAGTATCTCCTGATGCTTATTCTTCCGTTTAACTTCTAGCGGATCTCTAATAGCGACCTCTAGAACAGGTCTTTGTCGGTCACTGCGCCTTTGCTACTGGAGGACACTAACTTTGCGTACTTCGCTAATACGCCTCGGTCGTAACGGGGCTGCGGTGGGCTCCATTGACTTTTGCGCTGCGCGAGTTCTTCATCAGCAACGTTCACCTGCAGCAGCAGCTTATCCGCATCGATGGTGATAGAATCGCCTTCTTTGACTAGGCCAATAGTGCCGCCGACAGCGGCCTCAGGCGCCACGTGACCAACGACCATGCCGTAGGTACCGCCCGAGAAGCGACCGTCGGTGATTAGACCCACAGAGTCACCCAGTCCAGCACCGATAATGGCAGAAGTAGGAGCGAGCATTTCACGCATCCCCGGCCCGCCTTTTGGCCCTTCGTAGCGCACAACAATCACGTCGCCTGCCTTGATTTTGTTGGCCAAAATCGCGTCTAGACACTCCTCTTCAGATTCAAAGACGCGAGCCGGGCCTGTGATGCTGCGGTTTTTGATACCAGTAAGTTTGGAGACTGCGCCTTCGGGGGCGAGATTGCCTTTGAGGATGCCAAGGTGCCCTTGGGCATACATCGGCTGGTTGAAGGGGCGGATCACATCCTGGTCGGTGGGGGGATGGTCAGGGATATCGGCCAAAGTCTCGGCGATGGTTTGGCCGCTGATGGTGAGCGCGTTGCCGTGAAGCAGCCCTTCGTTTAGCAGCATTTTCATCACCTGGGGAATGCCACCCACTTTATGCAAGTCAGTGGCGACGTAGCGGCCTGAAGGCTTGAGGTCGCAGAAGACGGGAACTTTGTTCCGAATTGCCTCGAAGTCGTCAATGGTCAGTTTTACGCCGATAGTGTGGGCGATCGCAAGCAAGTGCAAAACCGAATTGGTCGATCCGCCTACGGCCATAATCACCGCGATCGCATTTTCGAATGCCTTTCGCGTCAAGATGTCCTTGGGCAAAATCTGCTTGCGAACTGCTTCAACGAGGGCAAAGGCAGATTTCTCAGTGCTGACCGCCTTTTCCTCATCCTCTGCAGCCATGGTCGAAGAACCCGGCAAACTCAGGCCCATCGCTTCGATTGCAGAAGACATGGTGTTCGCGGTAAACATGCCACCGCAAGAACCCGCCCCCGGACAAGCATGTCGCTCTACCGCGTCTAGTCGCTCTTTATCAATTTTGCCAGCACTGTATTGACCGACTGCTTCAAAGGCACTGACAACAGTTAGATCTTCGCCGTCTAAATGACCGGGTTTGATCGTGCCGCCGTAGACAAAAATAGAAGGAATATTCATCCGAGCGATCGCAATAATCGCTCCTGGCATATTCTTGTCGCAGCCCCCAATTGCTAGCACCGCGTCCATGCTCTGCCCAGTGCAGGCGGTCTCAATCGAATCGGCAATCACCTCACGAGAAACCAAGGAGTACTTCATCCCCTCTGTTCCCATCGAAATGCCGTCGCTGATGGTGATGGTGCCAAACATTGCGGGCATTGCACCTGCTTCTTTTAGTGCGGCTTCGCCGCGAATTGCCAGGGTATTGATGCCCATATTGCAAGGCGTGATGGTGCTATAGCCATTGGCAAGGCCGACAATTGGCTTTTTAAAATCACCATCTTGGAAGCCGACAGCTCGCAGCATCGCTCGGTTAGGAGCCCGCTGAACGCCTTGGGTGACTACCTGACTTTTGCGATTATCCGACATTCGATCTTCTCTCCGGAGGAAAATTGATACTTAACACTCAAAGCTTGAATAGGTTTCCATTCTGGCAGAACAACTGACCCCAAAGACCAAAGTAAAGTAAACGAAACTCAATTTTTCCTAATGCTTAGAATCCTAACGCCTAGAATGTTTAAGCTTGCCTACCAGCCAATGATGAACGGCAGCGGCGATCGCAGCACCGTGACCACCTGATTTGCCTGTAGCTGAGCGGTAAGCGCTCGCTGCCAGTCTTCTTTTTGGGCAAGCGAACTCAAGTAGCCTAGTGCCATTAGCCGACTAGTCAGCGGCGGCAAAGCAGTATTCGCAGAGATGCGATCGCTAAAGGCCAACCAGCTGCGAACGCTATTGGGTAGGGTCTCAACTAGCCTCAGCGGTAGATCTAGAGTAGAGAAAGATTGAACATAGGCTGAACTTAAAAAAGGTTTGTAGTCGGCAGCTTCATCAGTCTGCTGCTTGACAAAGCTCAAAGCAACGCCCTGTAGTAGCAGTCGCAAGTTGGCAGTTTCTTCAACTTTTAGTTCTGCCATAAACGGTAGCTCCGTCAAGGCTGGATTGACGTTACCAGGATCGCCAACGCTAAGATGAGTCCCGCCAATTACAGCGAGCAGATATTTCTCGCCAGAGAGCTGAGTAAACGCCCCGAGCTGCTGGTCTAAAGTTGGGGTAACGCTGTCTTTGGTCCCCGTTAGCAGCAGGGTCGGCACAGAGACTTCAGAGAGGCCCGCCTCACCAAAGAGCTGACCTGTTAGCGTGTTCATAGCAATGACTTGTTGGATCCGGCTATCTGTTAAATCGGCCTGCTGTTCTTCTAGATCCGCAGCGGCGCACTGTAGCCAATCAGCAGGAGAAACGCCTAATGGCTGAATGTTTTTACAGAAGCTGTCGAGTGATCGCAAGTCCAATTTCGCGCCAGCTAGGGCGAGTCCCGTGTAGCCACCTAGCGAGTGGCCAATAATAGACACTTCTTGGGTGCGAAATCGTTCTTGGTAGAAGACGCTACGCTGATTAAGCCGCTCTAGCTGATCAAGCACAAAGCTGATATCTCTAGGCCGATCTAGAAATTCTTGGGCCGGGAGAATGCGACTAGGATTTTCGGCAATATCTGGATCGACGGGTAATTCGACTAGGGTGCTCAGATTACTGCCAGGATGCTCGACAGAGACAACCGTCAGCCCATGAGAGGCTAAGTGTTTGCCAATGTAGTCTAGAAAAAATCGATCCGCCCCGAAGCCATGAGAAAGCATCACCAGCGGCCCCTGAGTTCTTCCAGTCCAGTACAGTTCTACGGGAATGGTGCGATCGCGACTACGATCTTCAAAGCTAACTGCTTGCTGAAAAACAGTCGCATCGCCTGATAGCTCAGGCCGAAGATCGCTAAGTATAGGCGGTGGGTTATCTACGTGTAGCTCTTGATCTAAAACGCCGCTAAGTGAGCGACTTTCTAGATTAGAAAGATTAAGCTGAGAGGCCAGCGCGATCGCCTGGGTAACATCTACTTCCAGTGTCTCTTGCGGGATAGCGCGCAAGATATCTAGCATATTAAGCCCGTCTGCTTGACTAGCCGCTAGGCGAATAGCGGCCTGAATCTGTGGAATCGTCACATTAGGTGCGACCTGCCCTAGCGTATCGAGCAGCAGTTCGCCATTAGCCGATGCTAGAACATCATCAATGATGCGATCGCTCATCCTTGGATCAAGCTCTAGTTCTTGTCGTAAAGACTGCTGCAAAGAAGGTGTTAGAAATTGCTGATACAGCTTTAGCCGCTCAGGCACCTTCCCCGTTTCAGCAAAAGTTTCTAGATCGCTCAGTTCGATCGACTGACTCAAGGGACCTAGACGAACAATTACTCTTTCTGCTGCCGCACTAGGCGTTGCTGATAGCGTTAGCAGCCCTAACCCTAAGCAGGCCGCTCGTAACCTCATACGTTGAATAAAACTCATAAGCGCAGCAGAGATAGAAAATGGCCAGTCTCAGGGAGGGCCGATCAGCAGAACACAGTTGTACACAGTTTCACTAGCATTAACTTACAAAGCAAGCTGTGTACCAAAAGCAGGCAAAAGCGTAGGTATTAGTATCTTACCCACACACTTCGTTGTTGATCTGAGAGGTCGATGACAATTCTTTAGGCGACCTAAACGATATAGGCAGCTACAGTTTAGTTACAGTTTCAAGTGTGCAAAACGATATACCTACCTAATTCACCTAGCCTATCAACCCAAGTCGCTGCCCATTGCTAGCCTATTCCTTGATGATCTAAGTTAGCTTAGAGAGACTATGTCGATTGTTAAAGGAAGGAGCACATTCGATGTCTCAGCAAGATGATACAGAGCAGCCAGACAAGAGAAGGCAGTTAGATAATTTTGTCATGCCACGCAGCCCGTACCGAGGAAAATTCACCCCGCAAAATTTAGCATTCAATGCCAACTTACAAGAATTCGCTCGACGAGTATCTTTAATTTGTGGGCTAGAGACAGGTGGCAAAGTAAGCAGCACTGAGGCTTACAAAGATATCAAAAAGCTATGGAAAGACTTGAAGGCATCGAAGAAGAATTTGATTGAGGATACAGAAGAGTAGAGCTACTAGGGAAGTAGATAGCCTCAGAACAGGCCTTAAAGCATTGGTCTCAAAACATTCGCAGAAACTGCTACAGACAGGGCCAGACAGTGCTATTCGTTATGAAAATCTTTATTCGTTAGGAATGCTTGCTAGTTATTAACTTTATTAGTCATCATTAAGTCGTCAAATAATTGGTCACGATCTGGGCTATACGCTCAGAAGCATGTCCATCGCCAAACGGATTAATGGCCTTGGCCATTGCTGTATAGACTGTGTCGCTCGCTAGCAACTCTGAAGTAGCAGCAACTATCTGGGCAGGCTTAGTGCCAACGAGTTTAGCCGTACCAGCAGTAATCGCTTCAGGACGTTCGGTGGTCTCTCGCAAAACCAGCACAGGTTTGCCTAGTCCAGGCGCTTCCTCTTGAAGTCCGCCTGAGTCAGTGAGCAGTAGGTATGCTCGCTTCATCGCGCCTACTAGCTGCGCGTAATCTAGCGGCTCGACTAGAAAGGTTCGAGGATGGCTATCTAGCGCGGCTTTAAGGGGATCGCGCACGGTCGGATTACGATGCAACGGCAGCAGCAAAGCCGTATCTGGGAACTTCTCTAAAATCTGTAGAAAGCTTTGGGCGATGTTGACTAAAGGTGTGCCCCAGTTTTCGCGGCGATGAACCGTGGAGAGAATGACACGATGGCTGGACCAATCTAGTCCTGGAATATCGCAGCTAGGGGACTGATCTGCCACTCGTAGTAGAGCATCAATGACGGTGTTACCGGTCTGATGAATGCCAGTAGTGACGCCGCTAGCTTTCAGATTGGCAACTGAGGTTTGGGTAGGAGCGAAGTGTAGGGTGGCAATCTGAGAAACTAGCCGGCGGTTAGCTTCTTCTGGGAAAGGATCCAAAATATTGTCGGTGCGCAGGCCAGCCTCAACATGGCCTACCGGGATTTGCTGATAAAAAGCGGCCAAGGCGGCGGCAAAAGCGGTGGTGGTATCGCCTTGGGAAATTACCATAGCGGGCTTTAGATCGACAAAAAGTCTTTCTAGCCCTTCTAGGCTACGGCGGGTGATTTCGCCTAGCGTCTGCTTAGGCTGCATGATATCTAGGTTGTGATCAGCCTTTAGGTCAAATAACGACATCACCTGAGCAACCATTTCGCGGTGCTGCCCAGTCAGAACAACTTTGGTGTCAAACTGCGCCAGCTTTCGAAAGGTCTGAATGACAGGCGCTAATTTAATCGCCTCAGGGCGAGTGCCTAGAGTGATGCAAATACGCATAGGGTTGTTCATAGAAGGCGTAAAAGAGTCAACCATAGCGATCAGGCAAAGATAAAAAGAAAGAAGGTGGCTAGATTGGATAGTCTATAGCTTTGATGCATCTGTAGTTTTTTAGACGAGTAGTTTTTTAGACAAGTAGTTTTTTGAGATAAGCGGGTGTAGTCGGCTATTGTGATTTAGCCATTATCCACCCGTTAGAACCTCGATAATCATTTTCCGCCGTTATTGTCCGACAACCTCTTTCTGACAACATGCCCGACGACATGTCAAATCTAATGAAGCATGCGATCGCCCTAACTCCGGTTCACTTCCAAACGCTTGATCTTTCCCCTGCTAAAGCCGTTATCGATGCGATCGCCGCCGATCAAACTCGCCTAAACGATCAAGAGGCTAGCTTCAGCTTTGAAATCGACTTTCCTCGCGATCCGAGTGACCCACGTGAACTTTCTGAAATCCCAGAAGTTCGTCTGTGGTTCATCCGTTTGGATACCTTCTATCCCTGGCTAGCCCTGTATCTAGACTGGGAATCGGGCGAGCTTAGTCGCTACACCGCCATGCTGGTTCCTCACCAATTTAGCCCGATTGATGGCATTCGCTACAACCCCGAAGCCCTTGAAATTTTCGTGATGAGCAAGGTTTTTGTCCTAGACCGGTGGCTGAAGCAAAACAACATCAATGGCCGCTCTAGACTAAAGTTTATGACTCAGATGCTAGGCTACGAGCTCGACGATGCTCTATTCAATCTACTTTAAGCGCTGTAAGCTGACCTAATCTCAAGCCGCTGACGATCCTCGTACATTTTGGTTCTGTGATTTTGGCCCTGTAGAGTTGAGTCAGTCGCTTATCCGCACGCTTATGGTTATGCGAAGGTTGGTTATGCGAAGGTTATGCAAACTGCATTATGCAATTGGTTATGCGAAGGTTATGCAAACTGCATTATGCAAACTGTGCTATACAATCTGGGTCTTAAGAAATTTGGTTTATCTTAGCTATGTTGGGAGCGTAGGGTTCGTATGGCGTTAATAGGCTCGTTGGTGATAGTGCTGGCTATGCTCTGCATCGTTAGCTACTTGCTCATAGAATGGCAATACCGTCAGCGTCCTGGTAATGACCTAACGCTAAGTGCTACTGACTGGCGATTTGATATCTATGAGCCTGATCGCTACGTCCTTTCTTTCGATACTGTTTTTACCAACCGCACCCGGACGCTTGAAATCTTTATTCCAGAAGTCGATATTGACTACGAACTGCTCTCTAGCGGCAGCCTAGAAGGAATCACTGTCAAAACAGAAATTACCCCAGCACACGAGGACTTTCCTGCTCGCGCTGATAACTACTGGTTCGCCTACATTGTCAAAGTCGGCAAATCAACTCAGGCTAACATCAAAGTAGACATTACCGGCCCAGATCTTAGCCAGCTAAAATCATTGTGGGTCAAGGTCAACTATCTAACCTACGGGCCCGAAGGCCGCATCCCTAAAACCGGACACCTGGTCGCCCCGCTAAAGTATCCTAACCCAGAGGCAGCCAACAGCTGGCGCGAAAACAGCGTTGCCCACGTTCTGCCTATTCCTACGCATCTACTCACAAACCTTGATAGCACGGTAGAAGTCGTCAAAAAATACGTTGCTCCCTGTGCTCAGCCAGGTGATATCGTCACCATCGGCGAAACGCCTGTCGCTATCATGCAAAACCGTCTGCGTCATCCAACAACAGTCACGCCAGGCTGGCTAGCCAAGCGATTATGCTATTACTTCATGCCGACATCGAGCCTAGCGACAGCCTGCGGAATGCAGACACTAATCGATGTATCAGGGCCGTGGCAGGTAGGTAGCGCCTTTGCTATTGGGGCTCTCGCCAAGATCTTTGGTAGTCCAGGCATGTTCTATCGGCTGGCTGGAGAGCAGGCTAGGCTGATCGACGATGTCACAGGAACCTTGCCTCCATTCGATCAGTTCATTGTGCTAGGTCCAAGTCAGTCTCAGCAGCTCGTAGACCAAATCTATGAGGAAACAGGACTTAAAGCAGCCATCGTCGATGTCAACGATTTAAAAGCGGTTAAAATATTAGCCAAGAGCGAAAATACAAACGAGCAGCTCCTCGTTCAAGCACTGCTCGATAATCCAGCCGGGAATGCCGATGAGCAAACTCCGGTTGTTCTCATTCGACCCAAAAGCTGATAGACCTCTTTCAATAGGAAAGCCATGACTCGCAGAAACTCCAAAACCACAGAGCTCTCTATCCGCTCCGTGCATCTGCGTGATCTAGATGCTTTTGTCAGCGACAACTCTAAAGAAGTGGCCTCTCATGATACGGATGTTCAAGCTGTAGAAGACTACGTTCGGCAGATGCGCCGTTGGTACGGTCCTATGAAGGCAGTAGCACTATTGCCTAGTCCTTTAAGGCATCTGTTTTCTACTTTCGTAGCTGAAGCGAATGGGCTGCCCCAGGGCATGATCCAAGTCTCTCCGTTCAACCGGACGCTGAGCACCTGGAAGGTTGATCGGATTTTGGTCAATCTATCTAACTCCCAGGCGAAGGCGGTTGAAGCTGAACAAACCGATGAGCCCAAACTGCACCTATCAATGGATGTAGGCTCGCAGCTATTACGCTACTGTTTTGAGCACATTCGTGAGGCACAATATTGGATTAGTGAAACTGATGTGAATGATCAGTTTGGACTAGCACTGTATCGCCAAAACGGTTTTCAGCCGTTAGCAAGAGTCACCTATTGGTCTATTCAGCCAGAACAGCTGGCTATTCTATCCGAGCGCGATCCAGATATCCCTAACTTATTGCCTGTTAGCAACGCGGACGCTCAGCTGATCTATCAGCTAGAGACCGTCTCTATTCCACCTTTGGTTCGTCAGGTTCTCGACTATCAGATTCATGACTTTAAGACGACCCTTCCTGGCAAAATCAAGACTCGATTTGTCCGCTGGATGCACAAAAAAGAAACGGTGTCCGCCTATGTCTTTGAGCCTCAGCGGAAAACAGCGATTGGTTACTTTGAGCTGAAGCTATGCCGAGATGGTATGGAAGCTCATAGTGCAAAGCTGACCGTGCATCCAGCTTATACTTGGCTTTATCCAGAATTGATGGCACAGATGGCAGGCGTGGTCCAAAAGTTTCCAAATCAACCGCTGCGAATTCTGTCTTTGGACTATCAGACTGAGCGAGAGGCGTATCTACATCAGATTGGAGCGCTAGAGATTGACCATACGCTGATGATGTCCCGCTCTGTGTGGCACAAGGTTCGCGAGGCTAAAGCGGGCGCTTTGGAAGGATTGAAGATGCCAGATGTACTACCTGGCTTGCAGCCTACGGGGTCCCCTTTACCAGGAAGGTTTTCCTGGCGAGGGGCAAACCTAGGCCCAGCGCTTGACGATCCTTCTGGCGATGGGATGGCCTGGGATCGGTTTTCTCTAGAGAAGGTGTCGAAACTATCAGCAGACCAGCGACTAGCTAATTTAGATCTTGACGCTATAGACGCTGATAAAGAAGGGTAAAGCAAAAAAAGTGGTAGAGCGAAGTTAGCTCTTTGATACGGCTTTTGTAGATAGGACTATGGTTTCTGCGCTGGGACTGGATTTAGGGGCAAAACGGATCGGTGTAGCGGGATGCGATCGCACAGGTCTGATTGCCACGGGTCTCACCACCCTTTACAAAACTAGTTTTGAGAGCATCATTGTCCCGCTTGAAACACTCATCCAAGCGCGATCGGTTGAAGTTTTGGTGGTCGGACTACCTTACACTATGGATGGGCAAATAGGCTTCCAGGCCAAAAAGATTCAGAAGTTTGCTCATCGATTATCCAAAGTACTCGGGCTGCCAGTTGAGTTTGTCGATGAGAGATTGACGTCCTTCCAAGCTGAGCAAATGCTGCTAGCCGAAAGGCGATCGCTGACCAACTGCAAAGAACTAATCGACCGAAAAGCCGCTGCTATCATCCTGCAGCAGTGGTTAGACGAACGGCGTCTCCGTCTGAACTCCCCAAGCTAGAGCACGTTCAGGCCAGCAAGCTTTAAGTCATCAACTCAAGTGAGCACATACCACTAACTTCCAGGCAAGACTACTTGTCAAGACCACCTGGTCAAGACCACCCAGTTAACTAGGAGAAGAGAACCGTGTCCATCAATTCCAACATGTTAGACGAACCCGCTGAATATCCTGTTATCAGCCTCAGTGATGAGGAGGGCAGAGAACTCGCTTGCTACATAGAGAAAAGCATTGACGTAGAAGGAACAGAGTTTTTACTGCTGCTACCGGTCAATCTACCGATCGAAATCTTTGTTTGGGAACCAGATGATGAAGCAGAGGGTGACGAAGCTGCTGAGATATTAGTCGATGTCGAAGATGAGGCGATCGACGAGCTGTTTCCATCAGCACGGGCGGTACTGGCTGAGCTCGATCTAATCCTAGAACGGTCGGCACACACCTTGACGGCTGCAGGCGATTTACCAGAAGCAGATGAAGATGACTGCTTCTCTCTAGACATCGGTGAAGACGATGCCCATCCAGTGACTGAAGACTTTCAGATGCTGGCTACTTTCTTTCACAAGGATGCTCAATACACCCTGTGCACACCTCTCGAACCATTACTATTCTTTGCTCAAAGGAACAGCGATGGTTCAATCGAACTCGTTGAACCAGACGATTTCCAGAAGATGCGATCGCAGCTAGAAGACAAGCTCTTTGAGGTCTTGGACTAGACGTGTTGCACTGGCAAGTGCAAAAGTGAGTGCGGCAGGCACAAACTGTGCTGCTTCACTTAGCGTCCTGAATCATGGCATCTTCGATAATGCCTATTGTGTTCCGTCCATCCTGATATGAGTGGTTTGAAACGTCTATTTCCGATTGTGTTAGCGTCCATAGCTGCAGGTGTAGCTAGTCAAAGCTGGCTTTGGTGGAGCTGGGCGAAGTCCCCAGTCTTAGAAGCAGAGGGTGAAGCCGCTGAGAATAGCTTTGTACAGATTCAAATCCCACCAGGCACGGCCGCTAATCAGATTGGCCAAGATCTAGAAATGGCGGGTTTAATCAAATCTACGACTGCTTGGAAGCTACTATCTAGGTGGAAATCCTTTCGAGATGGCGACACTGGTGGCTTTCAAGCAGGTAGCTATGTCATTTCTCCAACTCAGAGTCTAGACGAGATTGCTAGCACTATTTGGGACGGTGACGTTGTCCAGATTAGCTTTACCATCCCTGAAGGCTGGCGGCGCTCCCAAATGGCCGAACGCTTTGAGGCTAGGGGCTTTACCACAGCCGAAGAATTCATGGCAGCCACTGAGAATATTCCCTATGAAAAATATCCCTGGTTGCCAGAGGGCCTCCCGCATCTCGAGGGCTTTCTCTATCCTGATACCTACCAAATTGGCAGCGATATCGTCAGCGCCCAGAGCCTGATAGACGCTATGCTCAGTCAGTTTGAAGCTGTAGCGCTACCCATCTACGATTCCCAGCCTAGCAGCTACAGCCTTTTGGACTGGGTAACCTTAGCTAGCATCGTTGAGAAAGAGTCGGTTGTTGCAGATGAGCGCGATCAAATTGCCAGCGTCTTTGCTCGTCGCCTAGAAGAAGGGATGACGCTAGGCTCTGACCCAACCGTTGAATACGCGTTCGACATCATCCAAACGCCAGAACAGCCGCTAACCTACGCCCAGGTAGAAACGCCTCACCCCTACAATACCTACATCAATCCGGGGTTGACACCTACACCCATTGCTAGCCCAGGCGCAGCGAGCTTAGAAGCTTCTCTTAGTCCGGCGCCGACCGATTTTCTTTTCTTTGTCGCTCGCTATGATGGCACCCATGTGTTTAGCCGTAGCTTTGATGAGCATTTGCGCGCGCAAGCTACAATCCGTGATGAATTTGATACTAGATGATACTAGAACCGATGTCGGCACTAACTAGCCGACTAGATTGAGTCGTTGACTAGATTCAACTAACCCATTATCTGATTATCTAGATAGGCATCCAAGCTTCTTATCAGCCAAACACCCCTTTGTCAGCCAAATACCTTAAAAATACATTGCTATGAGTTGGATTGAACTTTTGCAGCCAGACTTAGTCCTAGAAGAGTCTGTGCTAGGTATCACACCTGACCTTCTCGAGCACAAAGGGCTAAAAGGATTAGTTCTAGACGTAGACGAAACCATCGTGCCAGTGGGAAGAGCGCTAGTAGATACTGATGTGCTTACCTGGGCAAAAAGTATTCAGCAGGCAGTGCCCCTCTCATTAGTCAGTAACAACACCGGCCAAGATCGTATTCGCCAGATTGCTGAGAGCTTGGAGGTGCCTTTTGTCGCCAGTGCAGGCAAGCCTTCTCGTCGTAAGTTACGGGCAGCCGCAACCGCAATGGATTTACCGCTAGCGCAGATTGCCATGGTAGGCGATCGCCTATTTACAGATGTACTAGCAGGCAACCGTCTAGGTCTGTTCACTATTTTAGTGGCACCTATGCTTGAGCCCAATTCAAAGGATCCCAAAAACATCTTACGCAACGCAGAATTTTGGATCTCCCGGCAGCTGGGCATTACGCTAAAAGCAATTCCATAGGTCAAGTTCCTTAGATTATCTGTGAAAACCTATCCCTATTATGCTCCTGCTTCCGAATACACTGAACTTCGCATGTTCGGACAAGCAGTTCTAAACGATCCTCTATGAACCTGGCTCAGTTGAGAACATTTCAATCATCTGAATTCAACCATCTAAATACTGCCACCTTCAAATACCGCAATCTAAAAAGAATATTAAATAAGGTATCGGTTCGTGGTTTGTAGAGGATAATTTACAAGAAGCTAACTTTATACAAGAAGCTTTACTTTCAAAAACAAAAATATCAAATTCGATAATACACAATTGCTTTAAATAGCATGGGGGCAGGTCTAATCCTGTCCCCATTTTTAATGTTTACAGTTTTGACCCCCGTAACTGCCGTATCCAAGGGCGGTTTTGCGATTACTCAGCTTATGTCACGCTATGCCACAGCACGACGGAAACATTGCCAACTCTTTACCTTCTCAGACAATCGTTGTCAAGATTGGCACTTCTAGCCTGACTCGCGCAGAGACAGGCCACCTAGCGCTAGCAACCTTAGGCAGATTAGTAGAAACACTCTGTCAGCTCCAGCGATTAGGACACCGGATAATTTTGGTTTCTTCAGGTGCGGTTGGGGTCGGTTGCGCCCGGTTAGGTATCACTCAACGGCCAAAGACAATAGCGCTCAAGCAGGCAGTAGCAGCGGTGGGGCAAGGTCGGCTGGTACGAGTTTATGACGATTTTTTCACTTCGTTAAGTCAGCCCATCGCCCAGGTATTGCTCACCCGTAGCGATTTATCTTTGCGATCGCGCTACGTAAACAGCTACCGCACTTTCCGTCAGCTCATGCAGATGGGGATTATTCCTATCGTCAACGAAAACGATACCGTTGCTGTCGACGAACTCAAGTTTGGTGACAATGACACGCTCTCTGCTCTAGTGGCTAGTTTAGTGGGCGCTGACTATTTATTTTTGCTGACCGATGTCGATCAGCTCTATTCAGCCGATCCGCGCCAAGACCCAACCGCTCAGCCAATTAGCCGCGTTCAACATATTGATCAGCTAGAGGCTAAGATTGGCGCTGCTGGTAGCAGCTGGGGGACAGGCGGCATGTCTACCAAACTAGAAGCGGCAAAGATTGCGATCGCTGCTGGAACTCACACTGTCATTACCCAAGGTCAGACACCTGAAAGTCTGATCAAAATTTTGCAGGGTGAGGCCATTGGCACATTCTTTGAAGCGCAGCCTAGTAAAGCTTCTGCTAGAAAGCGGTGGATCTTTGGCAATACAATTCCCGCCGGACGCCTATATCTAGATGGCGGTGCGATCAAAGCAATTCAGAGCGCAGGCAAATCGCTGCTGCCAGCAGGCATTATTGAGGTAGAAGGTGAGTTTACGGTGCAAGATGCAGTTGTTATTTGTGATGCATCCGGACAGGAGATTGCAAGAGGATTGGTGAATTATAGTGATGAAGACCTAAGAAAGATTTGTGGTCACCAGTCTACAGATATTCCTAGCCTACTAGGCTACAAAGGGGCTGAAACAGTGGTCCATCGAGATAATCTAGTCCTAAGCAGCTTATAGCCCCTCTGAACCGCGCTTCGCTTCGCTTCCACAACTCTTCTTCCAATTACCCCTAGAACTTCTAAACATCCAGCACTTCTATGGCTACCATCTCTACGCCTAGTACGACCGATCGCTCAAAGCCAACTATTCTAGTCACAGGAGGGGCTGGTTATATTGGCTCTCACGCTGTTCTAGCGTTAGAGGAAACGGGCTACCAGACGGTTATTCTAGACAGCTTAGAATATGGCCATAAAGAACTCGCTGAGCGTCATCTGAAGGCTAAGCTCATCGTTGGCAATACGGCAGATAGAGCACTGCTAGACGATATTTTTAGCACTTACAACGTGGCAGCCGTAATGCACTTTGCGGCCTACATTGCGGTAGGTGAATCAGTTAGTGAGCCGGCAAAATATTATCGAAACAACGTGTGTGGCACGCTAAATCTACTTGAGGCAATGGTGGCAGCAGGCTTTAAACGCTTGGTATTTTCTTCTACGTGCGCTATCTACGGCCCGCCTAAAACGGTCCCTATACCCGAGGACCACCCACAAAATCCGATCAGCCCCTATGCCACGAGTAAGCTGATGGTAGAGAAGATGCTGCTCGACTTTCAGTCTGCCTACGGCTTGCAGTCGGTTTGCTTTCGATATTTCAATGCAGCAGGCGCTGACTCGCAAGGCCGATTAGGAGAAGATCACAATCCTGAAACACATCTAATTCCACTCGTTCTGTTTGCAGCGCTAGGTAAGCGGGATTCTATTTCTATCTTTGGTAGCGACTATGAGACTAGAGATGGCACCTGCATTCGTGACTATATCCATGTGTCTGATCTCGCAGATGCTCATGTGAAGGGAGTTGAGTATCTATTAGAAGCGGGTGAAACGGCTTTCTTTAACTTGGGTAATGGCAACGGCTATACAGTCAAAGAAGTCATTGAGACTGCCCGGCAAGTAACCGGCAAAGAGATTGTAGCGGTGCCGTGTGAGCGCCGTCCTGGTGATCCGCCCAGCCTAGTAGGGACTAGCGATCGCGCCAGGAAAGTGCTTGGCTGGCAGCCCCAGTACCCCGACCTAGAAAACATCATTGCCCATGCCTGGCAGTGGCACCAGAAACGCCATGGCAGTTAATCCCTTACCATGGCGTTCTAAACTGGCGTTCTAAACTAGATCGTTATTAAGTTCAGTAATTACAAGCGGCTTAGCTAAAACGAACGCTTACGAAACTGCACCCACTCCAATCGGGCAAGATACATTAGTACCCCCTAGGCCACAGTAGCCACCTGGATTTTTCGCTAGATACTGCTGATGATAGTCTTCTGCGTAATAAAACTCAGGCGCTGGCAGAATTTCAGTTGTGATTTCACCGTAGCCGGACTTGCTCAAAGCCTCCTGGTACATTTCCTTAGACTTCTTAGCCGCCTCTAGCTGCGCGTCAGAATAGGTATAGATGCCAGAACGATATTGTGTTCCTCTATCGTTACCCTGTCGCATTCCTTGAGTAGGATTATGGCTCTCCCAAAAAAGCTTCAGTAGAGCGTCATAGCTAATCACCTTTGGATCAAAGACCACAAAGACAACCTCATTGTGACCTGTCATACCAGAGCAAACTTCTCGGTAGGTAGGATTTGGCGTGACGCCAGCGGCATAGCCAACAGCAGTACTATATACACCTTCTGCCTGCCAGAACTTTCGCTCTGCACCCCAAAAGCAGCCCAGCCCAAACATCGCTGTCTCCATGCCTTCAGGAAACGGTCCTTGAATTGGATTGTCATTGACGTAGTGTTTATTGACTACCGACATTGCCTTTTCACGGCCAGGAAGTGCCTCTTTCTCGCTGGGCAGGACATCCTTCTTGCCAAGACCCATTCCAAAAAATGCCATATTGCTATATTCCAAATATCTGAGCAGTTGAATAGAGTTTTCTCTACCAAGGTGCTCTTATTTTAGAAGGTTAATCAGGTTTGCGCTCATGTTGGCATCCGAACATCACTAAGCGTAGAAACCGACAAAATATTAAGCTATGGGGTTCGATTACCAATTAACGATGATGATCGAGGAAGATATAAACCCTGTCTTTTCCTTCATCATCTATGGATCGCTTCAGAGTTGAGGTCATCTCAAAAACACCCAACCCACAGCAAACTATCTACGCTGCCATGCACCAAGATTACGCAGAAGCGTTCGTGTGGGACCAGCGCGTCGAATGGCCTTCAGAAGAGAAGGCTGGAGAGCTAGTCATTCGCAACTTGCTCAAAGGAGGGCGCGGTCACTATGGCCCCCTAGAACACCCTCAGATTGTGCTGAACTGTGGCTTTTTCCCCCATTCGACCATGCAACAGATTCGTACTCACCGCGTTGGCTTGAGCTTTGATGTTCAATCTTTTCGATACACAGGCGCTCGTATTGCCGATGTGGCTAGTGGTAAAACGGATGTAGAAGATGTCTTTTACCTACGACCTGTCGGTTCTTACACTGACCGTCAAGGCAAAAAGTATGACTATACAGAAGCGCTTCGTCAAGAAGACTTAGACTGGTGCGTCAAAGGCGCTCAGCGCTATCAAATGCGAATTGAGCAGGGATTTTCTGAAGAGCATGCCCGGGGGCTAATTCCATTCGACGTCAGACAGCATTGGGTAGTATCTGCAAATGCTCGTTCTTTAATGCATCTTCTAGATTTGCGCTGGAAAGCAGATGCTCAGCTAGAAGCACAAAAGCTATGCGAAGCGATCTGGCCACAGTTTCAGGATTGGGTTCCAGCGATCGCACAATGGTATGAAGACAACCGCCTAAAAAAAGCCCGTCTCTCTCCATAGTTCATTCTTACCATGGGATCAAAAACGGCATGCATGAATTTTATTTGAGAAAGGTTAATACATAGCATGCATTTTTAAGTAGTCCGTGTTACCACTGTAACAATGCAGCTGTGAAAATGTTAGGAGCCCAATCGACTTTTTCGGCTGGAACTTTAGTGGCTAATTTCTGTCCTAAAGGATACAATCTACTGGGTTCGACGATGGCATTTTAACTTTATTTTGATTAGTGGGTAGCCTCCTGTCAGCTCAAAGAAGCTCATCTGTGCTGAGGTTCCCATGAAACTGCTCAAGCGATCTCCACACTATGTACTTAGTTGGTGCTTAGTTGAGTTCGGTAGTCCTCAAAATGCAGCTGTTTATCAATACCGGCCATAGAGGCTTTTGTATTTTCTAGGGAGGCGCACTTTACAGGAAGGCTAAGTACATAGGATAGGTGCTCCTTGCAGGTTCTATTGACACTGGCTAAACGCTAGCTGTTAGTCTTGGACTGCTAAATTTCAAGGACGACAAGCTGAAAGTTAGAAAGTAAGCCTAGTTCAGCTAGGTTACTAGTTACGTCGGTATAGGTATCTGTAAGGAAGCATCAACGAATATATGTTAGAAGGTTGAATCTGCAGATCGAATCTGTCGTAAGACTGGAGCTGAAAACTTCCCTGCATACAAGATATGCACATAGAAGTTTACCGACAATTAATGTTGAGCACCAGGTTGCTTAGGGCCTACGTCTTACCTAAGCATCACACCACAAAATCTAAATTACGCAAATTACTCACACGTTACTCACTAAGAAGGAGCACAAGGAACGCGGCATGACCCAGGCTAATACAACACTTGAAACTTTAGAGTCTACTATTGAGGCCAAAGCGACTAGTCAGTCAGCAGCATCAGTAACTTCAGTAACTATCGACTTGACCGGGAAGAGTGAAGCCACTAGTCAAGCAGCTAAACAAGGGACCGCGAAGACAACGAAAGATGAGACTGGCGTAGCAGAGGAAGGCACTGCTACCAAGGCCAAAGCAACTCGGGGTGCCGCTAAGGGCAAAGCCCGTCGTCGGACCGCTCAAACCAAGAAAAAGCACTATACCGAAGATTCTATTCGCCTATATCTACAGGAGATTGGTCGGATCAGACTCTTGCGCGCTGAAGAAGAGATTGAACTAGCTCGAAAAATCGCTGATTTGTTAGAGCTAGAGCGTATTCGAGATGAGATTGACGACCAGCTAGACGATGAGCCTACTGATGCAGACTGGGCGAATGCTGTAGACATGCCGCTACCGGCATTCCGTCGCCGCTTATATCAAGGGCGTAGAGCGAAAGACAAGATGGTTCAGTCTAACCTGCGCCTAGTGGTATCAATTGCCAAGAAATATATGAATCGAGGTCTATCTTTTCAAGACCTAATTCAAGAGGGCAGCTTGGGCCTCATTCGCGCTGCTGAAAAGTTTGACCACGAGAAAGGCTACAAGTTTTCTACTTACGCGACCTGGTGGATCCGTCAGGCAATTACTCGGGCAATTGCAGATCAATCTCGCACTATTCGGCTTCCAGTTCACCTGTATGAGACCATCTCTCGGATTAAAAAGACTACTAAGTTGCTTTCTCAAGAACTTGGTCGTAAGCCGACTGAAGAAGAAATTGCAACTCGTATGGAAATGACCATCGAGAAGCTACGCTTTATTGCCAAGTCGGCACAACTGCCAATTTCCTTAGAAACGCCCATCGGTAAAGAAGAGGATTCTCGCTTAGGTGACTTCATTGAGTCCGACGGGGAAACCCCTGAAGATGAGGTTTCCAAGAGCTTACTGCGCGAAGATCTAGAAAGCGTGCTAAGTACGTTGAGTCCACGTGAGCGTGATGTGCTGCGTCTGCGTTACGGTCTAGACGATGGCCGGATGAAGACCCTCGAAGAGATTGGTCAAATTTTCAACGTCACTCGTGAGCGAATTCGTCAGATTGAGGCTAAGGCACTGCGTAAGCTCCGTCATCCCAATCGTAACAGCGTTCTCAAAGAGTACATTCGCTAGCACGAGCAGATTGTCTTTGAACCAAAGAGCTTGAGGCTATTGATTCAAGCTTGTAGAAGAAGGGGTAGTGTCGACTTAGGCTGACACTATCCCTTTTCTGATAGTTTTGGCCCCTGCATTGATGACTCAACTAAAAAGTGAAGTTCCAGCGTTAGTGACTACCTTAGTCGTGATGGTCGCTGCAAGGTAGTGGCGCGCGCATTTGGATTGGGTGAGATAGTTTATGGGGCGTCTGGCGCTTCTGTTTGCCTTTTGTTCTGTTTGCCTTTTGTAAGGGGGTATGAAGTTGACTGTGGACAAAAGCGATGTGAGTTGGTACGGTTGTTCTTATTAGTAGATAGCTGGTAGTTCTGCAAATTTTGATGGAACCTCTTACTCACGCGCAACAGGAATTATACGATTGGCTTGTTGTTTATATTCGTGAGAATCGTCATTCTCCTTCGATTCGGCAGATGATGCGCGAAATGAAGCTGAAATCGCCTGCGCCTGTGCAAAGCCGACTCGATCATCTGCGTCGCAAAGGTTATATCGAATGGAAAGAAGGACAGGCGCGAACAATCCGGATTTTGAAAGATAAGCAGGGCGTGCCAATTTTCGGTGCGATCGCAGCAGGCTCTATTGTTGAAACATTCGCTGACACCTTAGACGCGGATGAAACCCTAGAGCGATTCGATCCGACAGCGCTTGACTTCAAAGGAAGTGACTTCGCACTAAGAGTACGAGGTGATTCGATGATAGAAGCTCTGATCGACGATGGCGATATTGTGATCATGCGTAAAGTGCAAGATCCTAAGCGAATTCGTAACGGTACGATTGTGGCTGCGAGAGTAGAATCGGCGATGACGTTGAAATACTATTACCTCGAAGACGGCAAGGTAACGCTTAAACCGGCTAATCCGCGGTTTGCGCCTATGGAGTATCCGGCCGCAGAAGTGAGTATTGACGGCGAGCTGATAGGTGTTTGGCGTAGCCGCGGTTTGAGCTAGCTATCCCTATGGCAATCGTCATAAGTTAGCAATCGCCATAGAGAAAGTTTAGCCTGGCTCTATTGGTGTAGCACCTATGGAGCCTTCTAGACCAAAAATGGTACGTCGCTGCTGAGATGACCTGGTAAACCTAAATACTCTAAACTTATCTAGGTTGTTTACGAGTGTGACAGGCATGGTCGCTGCTTCAAAAGCCTCTGGATCTAGTCGCTCTAAGCGGGGATTTTGGTCAGGATTTTGGTCAGAGCGATTCTATGCAGCGATGCTGGCACTCTCATCCATACTTCTCTTATGCGGTATCGGTGGTTTCCTTTATCTAGAATCGAACAGTCCGCTATCTCTGCTTAGTGGGAGCGATCGCCCAGTTGCTGCTGCCACTTTGTTTGTGCCTAGCCAGTCTGATCTATCAGTTTCGCTACTAGTACAGCCGCAGAAGCTAGTTGCTTTCTTACAATCGTTAGAAAACCCTGAGCAGCGGCAGCAGACTGTACAGGAAATTGATCAGATCAAGCAACAATTTCTAGATAAAACAGGGTTGGACTACGAACAAACTATCCAGCCTTGGATTGGAGACGAAGTAACGTTTGCCCGCGCCGTTGCCGATCTAGATGTAGATCCTTCAAATGGTCAGCAACCAGGCTATTTAGTCGCTGCTGAAATTGCACCAAACCGACAGCAGCAGGCAAAAGAGTTCTTGCAGCTGTTTTGGCAGCAGCAGGCACTATCTGGAAATATCCCCAATAGTGAAAGAATTAGCGGCGTTCGGATTCTCTCATCTCTATCATCACCGTCATCATCGGTAGTCAAAGCGACTGCCTTAGTAGGTGATCGGTTTGTTTTACTAGCGAATGATGTTCGGGTGCTTAGGCGTAGCCTCCAGGTTGCTCAAACTGCCGAAAATCTAGCTCAAAACTCGGCGTATCGCGAAACCATTGCTGCTCTACCTGGATCTCGGATTGGTTTGGCCTATTTCGATCTGAACCTACCTAGTGACGCGCTTAGTGACGCTAGCTCAAACAAGTCATTTGCAGCGGCGTTAGGACTAGCCAGGACCGGTGTGATTGCAGAGGTACGACCCTCAACCCACCTAGCACAACAGTCACTGCCCCCTGGGAGTAGGCCTACAAAGCTAGACCTAGATCGCCCCCTGGATGATCGCTCTGATGATCGTCCTATAGAGACCTTAGCGCTCTTGCCTGCAGATAGTGAGATTGTGCTCGCTGGTCACAATATTGCTCAGCTTAGATCAGATTTAGCAACAGTTGGCCTATCTACTGAGGCGCTGCCTACGCTGTTGCAACCAGCATTACAGGTAGAGACTGACGACACTCTGTGGGGCTGGGCGACAGGGGACTACGCTCTAAGCAAACTGAGTACCGGGCGATCACAGGATTGGGGCTTAGTTGTTGAACGAGATGAGGCAGGAATTGCAGCATTAGATCAGTACGCGATCGCCGCTGGCTATAGTAAAGTGCCTGTCTCTGTAGGAGATACAACAGTAACAGCCTGGACCCGACTGAGCGCTTCTAAAAGCGCTCAGCGCTCAGGTAGTGAACTGAAAACAGAACTCCTCGGTTTGCACCTACAGCAAGAACGCTATGAAATTTTTACAGACTCTTTGAGGGCAATGAACAAAATGCTAGTAGCGTCAGAGCCATTGGTAGAGTCAGCGCGGTTTGAACAAGCGATTGCCCCAATGGCCACGACCGCTAGTAAGGCTGCTAGTGAGGGCTATATCTATCTTGATTGGCCGACCGTCGCGCCTGCGCTCAATCGTAGATTTCCTGCACTTAAGCAGGTGTCGACTATTACCGCTCCCGTGTTTTCCCATATCGATACGGTTGCTGCGACTCGCGAGAAAGAAACTGTTAGCATCTTTGTTCATCTTAGAGAGCCTAGCTGAAGCCACAAAACCAAAGAACCCTTCGGTTCAAAGCTCTTTACTTCAAAACCCCTTACTCAAAGCCTTTACTCAAAAGCGTTACTCAAGTGCGACTTTCCCTATGTAAGCGACAAGATGTTTGATAGTATCTGGCCGATTATCATCCTGTGGGGAAAAGGCAAGACGCCGACAGCTGCTCAATACGAACAGGTAACTAACTGGATGCTGGCTCCTGAGCGCGCCGCTGTATGGCAGTTAGAGGCTTCATCGGTAGGATCGGCATTGAGCAATCGCAGTCATCTACTGCAATCTATCGTTCAAAAGCTACAGCTAGGACAGATCAAACTACCGCTACCGGGCGACTGGGCAGCTTGGATTGAGCCAATGTGGAGGCTTTGGCTGCCTCTAGCGCTAAAGATTAACCAAGCGCAGCAGATCAAAGCCTCGCAAGGAACGCATCTGTTTGTCCAAGGCATGCTAGGAGGGCAAGGAAGCGGCAAAACGACGCTTTCAAAAATTTTACAGCTTTTACTGCGTGAGCTAGGCCAGCAGATAGCCGTGCTATCCCTTGATGATCTATACCTGACCTACGCAGAACGTTGCGAACTTAGGGAAAAAGATCCACGGTTCGTTTGGCGAGGACCGCCAGGTACTCATGACATTGATCTAGGTCTAAGAACCTTTGCTCAAATCATCAAGGCTGTCCCAGACGAGCAAGTGCAGCTACCTCGATTCGATAAGTCCTTGTATGGGGGCCGAGGCGATCGCACTGAGTTAGAGTTGATAAGTAGGCCAACAATTGTCTTGTTTGAGGGGTGGTGTGTGGGTATACCGCCTTTACCCGATGAGGCATTCAGCGAACTTTGTAGACTGCCAGAACCGATAGATACCGAAGCTGACCGCGTATTTGCCTATGATTGCAACCGACAACTGAGCGCGTATCTACCGCTCTGGAATTACTTAAACAGTTTGATAGTGCTATCACTAGAAGACTACCGGCTTTCTCAACGGTGGCGACAGCAAGCTGAACAACAGATGATAGCTGAAGGGAAAAGCGGATTATCTGACGAAGAGATTGCCGCTTTTGTTAGGTACTTTTGGCAGGCGCTGCATCCCCAGCTATTTATTGAACCGATGACGCGCCCTAGTCACAACAATAGGCAGGTTGATTTAGTGATCACTATTGGCCAGCACCATCAGCTGGGTCAGCTTTATGTTCCCTAAAGCCGACGCTCTCAAAGCTGTGCTTCCTACGACCAAACGTCCTAGCGCGTTAGAACATCTTTGAGTCAGACTGTCTGCTGTTATACAAAGGTTCTAGCCAGTGAAGGTATCCTAATTGACTCGACAAACGCGATCAGTCTGCTGTCCTCAAATCAGCACGAAAATCAGTGTAAACTGACCACTATAGCTTTCGTAGAGCTGCTTAGGATATGCTCATCGGCTAAAACCGCTACAGAGCAATTAGCAGCTCTACCCACAAAGTAAGAATGCATCCTTACTTTGCTATATCAGGTAAAGAAACCAGGTGAATTTGGTGAGTATGGATACAACCGTTCAAGTATTGACACCTTCTGGCATCTTAGATGGGACCAAAGCGCAAGAGATACGTTCACAAGTTGATCGCGCCTTGTCTAGTGGCTCCAATGTGCTGTTGATGGATCTAAAAGATACTACCTTCGTCGATAGCTCTGGGCTAGGAACACTGGTTTCTGTACTGAAAACGGTGCGATCGCGCGACTGCGAGATGTATGTATGCTCAATTAATCCACAGGTCAAGATGCTGTTTGAACTCACCAGCATGGACCGTGTATTTGAAATATACGAAAACCGCGAGGCGTTTGAAGCATCGCGATAGCCATCGGCTTTAAGGCCACAGCGCCCTAAGAAAAACCGCTAGGCGCTCTAAAAAGGAATGTCGTCATAATCTGGTGCGGGCTCGGCAGGCTTAGCGACTGTCGAAGCGGCCGGGACGGTCGCCGCAGACGGTGTAGAAGCAGGCTTAGCACCGCTGGCGAATCGACCTTCGGCAATCGGCGTTGGTTCGCCCAGCGCAACTGACTGCAGTTCACTAATTGGGCTAATGCGTTGAGCTGTCATCTCAGCCCGTTTCTCTTTGAAGCCTTCGGGCCGCTCTAGGGTGTTCATGCTCAATCGACCTTCTAGCAAAACGCGATCGCCTGCTTGATATCGCTCCTGAATCTCTTGAGCCAGGTTGCCCCAACCCACCACCTTCATTTGGCCGGGCGCATCGCCCTCTCTTAGCCCTGGAAACTTGACCACAAACTCCGCGATCGGCGTTTGATTATCAGCGGTATAGCGCAGCTGCGGAGCCTGCACAATTTCTGCCATCAAGACGCAGTTATTCATATGACGTTTTCCTTTCTTCCCTGCTCTGATTCAATAAAATCTTGAACCTTCTGCCGATAGGCCTGTAGCTGCTTATCCACCCAATCTCGGTCTTCACTGTTGGCAAAGATGTGGACTAGCGGTTCCCCGGCATCCGGTAAAATCAATACCCAGTTTTGCTTACTACCATCAACGATCTTAACACCGTCTACTAGCTCCAAACTCTCTGCTGGATGGGTCTCTACAAGATAACGCATGAGCCCACCTTTGATGGTCCACGGACAGCGCATCGTCTGCGATCGGTGAAACACTCTTGGTAACTCTTCCCAGATCTGACCAAGCGATCGCTCTTGGATTAATAGCATCTCAATCAGCTTAGCCACACAGAACATCGCGTCGAAACCGGGGTGAAGCTGAGGAAAGATAAAGCCCATGTCTCCACTGCCCCCTAGCACAACATTCTCTTGCGTATGGCAAGCCTCCATCAGCGCAGTAGGGTTGGCTTTTGTGCGAATCACTCTGCCATCGTGACGACGAGCAATCTCTTCGATCGCGCCTGATGCCTGTACAGGAATCACAACGGTTCCCCTTGGATGCGCCGTTAGGATCATGTGAGCCATCAGCGCAGTCAACGCCTCACCGCGAATAGGAGAGCCTACCTCGTCAACCAATACCAGCTGTTCTCCATTTGCCGATATCTGTACGCCAAAGGTCGCTTGCAAAGCCTGAACAACCTGACCAAGCTGACCGAGCATGACATCCCTCTCTGCGATCGAAGGCGCAGTAGGATTAAGACTAGCGTTGAGTACAACCGCATCGCAGTCATATTGCCCTAGCAGCTGAGGTAAAACCGCACCGGAAACAGCATAGGCATAGTCGATCACGATTTTGGATCGGCTATTGCGGATAGACTCAGCTTTTAGGTATTTGCTGAAGGCGGTGGTGTAGATATTTATCACTCGGTTAGGGTATGTGACTGAGCCAATCTCGTGGATTTGCGATCGCCTTAAGTCCTCTTTGAAGTAAGCGCCTTCAATCTTTTTCTCCTTGCTCTTCGGAATATCAATACCCTTCTTATCGAAGAACTCAATCAGCAGCTGGTCAGGGCGTTGGGGGTGTAGTCTAACGTGAATTCCTCCCACCACATCTAGCGTTGGCAGCACGTACCTAGCCACTGGAATAGCTGTTGCCTCTAGATTTTGAATATTGATGCCAACAGACATGAGTCCAGCAATCAACGATCTAGAGGCCATTCTAGAGATGCTGCGCTGATCTCTAGAGACCGTGACATAGGCTCCTGGCTTCAACGTAGAACCGTAGGCCGCACCTAGCTTCACTGCAAACTCAGGCGTGATATCGACATTCGCTAGACCTGCCACCCCACGCTGGCCAAACAAATTTCGCTGAGCCGTGTTACCCCAGATCAAATTAATGTTCAAGGTTGCCCCAGACTCAATAATTTTGCTGGGCCAGACCCGAACGCCTGGACTGATTTGCCCCTCTTCTCCAACGGTTGATAGCGCGCCTACAACAGCGCCTTCTAGGACATGGGCACGCCGATCTACCCGAGTACCCCTGGCAATCACACAAGCTCTAAGGTGCGTGTCTTCGCCCACTACTGCCCCATTCCAGATGATAGGACGCTTTAGGTCCGCATCACTGCCGATAGTGACATTGTCACCAATGACGGTACCTGGCTCTAGCACAGCTCTTGGCCCAATACGGCAGTTATCGCCAATCAAAACAGGTCCGTGAATTTTGGCATCAGGATCGACAAAAGTATTCTTGCCAATACGCACCCCTTCCGAGGTCTCTGGATAGTCGTAGTCAATCAATACTTTGCTATCTAAAGCGTCGTACTGGGCCTCTCTGTAGGCATCTAGATGGCCGACATCACACCAGTAGCCATCAGCAACATAGCCATACATCGGCTCACCTTTCTCTAGCAAAAGTGGAAACAAATCTTTAGAGAAATCCTGTTCGCACTCAGAAGGTAGGTAGTCTAGAACCTCAGGCTCTAGTATGTATGTGCCTGTATTGACGGTATCTGAAAATATTTCGCTAGTAGAAGGCTTCTCTAGAAAACGAACGATCTTATCGTCCTCATCGGTAATGACTACGCCAAATTCGATTGGATTAGGTACGCGAGTCAGCACTAATGTTGCTTTCGAGCCTCTGCTTTTATGAAATTCGATCGCCTTTCTGAGATCAAAATCAGTGATGCTATCACCGCTAATGACCAAGAAAGTTTCGTCTAATAATTCAGATACGTTTTTGACACAGCCTGCAGTACCGAGTGGCTGATCTTCTTCTACGGCGTAGGTCATCTGCACGCCAAAGTCCTTGCCATCTTGAAAATAGTCGCGCATTACATCAGGCAGATAAAACAAGGTAGCAATAATTTCTGTGATGTCGTAGCGCTTTAGGAGATTAACAATATGCTCAGCGATAGGGCGATTAAGCACTGGCACCATAGGCTTGGGTAAGTCGCACGTCAGCGGTCTGAGCCTAGTTCCAGAGCCTCCGGCCATAAGTACTGCACGCATAATTGCTCTCCTAAATGCAAAAAATATTAAAAATTAAACTGTCTCTACTTCGAGCTTTAGCCGTCTCGATGTGAAGCGATTCTGATAATCAGCAGCACTGATACACGGAGCTGGCACGCAGAAGCGAGCTTAAATTCGTCAAAAGGTATACCAAATACATTCTATAGGAGTGCTGACTATAGAAGTGCTAGAAAGCTAGACCACGCAGAATAAACGATACAGCAGCTGTCATTGACTAGGTTAGGTGCCTAGGTACGTGGCTCCTAGAGTCGCTGCTTTATGCTGCACCTTGGTCGTGCCTGCTTCTGCACGATCGGCCTTACAATCAACCTCATTTCATCGGCGCTATGATACTTGTGAGATAGCCTAAGTGAGATAGCCTAAGACAGCCAATTTATTCAGCATTAGGGAGGGTTCTATGGGCGAGCTACTAACGATTATTGTACTAGGTGTTTATCTAGTCGGCGGCTGGCGCTTTTGGAGTGGATTTAACCGCACCAATTTTACGGACAAGAAAGTCTTCTTGACCTTAATGTGGCCTATTCTTTTGATCTCCAATCAGTCGTATCGAAAGAATTTCTCTAAGGCGCTTAAGGGTTCTTAACTTTGAAAATGATGGGTAATTCCTATGGTTAGATCTAGGCATGGCTAAATCTAAGAAGAATGCAGCGCAATCTACGGCGTTCGGCACGGCACTAGGTGATGTACTCAAGTCCAAAAGCAGCGCTTGGCCACCCATCATCAACGCAGTGGCTAAGCGATTCGATGCGGAGTACGAAGGCAAGTCCTTTGACCTACCTGAAGAGGTAGAAGCAATGCCGGTCTTTCGCGATTGGGCAGCTGGCTCGCTAAATTCTCGGGTGGCTTCCCCGTTTTGGCAGATTGCAAAGCCTAAGAAGAATCAGCACTGTTTGGATCTAGGCTGTGGGTTTAGTTTTTTGATCTACGAGTGGAAAGCTTGGCAGGCGAGATTTTATGGCCAAGATGTTAGCGAATTTGCAGTTAAGACGCTGCACCAGCGCGGGCCTCAACTAGATTCTAAGCTATTTCAGGGGGTAAAACAGGGCGCCGCTCATCAGCTCGACTATCCTCCAGAGAGCTTTGATATGGTGATTGCAACCGGCTTTAGCTGTTATTACCCAATGGACTATTGGCAAACAGTGATAGAGGTCGTGAAGCCACTGTTAAAGCCGGGTGGTTTTTTTGTATTCGATGTGGTCGATGCTGAGCAGCCGCTCGCTGAGAACTGGGCGATCTTAGAGACTTATTTGGGCGCTGAAGTGTTCTTAGAAGAAATGAGTGACTGGCGATCGCTCATTAAGCAAGTCGGCGCTAAGATCGTCAAGCAGCAATACGGCGAGCTGTTTCATCTATATAAAGTGCGCTGGCCATAGATATTCTGTGATAGATACTTTGTAGAGGGAAGATCTTCGTAGATATTCCGTGTAGGTAGATATTCCGTAGATAGCGCGCGCTGGCCGTTGATGACCATAGATCAGCTACGGATAATTAGCTGTCAGTCTCTAGCTAGAGGCTAGTGCAAAAAGACTATGCCTGCTCATGTCTGGTTGGTAGGTGGGACGAGTGAAAGTGCGGCTCTTGCTAGCGCATTGTCTGAGTTGGATGTGCCCTACGTAGTGACAGTGACGACAGAGGCTGCTAAGCAACTGTATCTAGACACAGCCAAGGTATGGGTTGGCCAGCTATCTGCTCATTCAATCGATGCGTTTATTGAGCGCTGGCAGGTGAGATGTATTTTAGATGCATCCCATCCGTTTGCGCTTGAAATCTCTCGCCTAGCGATCAAAGCAACTAACCAGGCGACCGACTCATCAGTAGCGATTTCCTATTTGCGCTACGAACGCCCCGAGGTTGATCGGCAATCTTCTACTGATCAAGGCCTTTTTGATAGGGGAAATTCTAATCAGAAAAATATAGAGACGAATAGAGCCGACAGCCCAATCACCTCCGTCAGCTCACTCAGCGAGCTATTGGACAGCGGCGTTTTACAGCATCAGCGAGTGCTTTTTACGTTGGGCTACCGGCAGCTAACTCAGTTGACATCTCGCCTTGCTCACCTACGTCAAACTTCGCAGCTATTTGTGCGGGTGTTGCCTTCTATCAAAGCACTCTCAGCGGTACTAGCAGCAGGATTCTCTTCTCAAGAGATTATGGCCATCAAGCCGCCAGTTTCGCCAGCACTAGAACGGGCATTGTGGCAGCAATGGCAAATCTCTGTCATCGTTGCTAAGGCCTCTGGTATAGCAGGAGGCGAAGCAGTGAAGCGAGCGATCGCACTCGAACTAGGCAAACGTCTAATCTTGATCGAACGGCCTTCGATCATCTACCCAAAACAAACAAACTTAATCTCTGAAGCCATCGAGTTCTGCTCCAAAACACTCAGGTTGTACTAACCTAACGGTTAAGTAGAGGTACTTGTTTAAGTTAAGGCTCTAAAGCTGGCTATGCTGGCTAGATAGAGAAAAAGACTATATAGAGCAAAAGATAAGCCGACAGGCTGACCCGATAGATACTGCCCCTCGTTACTCTGGTTTCTATATTTCTCGATCCTTAGTCAAGCGTATCAACTTATCAGCTAGCTTAGATCTGACTCAAAATCCAAGCTAGCTAAAGCGATTAGTTTATATATGAAACGTAGCGATTTCTCACAGACTTCTCATGAGGCTTAGTCATGATTTAGCGACAATCTATTCGCATAAAAAGGTATCGACAATTTACTCAGCACTCCTCTACCCTCTACATGAAATAGCCTTACCGGTAGCGTTCTTTCACCTCTACTTACTGACGTTCACCTAGAAGAAATCAATATTCTTGTTTAAGTATTGACTATTGCTTGATAAGTGCTATCGTGATGGCTACTTTTGGCATTCCTCTCTATTCTCAAAATATTTATCTTTAGATTATGCAGCCGAGGCCGACTCCCCCCTTTAACTCATCGACAGCAGGCGATCGCCGAGCTGTTGTGGGCTCGGCAGTGCCTAGAGCTGTGTCTGCAGCCAGGGAGATGACAAGTGTACCTAACGGAACTTCTGTCTATGCGTTGAAAGAGTTAGTTGCTAGGTTGCAGCGAGAGCAGAACAAAATTCAAGACCTGTTAGGGTCGCTGGGATTCGCCTTACGCAGCCTCAATAACCTTAATAAGTTTCTAGAGCTGATTCCAATGATTGCTAGCCGTGTTACTGATGCTACCGGTGGCGCTCTGGTAATGTGTCAGCCTGACGGCCGTTTAAGGTTAGAGCAATTACACTGCTCATCTGGGAGCGACGACTGCAACAGTGTCCGTCTGGCTTTGGAAATGGCTACTAGACAGATAGTTGCCTCTCCAGCTCTGAATGCTGCCGACAGTGGTTCGAGTTCGCTGACAAGTGCAACAATGCTTTCTCTAGACCGCTATGCTTGTCGCTATCTGGGCGCAGACTTCCAAATATTTGGCACCGCTATTATTGTTCAAAATATCGAATGCGGTAGGCTGTATGTCTTTAGTCAAGAAGGCGACTATACCTGGAGTGATACCCGGGAGAACCTGGTTCGCCTAGTCGCTGATCAAACTGGTGTGGCTATCGAAAACAACCAGCTAACTAAAGAACTCAGACAAAAAGAACGGCTTGATAGGGAACTAGAGCTAGGAGCAGAGATTCAAGCCCAGCTCTTGCCCCGACAGTGCCCAAAAATCAAAGGAGTCGACCTCGCTGCTAGATGTCAAACCGCGAACAAAGTAGGCGGCGACTATTACGACTTTATTCCGACAACCTACGATCAACTCCGAGAACCCAATGCGCCCTCCTCCCAAGAAAAACCTTGGAACTTTGCGATTGGTGATGTCATGGGCAAAGGCGTTCCAGCAGGGCTGATGATGACTATGCTACGCGGTATGCTCCGTGCGGAAGTGCTCAATGAGCATTCTCCTGCCCATCTTCTGAAAAATTTGAACTGGGTGATGCGTACCGATTTGGAAAGCTCTAACCGGTTCGTCACTCTCTTTTGTGCTCAGTATGACCCGCTAACACAAGTACTGTGCTATGGCAATGCAGCGCATAATCCTCCTTTGCTCTGGCGGGCGGCGACTGGTCATGTTTTCCGCTTAGATGCAGACGGTATGCTGCTAGGGTTGGATATGGAGACACACTATCAAGAGAATCGAGTACAGCTTCAGCCAGGAGATACGGTGATCTACTACACCGATGGCTTTACCGAAGCCGCTAATTGCGATGGCCGCCGGTTCGATGAAGACAATCTAATTGAATCGTTCGGCTGGGCGTGCCGCAACTTCATGAGTTCTGATGAGATCTTGCAGTACCTGTTCAATATGCTACGTCGCTTTGTGGGAAATGATCGGGAAGCGACGGATGACACCACCCTTGTTGTGATGAGAATCACTCAGCCTGCAGAGTTTAGACAGCTATCTACAACTCCTCTAAGTTAAAGCTACAAAGTTTTCTACTACAAAGTTTTCTAAAAGTAGAACAATCTTGTGAATCCGATTCATCCTTCTACAAAAAGAGCTTTAAAGCTTCGTCAAGCTTGTTCTAGTTGAGTCTAGTTAGAGATGTTTTACGTCAAAAGTGAAGCCGCTATACGGATAATTGGAACTGACTAGGTTGTTGTATTATTCTTCAGTTACCTATAGGTATCAAACACATGGGTATCTGATGTTGTTCTATTTAATTAGAGAATGCGGCATCAAACCTATCTTCTTAGCAGTTACCTTTTCGCAGAATATCCCTGACTTCATTCGAATTGCTCATTAATTGCCTATCGTGGATAAGGCGCAATTCACTGCTTACTAGATGTGCGATCTTTTGAGGTTAGCTGCTACTGTATGGTGGACTGATTAATCGAGTGTTTTTTGGTATCTATTCATAGATTGTTCGCTTGATTGAGTCTGATCGCATTTAGAGTAGGAACAAAGGTAGATAGTGGGTAGTCAATCGGTGAGACAAGAGTTGCAGCAAGCTTGGAGCCAAAGATTTGAGTCAGCGTTGCATCCAGCGATCGCACAGTTTAATGCCAGTATCGGCTTCGACATTCAGCTCCTAGAATGCGATCTAACCGGTTCAGTTGCCCATGCCAAGATGCTGGCCAAAGTGGGTATTCTCTCAGAAGCTGAGCGCGAGCAAATTGTGTCTGGCTTGGAGACCATTCGCGGCGAGTACCGTAGAGGCGAGTTTAATCCAGGTGTTGACGAAGAGGATGTGCATTTCGCAGTAGAGCACCGCTTGATAGAGCTAGTTGGGGACGGCGGCAAGAAACTGCATACTGCTAGATCTAGAAACGACCAGGTGGGAACCGATCTACGGTTGTATCTAAGGGGCAAAATAGAACAGATCCGCGAACAGATCAGGGCCTTTCAGCAGACGATTGTTGACCTGGCTAGTCAGCATGTAGAAACGCTGATTCCAGGCTATACCCATTTGCAAAGGGCACAGCCATTGAGCCTGGCGCATCATTTGCTGGCGTATTTTGAGATGACTCAGCGCGACTGGGAGCGACTGGGCGATGTGCTTAAAAGAGTAAATATTTCACCTTTGGGTTGTGGGGCCTTAGCCGGGACGACATTCCCAATTGATCGAGCGTATTCTGCTAAGCTGCTGGGCTTTGATGATATCTATCACAACAGTTTGGACGGCGTGAGCGACAGAGATTTTGCCATTGAATTTGCGAGTGCGGCTAGCCTGATCATGGTTCATCTTTCTCGCCTGTCAGAAGAGATCATCCTTTGGGCTTCCGAGGAATTTCGGTTTGTAACCCTGGGCGATACCTGCTCGACCGGATCGAGCATCATGCCCCAGAAGAAGAATCCTGATGTGCCTGAGCTGGTGCGGGGTAAGACTGGACGAACTTTTGGCCACCTGCAGGGGCTGTTGGTGATGATGAAGGGGTTGCCGCTGGCCTACAACAAGGATTTGCAAGAAGATAAAGAGGCCATTTTTGATACGGTAGCAACGGTCTCTGGCTGCTTGGAGGCGATGACTATCTTACTGCAAGAGGGCATTACGTTTCGTACTGACAGGCTAAACCAAGCGGTCGCAGAAGACTTTTCTAATGCGACGGATGTGGCCGATTATCTAGCCGCGAAAGGGGTTCCCTTTCGAGAGGCTTATAACTTGGTTGGGAAGGTCGTGAAGACTTCTTTGGCAGCAGGAAAACTATTGAAGGAGTTGAGCTTAGAAGAGTGGCAGGGGCTGCATCCGAAATTTGAGGCAGATATCTACGAGGCGATCGCGCCTGCTCAAGTCGTTTCAGCGCGTAACAGCGCCGGTGGTACTGGCTTTGAGCAAGTGAGGTCTGCTTTAGAGCGGGCTCAATCACTTTTGTCATAGCTCAGTGAAATTAGTATGCTGAGCTTTTTAGCTCCGGTCAATAATAGCGCTGACTAAGATAGGCACGTCAGGAAAAGCCAGCGGCGCTATCTGGCCTTCAGTGTACGTAGAGCGTGATGAGTACTGTCCTGACTTAGGCTCTCTAAACACAATCAGTAATCGGTTCTTGAGATCAACAACCCAGTACTCAGGAATATCGACTTCTGCATAGACCTGACTCTTCAAATTAAGGTCTTTGTTTAAGCTTGCGTTTGAGTATTCAATCAACCAAAAGATATTTTCTGGGTATGGGTGATGCTGAAGGTACGCCTTGCCGAGACGCTGAACAACTGCGATATCTGGTTCTGGCTCGGATTGATTAGGAAGCGTAATTGGGTTGCCATAGCGTACCTTTGCCTTTTCTCCTAACAGCCGAATTAGATATTCACCTGATTCGGAAACAAAGTATGAATGAGGGCTTCCCTCTGGCGCCATCTCAATGATCTCTCCTTTGATCAATTCGACTTGGCGCTCGTCTAGTACGCCAGAGTCAATCATGCGATGGTATTCTGCCAGAGTCCACTTTGCTGTTACAGCCGTCATTACCTGATCTCCAATCGAGACAGCTCATATCTGCTGCAATTGTAACAGCAGGCCCTAGATGACACCCCAGAAGACACTTTGGAAGATCCCGACTCATGGCGACGCTTAGCCTTTGTATGATTGTGAAAGATGAGGCCAAAAATTTGCCTCGTGCCCTGTCGAGCGTCAAGCACTTAGCAGACGAGATTATCGTCTTGGATACGGGCTCTGGTGACGATACGCCTATGATTGCGGCAGCAGCAGGGGCAAAGGTGAATTTTTTGATGTGGGGCGATGATTTTGCGATCGCTCGCAATGCTTCTCTAGATCAAGCGACGCAAGACTGGATACTCGTGCTAGATGCCGACGAAACGCTGACAGCGGCAGGACAGCGGCTGATTGCCACCATTAGAGCGGAGAAACCTCTAGGACAGATAGATCCTGCAAACCTGTTGATGGTGACTGCTCTACGTCGAGAAATTGCTGTCAATCAGTCTCCCTATACTCAGGTGTCTCGGCTGTTTCGCAACCTAGTTTCGATTAAATATACTAGGCCCATCTATGAGAGCGTCGATGACAGTATCGAAGCGCTGATGGCGGCTGAACCGCACTGGCAGGTGGCGCAGCTCGATGGAGCAACTAGTGGAGCAATCATTGAGCATACAAACTATAGCGTGACGCCAATTGAGGCGAAAGATAAATTCAAACGCGCTGAGCGGATCATGACTAAGTATCTGGCAGCAAACCCAGAGGATAAGCTAATCGCTAACAAGCTCGGAGCTTTGTATGTGCAAAGCCGGGCGTGGGAAAAAGCACTCACGTTGCTTCATCAGGCGCTAAAAGCAAGTGCAATTACAAGCAGACTGCAGCCACTAACAGAGTATGAGGCCTATTATCACCTGGGAATAGTGCATCGATATACAGAAGACTTTGAGGCGGCTGAAGCAGCTTATAGAAAGGCGATCGCAGTTCCTATTGCTGAATTATTAAAGCTGTCTGCTTATTTGAATCTAGGCGCATTGCTGAAGCTAAAGGGCAATCTTGACGGGGCGATCGCGCAGTACGAAGCGGCTGGCCGAATCGATCCAAAGCACCCAGTGACGTTTTTCAACCTAGGCGTGGTGCATAAAGCAAAGGGTTACTTAGAACCGGCAATGCGAGCTTATGAGTATGCGATCGCTCTTGATCCAAACTACGGTGTAGCCTACCAAAATCTGGGCGCTGTTCTGTTCAAACTAGGCAAGCTACCCCAAAGCAAAGCAGCCTTCGATAAGGCCATCAGCCTTGCCGAAAAGTTAGACCCTACCGAAGCTGAGCGACTTCGACAGGGCGTCAAACGTCTAGGACTTGATGAAGCTCTAAAATCAAGCTCAAGATCAAGCTCGAAATAGTTCCAACTTGAAGAGATACATGGGTCTAGCTGAATGCCGATTGCTGTAGTAGTGCTTCAAACCTTTGACGGTTTCATGAAGGTTGGATTGACTACGTCCGAGCGCCTATCTCTTCCTTGACCACGGCTCGATACTGCCATAGGTACTTGGTTGCCGATGAGACTTCTGCTTTGACTCGTCATCTAGCGATGGACGTTCGGGGTGATCATCAGGCAGTAGTAGGCGTTTACACTCATGTAGAATGTCGTCCCAGCTTAGCTCAGGCCGATTGAGCAGATCGCGAAAGGTCTTCAAGATAGCTGATGACTTGTCACCTTGCTTAGCAGATAGCGGTTGAGAAGCCCTGAACGGATCAATTTGAACAGCAGCAACACCTTGTCGTACGGCTTTGTATATCTCTTTAGCGTAGGTTTTTCCCGCTTTTTCGTATTGAATCTGCCATCCTTTTTCGCTGGAGGCATAGAGTGCGGGCAATCGGTTGAGGGCGTAGGTTTCGACCTCGACCGATTTGATGTATCTACGCAGCTTTTCTGGCAACTTAGACTTTTGCCTAGCGACCTCATCTGCGACTAATTTCTCCATAACGTTGGTGTAGGATATATCGGCTTGAGAAGAGGAAGCATTCATAGATACAAAAGCCTGAATGACAGCGAAGGGAAGCTAAGAACTCTTGTCTTAAGCTTCCCTTTGAGTTTGGGTGGTCAAACAGGTTTGTACAGACTCGGTCTAAATCAGTACGAACTGACTGTTGTTCAAGCTAGTGGTGTCTATGCCACTAAGGGTCGCTAGTACCTCGTTCGTATCAGTAAAGAGGATGTCGTTACCAACAAACGACAGATCGCCGATGCCCAGTCCACCGGCTAAGCCAATCCGATCTTGACCACTGAAGTCAGTAATAGTGTCCGTACCCTCGCCAAGTACCAAGACAAAAGTGTCTCTACCTTGACCGCCTGTTAGGAGATCGTTACCCTCACCACCAATAAGCGTGTCTTTGCCAATCTCACCTTCGAGTGTATCGTTGCCATCACCGCCGATAAGCGTGTCCTTGCCATTTCCACCGAGGAGTAAGTCGTCACCGTTACCGCCATAGAGCGTATCGAAGCCCTGCTCACCGAAGAGCGAGTCGTTACCATCGCCGCCGATCAGAATGTCAGCATCGTTACCGCCATAGAGATTGTCATCACCCTCATCGCCGTCGAGGACATCGTTGCCTGCTTTGCCATCGAGTAAGTCGTTACCCTTACCACCAACAAGGACATTATTACCATCCGTGCCGATGAGCGTTTCACTACTAGCCGCACCGAATACCACGTAGCTTTGGCCTGAAGAGACGCCACTGGAATAGGTATTGGGTCTGCCAATGATCAGGTCGTCGAAGCCATCGCCGTTGACATCCCCCACCCCGCTGAGCGAACGGCCGAAGCCAGCATACTTATCGAAGCCACTGAACGCAAAGCCGTTACTGCCATCTAGGCTGTTAAGGTCGAGCGTAGTAGCAAAGCCTGCATCGGTACCAAACACTACATAGCTCCCGCCTTCGGTGATAGTGCCTCTAAAATTGCTATATTCTCCGATAATCAGGTCATCGAAGCCATCGCCGTTGATGTCTCTCGCACTGCTCACTGAACGACCGAAACCATCATATTCGTCAATGCCCTCAATAACGAAGCCGTTGCTGCCATCTAAGCTAGAAAGCTCAAGCACAGCATCAAAGTCCGCATCGGTGCCAAACACCACGTAGCTCTCGCCTGTATAGAGGCTAAATCCATACTCACTACTAAAGGAGCTAGCGCCAGATGCGCCGATAATCAGGTCATCAAAGCCATCACCGTTGATGTCTCCCGCACTGCTTACTGAACGACCGGAGAAGTCAAAGAAATCTATGCCCTCAATAACGAAGCCGTTGCTGCCATCCAAGCTAGAAAGCTCGAGGATGGTGTCAAAGCCCGCACCAGAACCAAACACCACGTAGCTCTCGCCTGAAAAGCTGCTATTAGGGTCAGCCCAGGGTGCGCCAATGATGAGGTCATCGAAGCCGTCGCCATTGACATCACCCGCACTGCTTACCGAAAAGCCAGAGCGAGCGCCTGTATCGATGCCATTGAGAACAAAGCCATTATTGCTATCTAGGATAGAAAGCTCGAAATCAGCGTCAAAGCCTGCGTCAGAGCCAAACACTACGTAGCTCCTACCCGAAAGGTCACCATTGGGGTTGGCCCTGTACGCGCCAATAATCAGGTCATCGAAACCATCGCCATTGACATCGCCCGCCCCACTGACCGAAAAGCCGGAGCGATCGCCTGTATTGATGCCATTGAGCACAAAGCCGTTACTGCCATCTAGACTAGAAAGCTCAAAAGAAGCGTCAAAGCCCGTATCAGAACCAAACACTACGTAGCTCTCACCCGAAGCATCACCATTGGGACTAGCTCCAGGCGCACCGACAATGAGGTCGCCGAGGCCATCGCCATTGACATCACCCGCACTGCTTACCGAAGTACCAGAATCATCACCTATATCAATGCCATTGATTACGAAGCCGTTACTGCCATCCAAGCTGGAGAGTTCGATGACGGTGTCAAAAACCATATCGGAGCCAAACACGACGTAGCTCTCGCCTGAATCACTACCATTGGGCTCTGCTTCAGGTGCACCGATGATGAAGTCATCAAAGCCATCGCCATTGACATCGCCTGCCCCACTGACCGAAAAACCGGCGCGGTCATCTATATCAACACCATTAAGAACGAAGCCGTTATTGCCATCGAGGGAGGCTAAGTCAAACTGTGCTGGAAAAACCATTTTTCTATCATCCTTTTGTTTACAACTACAGCGGCCTGTTGACGCAGGCCGTTTTTCTTATGTTTGTATTCGAGTGCGCCTATGTTTAGGCTAAAGGTGCTTAGACCAGGACGAACTGGCTGCTGTTCAAGCTCGTCGTATCAATGCTAGTGAGGATCGCTAGCACCTCGTTGGTATCGGTAACCAAAATGTCATTGCCGACAAAGGAGAGGTCTCCAATACCTAGTCCACCTGCAAGTCCAACCAGGTCTTTACTGTCAAAGTCTGTAATGGTATCAGCGCCGTCACCAGTTGATAGGACAAACGTGTCTCTACCGTTACCACCTGTAAGCGTATCGTTGTTGCCCCCACCGATGAGGGTGTCGTTACCATCGCCGCCTAGCAGCACGTCTCTACCGCTACCGCCCGTGAGAAAGTCATTCCCCCGGCCCCCGTCTAGCGTATCGTTACCTCTACCGCCGTCTAGCGTATCGTTGTCCGCACCACCACTGAGGATGTCGTTACCATCGTTGCCGAAGAGCGCATCTAGGCCCCGACCGCCATCGAGCGAGTCGTTGCCCTTGCCACCGTCTAGCGTATCGTTACCCTTGCCACCGCCTAGCGTATCGCTGTCTGCTCCTCCAATCAGGCTGTCGTTACCATCACCGCCGAAGAGGCTGTCATCACCCCGACCGCCGTCCAGCGTATCGTTGCCTTTGCCACCGTCTAGCGTATCGTTGCCTTTGCCGCCATCTAGCGTATCGCTGTCTGCTCCCCCGAAAAGGATATCGTCGCCATTACCGCCGAAGAGAATGTCTCTGCCCCGGCCCCCGTCTAGCGAATCGTCACCGTTGCCGCCATCGAGAAAGTCGTTGCCCCCTAAGCCGAACAGGATGTCTTTGTTCTTGCCACCGATGAGCGTATCATCTCCGCTAGTGCCGAAGCGCGTAGATGTGGATAACCCAATATCAGCAGCGCCAAACACTACATAGCTCTCGCCTGAATCGTAGCCATTAGGATCGGCCCCAGGTGCGCCAATAATTAGGTCATCAAAGCCGTCACCGTTGATATCCCCCGCACCGCTCACCGAAACACCGGAACGATCAAGTTCATCAATGCCATTAATTACGAAGCCGTTGCTGCCATCTAAGCTAAAGAGACTAAAGACAGCATCGAAGCCTGCATCGGTGCCAAACACCACATAGCTTTCGCCTGAACTGAAGCTATTAGGGTCCGCGTAAGGTGCGCTAATAATCAGGTCATCGAAGCCATCACCATTCACATCACCTGCGCCACTGACTGAACGGCCAGAGCCGTCGCCTTCATCAATGCCATTAATTACGAAGCCGTTACTGCCGTCTAAGCTAGAGGGCTCAATGGCAGTATCGAAGCCTGCATCGGTGCCAAACACCACATAGCTTTCGCCTGAAGCATCTCCATTGGGATCGGCCCTACGTGCACCGATAATCAGGTCATCGAAGCCATCACCATTGACATCACCTGCGCCGCTGACCGAAGCACCAGCATAGTCATCTTCATCAGCACCATCTATTACGAAGCCGTTGCTGCCGTCTAGGCTAGAGAGGTCAAAAGTAGCCTCGAAGCCCGCATCGGTGCCAAACAACACATAGGTTGCGCCTGTATAGGTATAGGGATAACCGTCACCAAGCTCGAATCTTGGTGCGCCGATAATGAGGTCATCGAAGCCATCACCATTGATATCACCTGCGCCGCTGACCGAATAACCGGAGTAGCCACCACCGTTGAGTACGAAGCCGTTGTTACCATCTAAGTCAGAAATTTCTAGGACAGCATCAAAGCCCATGCTGGAACCAAAAATCACATATGAAGAGTAGGTTGGGTATGCGCCAATAATAAGATCATCGAAGCCATCACCATTCACATCGCCTACACCACTTAGCGAGATACCAGAGTCGCTATTTGCATTAATGCCATTTACTACGAAGCCGTTGCCGCCATCCAAGCTAGAGAGTTCGAGAGCAGCGTCAAAGCCCGTATCAGCGCCAAACACCACATAGGTCTGCCCTGCGCCAGGTGCGCTGATAATTAGGTCATCGATACCGTCGCCGTTAATGTCGCCTACACCACTCACCGAGTAACCGAAGCTATCGCGTTCATCGATACCACTAAGCACGAAGCCGTTGCTGCCATCCAAGTTAGAGAGTTCAATAGCAGTGTCAAAGCCTGCGTCGGAGCCAAACACCACATAGCTCTCACCTGAATAGTCCCCATTGGGATCAGCACTGTATGCACCAATAATCAGGTCATCAAAGCCATCGCCATTAATGTCGCCCGCACCGCTTACCGAAATACCGGAACTGTCACCTTCAGCAACACCATTGAGTACAAAGCCGTTGCTGCCATCAAGCAGAGCCAAATTAAGCTGTCCGGTTGAATCAGTAACGCCAGTAATGGCGATAGTTACGGTGGCGGTATCAGCAAAGCGCTCACCTTTGATGGTGTACTCAAAGCTATCAGTGGCGGTATCGTTTGCGTTGAGTGCCTCAAACCGGCCATTAGGATCGTAGTCGAAGCTACCGTCGGAATTGAGGGTGAGTAGTGCGCCTGAGGTAAGAACAACTTGAGTACCGACGTTAGCAGGGCTGCCATTGACCCGGGTAACGGTGAAGGAGTTACCATCCGTGGCGGTATCCGGACCATTGCCATTGTCAGCAAAGACATTACCGCTCAATGGCGTATCCTCATCAGTAGTCACTGCGTCATCGATCGCATCAGGATTTGGATTACTAGCAACGCCAAATATCACATAGCTCTGCCCTGCACCAGGTGCACCAACAATCAGGTCATCAAAGCCATCACCGTTGACATCGCCCGCACCGCTCACGGAAGAGCCGAAATTGTCATAAACATCAGTACCCAAGAGCCCGGAAGTACTGAAGTCTGAATCGCTGCCGAATAGCACATAAATCGTACCTGAGTCGCGACGATAGCGAGGCATCAGATCGGCCTGAGGTGCACCAACAATCACGTCATCAAAGCCATCACCGTTAACGTCACCCGCACCGCTCACTGAACTACCTGAGCGGTCATAGAAATCGAAGCCTCTGCGTGAAAAACCGTTGTTACCATCGAGCTCCGAGATTTCAAGAGTAGCGTCGAAGTCTGTATCGCTACCGAACACTACGTAGCTTTCGCCTATAGAAAGCGGAAATCCACGATATGGATCTGCCCCAGGCGCACCAATAATCAAGTCATCAAAGCCATCACCGTTAATGTCACCCGCACCGCTCACCGAGCTACCAAAGTAGTCGTATTCGTTGATGCCATTGAGCACGAAACCGTTGCTGCCATCTAAGCTAGAGAGTTCGAGAGCTGCGTCAAAACCTGTATCAGAGCCGAACACCACGTAGCTCTGACCTGACATAGTCCCATTGATGTCGGCGCCAGGTGCGCTAATGATCAAATCATCAAAGCCATCGCCGTTGACATCACCCGCACCGCTTACCGAACTGCCGGAGCGATCGCCTTCAGAAATGCCATTGAGCACGAAGCCATTGCTACCATCTAAGCTAGAGAGCTCAAAGGCAGCATCAAAGCCCGCGTCGGTACCAAACACCACGTAGCTCTCGCCGGAAGAGTCGCCATTGGGATCAGCCGCAGGTGCACCAATAATCAGATCATCGAAGCCATCACCGTTAACATCGCCCGCACCGCTCACGGAAGAGCCAGTTCTGTCCTGTGCATCAATGTCATTGAGGACAAAGCCGTTGCTGCCGTCCAAGCTAGAACGGTCAAGGACTGCTTCAAAGCCTGCATCGGTGCCAAATACCACTGAGCTGCCAACAATTAGGTCATCAATGCCATCACCGTTGACATCGCCCGCATCGCTTGCGGAAGAAGCAAAGCCATTGAGCACAAAACCATTGCTGCCATCTAAGCTAGAACGGTCAAAGGCCGCTTCAAACCCCGTATCGGAGCCAAAGACCACTGAACCGTCAACAATTAGGTCATCAATGCCATCGTTGTTGACATCACCTGCGCCACTTACAAAAAAACCAGAGCTTTCGATCGAAAAGCCGTTACTTCCATCGAGTTCTGCTAAAAGCGGTAATGAAAAAGCCATTTTGCTATCATCCTTTCGTTTACAACTACAGCGGCCTGTTGACGCAGGCCGTTTTTCATATTTGAGATATTCGAGTTCGCCTGAACCTAGGCTAAAAGCGCTTAGACCAGTACGAACTGACTGTTGCTCAAACTTGTCGTATCAATGCCAGTGAGGGTCGCTAGCACTTCGTTCGTATCAGTAACGAAGATGTCACTACCTACGAAGGAAAGTTCGCCTATACCCAGTCCGCCCGCTAGACCAATCAGGTCTTTACTGTCGAAGTCTGTGATGGTGTCAACGCCACCACCAACTGATAGGACAAACGTGTCTCTACCGTTACCGCCTGTGAGCGTATCGTTGTTGCCCCCACCGACGAGGGTGTCATCTCCATCGCTGCCCAGCAGTACATCTCTACCGTTACCACCGGTGAGCAGGTCGTTACCACGGCCCCCGTCTAGCGTATCGTTGCCCTTGCCGCCATCGAGCGTGTCGTTGTCCGCCCCGCCGTTGAGCGAGTCATTCCCCCGACCGCCATCGAGCACATCTAAGCCCCGACCACCGTTGAGCAGGTCATTTCCCCGGCCGCCGTCTAGCGTATCGTTACCCTTACCGCCGTCTAGCGTATCGTTGCCTTTTCCACCGTTGAGGATGTCGTTGCCATCGTTACCAAAGAGAGCGTCGCTACCTCGACCACCATCGAGCGTATCGTTACCTTTGTCACCGTTGAGCGTATCGCGGCCGTTGCCACCATCAAGCGAATCGTTGTCGGCTCCGCCGTTGAGGATGTCGTTCCCGTTACCACCGAAGAGAGCATCGCTACCTCGACCACCGTTGAGGATATCGTTACCCTTACCGCCGTCGAGCGAATCGCTGTTGTTCCTGCCATCAAGAAAGTCGTTGCCCGCCAGGCCGAACAGAAGGTCTTTGTTCTTGCTGCCGATAAGTGTATCGTCGCCATTAGTGCCGATGATAGTGTTTGTAGATAACCCGATATCAGTGGCACCAAACACCACATAGCTCTCACCAGCAAGCCTCATACCATTAGGGGCAGCTCGAAATGCACCAATAATCAGGTCATCGAAGCCATCGCCGTTGACATCACCTGCTCCGCTCACCGAAAAACCAGAGAAATCAAATTCGTCGATGCCACTGAGAATGAAGCCATTGCTACCGTCTAGGCTAGAGAGTTCGAGGACAGCATCGAAGCCTGCATCAGTGCCAAACACCACGTAGCTCTCACCGGTAATATTTACGCCATCAGGGTCGGCTTGATATGCACCAATAATCACATCATCAAAGCCATCGCCGTTGACATCACCTGCACCACTCACCGAATAACCGGAGTAGTCGCCGCTATCGACGCCGTTAATTACGAAGCCATTGCTGCCATCTAGACTAGAAAGCTCAAGGGTAGTGGGAAAGCCTGCATCAGTACCAAACACCACATAGCTCTCACCTGCGCTGCGGTTGCCATTAGGGGCGGCTGTATATGCGCCAATAATCACATCATCAAAGCCATCGCCGTTGACATCGCCTGCCCCACTCACCGAATGACCGAAGCGGTCACCCCTATCAACGCCATCGATTACAGAAAAATTACTGCCATCTAAGCTGGAGAACTCAAAGGCAGCGTCAAAGCCCGCGTCAGAGCCAAACACTATATAGCCCTGGTAACTATTGGGTGCACCAATAATTACGTCATCGAAGCCATCGCCATTGACATCGCCCGCACCACTTACCGAAAAACCAAAGAAGCCATTTTCATCAATGCCGTTGAGTACGAAGCCATTACTGCCGTCTAAGCTAGAAAGCTCGAGGGTAGCGTCAAAGCCAGCATCGCTACCAAATACCACATAGCTCTCACCCGAGTCGAAGCCGTTAGGGTCGGCAAAGGGAGCACCAATAATCAGGTCATCAAAGCCATCACCATTGACATCACCTGCACCACTCACCGAATAACCGGGGGAATCAAATTCGTCGATGCCATTGAGTACGAAGCCGTTACTACCGTTCAAGCTAGAAAGCTCAAAGGCAGCGTCAAAGCCCGCGTCAGAGCCAAACACTACGTAGTTCTCGCCTACACTACTACCGTTGAGCTCGGCGCTGTATGCGCTGATAATTACATCATCGAAGCCATCGCCGTTGACGTCACCCGCACCACTCACCGAACGACTAGTGCGATCGCCGCCATCAATGCCATTGAGTACGAAGCCGTTGCTGCCGTCCAAGCTAGAGAGTTCAAAGGCAGCATCAAAGCCCGCACTGCGGCCAAACACTACGTAGACCTCACCTGAGAATTCGCCATTAGGGTCGGCTCCAGTTGCACCAATGATCAGGTCGTCGATGCCATCACCATTGACATCACCCGCACCACTCACCGAATAACCGGAGAAATCAAATTCGTCGACGCCATTAATTACAAAGCCGTTACTGCCATCGAGGTCTGCTAAGTCAAACTGTGCTGGAAAAGCCATTTTGCTATCGTCCTTGTGTTTACAACTACAGCGGCCTGTTGACGCAGACCGTTTTTCTTATCTTTTGTCTATCGCGAGTTATTCACCCGCCACCCTGAGTACCCGCCGAATCTCATCACTACGGATGCCAATCGCCTGGGGCCGCCTTACCTGCGGCAACGTCACGACATCGTAGAGTTCTTCTACCACACCCTCTATGCGCAGACTATGCGCCACATCACCACTACGCAAATCAATCACACTCAGCCCACAGCGCGGCGTCGCTTGCTTTGCCTGCAACCGGTCTTCTAGCGGTAGCTCGGCAAAGGTCTTGTTCCCCCGCGACTGCGATAGGCCAACTACTGCAAAGTCGTCCGCAAACGTTAGCCCCCGTAAGTAGCCCGGACAAAACGCCACCGGCTCAAACTTTCCGGTGGCCAAATCAACCTGACCAAACTCGCCCGTACCCGAATTCAGCAGCCACAGCTTGCCCCGATACCACCGCGGCGAATGGGGCATCGAAAGGCCAGTAGCAACCACCTCATTGCTACGCACATCAATCACACAGCCGCCACTTACCCGATGGTCGCGCCAACCATCGGCAACATCGCTTTGACTGACCGCCGTCACATAGGCAGGCTGTCCGTCCTGTAGCGCCAACCCGTTCAGATGGCAGCGGTCTTCTGCGGCTAGTTTGGACAGGAACGGCGGATGCCAAACCGGCCGAAAGCTATGTGTTTCACTCAGGGTGGCTAGGCAGCCAAACAACGTATTGACGAAGACGATACCTGGCGTGCTGACTCGTTCGCCTAGCAGCTTGGAACTTAGCGTATAGTCTGCGGTAGTCATCGCCACATCGTGAATATCAAGATCGCCTGTGACGTAGCTCATCTGCGGGACGTACAAAGCATCGAACTCGCCCGACAGCTGCCCAGGTTCTAGGATATTTTCGAAGCGCCAGAGCTGATAGAGCGAACTCATATAAAGGCTATTGCCTGTTGCGCATAGGCCCATACAGCGTTCGAAGGTGCGTTCAAAAACCGAGAGCCGTCCGTCCTTTTGCAGCCCAATCAAGAAGAGCTTACCGGCCTGGTAGGTAGTAAAGCCAAGACTAAGCGCCTGCTCTGCTAGCCAAGCTGTGAACTGCCGCGAGCCGGTGAGCTCAAGCCTCGGTTGGGGGGTGGCTTGAGCAGGCTGCCTAGAAGACATTGTCATGTGGAATAGCCCCTTTAAACATAGTTAGATGGATAGTTAGATGGTTTATCTAGGTTATGTAGTTTGTTTAGAGTTATGTATATTTAGACTCCTATTAATTTGACAGTATCTTTTCGATAAAAGTCCAACAGCGATGAAAGTCCAACAGCAAGATGTAACTACGCCAATTCGACTGGGAGCGGACCGTCGAAATATAGATAGCTCGCTAAGTGTTAGGAGAGCACGTAATCTACTCCAAACTCGTTAGCAGTATTCTAATAATGAAAGATAACGAAAGTATGAGCGATCGCTATCCTTTGGTTCACCAAGAAGACTTTTGCGCTGGGCCGAAGTCAAGGACATCAACCCAAGGACATTAACCTCTCGATACGATCCCTGATAGCTTCAACATATATGAACGCGCAGGTTGCTAACATGCATTCTTCAAGAAGAATTGATGAAACTTCTTGAAACTAAAAAACTACTAGAAACTAAAAAAGGAGATGGTCATCACCATCTCCTTAAGCAATATATCTATTGAAAAATAGAACACAGAACTAGAAGGCTATGCCGTAACCAGCTCAGCAGGTAAACGCTTGAACGACAAACGTTCGTTTTCTACATCGACGAAGATAGTATCACCCGGTAGAAACTCACTGCGTAGGATTGCCTTAGCGATTTTAGTTTCTATCTCTCTTTGAATAGCCCGCTTGAGTGGACGAGCACCATAGGTCGGGTCGTAGCCAACATCGGCTAAGAAGTCTAGAGCAGCATCAGAAAGTTTTAGCGCTAGCTTGCGCTCTTCTAAGCGAGCTTCCAAACGTTTAATTTGAATTTTGACGATGTCGCGCAGCTGTGATTTCACTAGCGCATGGAAGATGATAATTTCGTCAATGCGATTGAGAAATTCAGGGCGGAACTGACTACGCAGAGCATCTGTGACCCGCGATCGCATCTCATCATACTGAGTATCATCACCCGCAATATCTAGAATATACTGCGACCCGATGTTGCTAGTCATGATGATAATTGAGTTGGTAAAGTCAACCGTACGACCTTGTGAATCGGTAATACGACCATCGTCTAATACCTGCAAAAGAATGTTGAAGACATCGGGATGAGCTTTTTCAATCTCGTCAAAAAGAATCACAGCAAACGGACGGCGACGAACGGCCTCAGTCAGCTGTCCACCTTCGTCATAGCCGACATATCCAGGAGGAGCACCGACTAGGCGAGAAACAGAATGCTTCTCCATATATTCGGACATATCAATCCGAACCATTGCCTCTTCGGTATCAAATAGATAGCTAGCTAGGGCTTTAGCCAGCTCAGTTTTGCCCACGCCAGTGGGTCCAAGGAAGATAAAGCTAGCCATAGGCCGATCAGGATCGGCCAGTCCCGCACGCGATCGCTGAATAGAATCAGCCACCGCAGTTACTGCCTCATCTTGACCAATCACCCGTTGATGCAGTTCATCTTCTAGGTTCAACAACTTCTGCATCTCTGACTCAACTAGCTTGCTAAGTGGAATGCCCGTCCATTTAGAGATAATTTCAGCAATATCTGCTTCAGTCACTTCTTCACGCAGCAGCGTTTTACCCGAGACCTGTGTTTCTGCAAGCGCTGCTTCTGCCTGACTCAGCTTGTCTTGTAGCTTAGTTAATTTGCCATACTTCAGCTCAGCGCCGCGGTTGTAGTCGTAGTTACGCTCCGCTTGTTCAATCTCAACATTGACATGATCAATCTCTTCTTTGATCGACTGGATATTGCCGATAGTGTCCTTCTCAGACTGCCACTGAGCACTCAGCTCAGCCTGCTCTTCTTTAAGGTTAGCCAGTTCTTCTTCTAGCCGTTCTAACCGCTCAATAGAACCGGCATCGCTTTCTTTTTGCAAAGAAAGGCGTTCCATCTCTAGCTGAAGTATCTTGCGATCAACCTCATCTAGCTCTTCAGGCTTAGAAGTGATCTCCATTTTCAGCTTAGCAGCAGCTTCGTCAACTAGGTCAATGGCCTTATCTGGAAGGAATCTATCGCTAATATACCGAGTCGATAAAGCAGCAGCAGCAACCAACGCGTTGTCGGCAATCTTCACACCGTGATGTACTTCATATCGCTCTTTAAGTCCGCGCAGAATAGAAACAGTATCTGCTACGGATGGCTGGTCAACATATACCTGCTGGAATCGTCTTTCGAGCGCTGCGTCTTTTTCTATATGCTGGCGATATTCATCCAAAGTCGTTGCACCAATACAGCGTAGCTCACCACGCGCTAGCATCGGTTTCAACAAGTTCCCAGCATCCATCGCGCCTTGGGTCGCACCTGCACCGACAACAGTATGAATCTCGTCAATAAATAGAACAATCTGACCAGTAGATTCGGTAACTTCTTTTAGAACTGCTTTGAGCCGTTCTTCAAACTCGCCTCGATACTTGGCACCTGCAATCAAAGCGCCCATATCTAGCGAGATTAGTGTGCGATCTTGTAGAGATTGAGGCACGTCGCCACGCACAATACGCTGAGCTAGTCCTTCTGCGATCGCAGTTTTACCCACCCCTGGTTCACCGATCAGCACCGGATTGTTCTTTGTTCGACGAGACAAAATCTGAATGGTTCGACGAATTTCATCGTCGCGTCCAATCACAGGATCTAGTCGACCTTCACGAGCATATTCAGTCAAGTCGCGGCCATATTTCTCCAGTGATTCGTACTTTACTTCAGGGTTTTGATCGGTCACTTTGTGAGTTCCTCTTATCTGCGTGATCGCTTGGGTGAGATCGTTTTCTTTGATACCAAAAGCCTTGAACAGACCTCGGCCAAAGTGTTCGTCGCCTACAAAGCCAAAGACCAAATGCTCAACGGAAATAAAATCGTCTTCTAACTTCTGGCGGTAGCTGTCGGCTCTATCAAGTAGGGTGCTGGTGTGTTTGCCAATATAAACCGACTCACTATTACTAACCTTAGGCTGCTTGTCGATAAAATCCTGAGTGTATGAACGCATGTCTTCAACGGACACACCCAGCTTCTGGAAAATTCGTGGGGCTAGTCCTTCTTGATCTAGAAGCGCCAGCATCAGGTGCTCTGGCTCTAGCTGTTGCTGACTTGATTGCTTGACAACTTCTATAGTGCTATCTAGAGCACTTCGAACTTTCTCAGTAAACTTATTGGGGTCGTTGATTTGCATGGCTTCTATCCTCAAGCACTTACTTTCGGCTTCTAATTAGACAGATCCGCCATAGACGTGTCCTCTTCTGGCCACTGCACTCTCATAACAGCAGCTACAGCTGTAGATTGGTGCTCGTAAGCCTTGTTCTATACACTTCAGGCGGTTTTTGATATCGCTGTAGATGTCTATATTGTAAAGATCGAGCCAGCTCCTTGCGATTCGGTGTTCACGGCTTCAAAAGGTAGGTATTGCCGCCCTGATCTCCCTACCGCCAGCAATGGGGAACTGTAATGCTTTAGAGCTGTAACGTTCTAAAACTATGACACTACAGCTTTCGTCTTATGGCGACTAGTCAGACAAATATCCATTGGAGCGTTTTTAGAGAGTAAGTCCTAAGAAGAAGGCAACTAGTGTTAGATAAGTCTAGATCTACCGATATGTCAAAATACGAGAGATCTCTCAGCTAATGCCCAGTCACCGTCTAGATAGCTGACTTTATACATACCCATCGAAACCTTTGTGGCCTCACGTCATCGCGCCGTTTCCAAAAAACTATACGCAACCTATCGCAATCAAAGGCCGCTACAGCGAATTCGGCACGTATTGTCGCCGATTGAATTTGTTCGCTTCTTGAGCTATCTCAACCTGCTGACGGTGCGCCGAGTTGTTCGTAATACGTTTCGCCAACGGCTGCCAAGCTTAGCTTCTGAAATGGCTTACAACTCTATGCTCGGCCTGTTCCCGGCGATTCTGGCTCTATTCACCGCAATTGGCATCTTTAGCCCCCTTCAGTCTACATTTTTGAAGCTGGCTCAACAGCTCAGCGAAGTCGCCCCTGCTGGCGTGCCAGAGCTGATCTATGGCTTTGAAGCGGTAGTCACTGATCAGCCTAGTCGAGGCTTATTCTCAGTGAGTTTTGCTTTTGCGCTGTGGGCTTCGTCTGGGGCCATGAGCGCAGCAATGCGGGCGCTAGATCAAATGCAGCAAATCCCTATACGGCGGCGGCGGCCTTTTTGGAAGGCACGACTGGTTTCGATTACGCTCACGTTAGGCACGATCGCGCTACTGATTTCTGCTTCCTGCTTTGTCTTCATCAGTGAATGGGCAGTGGGTCAACTCATCTACTACAGCCGAGGAGACATCGGCTCATGGATGGCAAAGGCCTGGGGATACTCTCGCTGGCCCCTAGCGCTAAGCATCATGTCGTCTGCGTTTGCTTTTATCTATCGATTTGGGCCTAGCCGCTGGACGCCAGGAAAGCCAATCATGCCTGGCGCGGTTCTAGCTGCGCTCTCTTGGGCGGTGATTTCCAGCCTGTTCCGGCTGTACGTGGCTCACTTTGGTAATTTTGTCTATAGCGCGGTGGCGACGGTAATCGTACTATTGCTGTGGCTGTGGCTAACATCCTTGGTTATGCTAATTGGCGACTTGCTAAATTTGACCGTGTGCAGAGCAATGATTGAACGGCATAAACGCGAGCTAGCGCATCGACTGCAAACTATTGAAGACAAACACGCTCAGGCAGGCGAGTATGAGTAGCCACAGCACAATTCCTGGTAGAAACGATAAAAGCGTAAGCCCCCGTAAGATCCATATCGCAAGCGTCAGACAAATAAGTAGCAGCAGCAGCTGAGAGCCAGGAGTAAGGCGAAAGCGGTTGAACATGGTTAAGACGCCTCTATTTGTAGTTACCAATACAGGATGTAGTTACAAATGCAGGGATCAATAAATAAATCTATACATTTGGTAAGATCGAATACGATTTCATCTATGGGGTCGCTGTTAATGTTTGTTCGCAGGCGGAAGTTTCGGAAGCGCTCGGTATTATTTCTGTTTGGGTACTATTGCGACTTCTACAACGTCTGCTAAAGGTGAATGCCGCGATTGAGTGCTGGGGCACTCTCTAACCGTGGCAGTTCAACCATGACAGCAGCAAGGATGGGCGAATTTACTGAAAGTTCATCCATTCCTTGCATGGACTTAACCTGCTTTTCTACAGGAGCGAGCAATAATGGGACTGTTCTCAGACTGGCTATAGAGTCTGACGAGTAATGTGTCGTTCGGCCACAATCATACGTGTGGTTGCAAGCTTGGTTACAAGAAGGCAAAGTTCGTTTTACTTATTCCTCTGGATTTTATGACAGTTTCTTCGACTCTTTGCGCACCCGATGCTGTAACGCTACAGCAAGAAAAGTCTTTACTACAGGGTGATGTGCTGATCTCGATGTCACCTACGAATAAAGGAGCCGCAGTGACCGCTACGATGTATGTGCCGATGATGCGATCGCAAACTTGGCAGCAGCTAACTGACTACAGCAAATGGGTTCACTACTTTCCAGACATCGTGCAAAGTCAAGTATTAGAAGCTAAGCATCAGACTAAAACTCATTTGGCCACCCGCAGACTTTACCAGGTTGCTCGCAAAGCCTTCATGATGTTCTCTGCCCAGGTAGAGATCTACCTCCAAGTGATCGAGACGCTGCACCAGAACATCCAGTTTCGCTTCGAGCGGGGTACTTTTTCAGATTTTGCTGCCGATTTGACCTTAGAAGACTACGGTGCAGGTACGCTAATTACCTATTCTGTCAAGGCAACGCCACTGATCCCGGTGCCTAGCTTTCTGATTGAACAGGCGATACGCTATGACTTACCCGGTAATATGAAGACAATGCGTAGCGTAATGTGTGCGGCGTAAGCCTCTCGCAGCCGCCGAGTCCCAGCCGCCGATTCCACATGTCTCAATGTCTAATCAATCAATTGGTCTAGGCGATCGCCTGCACGACTATCTACTGTCGGCATCGCTTAGGGAACTGCCTGTTCAAACGGAGTTAAGAAAGCGGACGGCCCAGCATCCTCAGTCGAGAATGCAAATCTCGCCTGAGCAAGGTCAGTTCATGGCGCTGCTAGTGCAGCTAATCAATGCCAAAAAGACGCTGGAAATTGGTGTCTTTACCGGCTACAGCACTTTGAGTGTGGCATTAGCGCTACCAGACGAGGGGCGCATAGTAGCCTGCGACGTGAATGAAAAAGACTGTGCGATCGCTCGTGCCTACTGGAAGAAAGCCAATGTCGCCCACAAAATAGAGTTACGAATTGCACCTGCTCTAGAAACGCTCGACAATCTCATCGCTAATAGAGAATCCGACACCTTCGACTTTGCCTTTATCGACGCTGACAAAAGCAACTACGACAGCTACTACGAAAAATCGCTGCAGCTAGTCAGACCAGGGGGCCTCATCGCTATAGACAATATGCTCTGGTATGGCCGCGTCGCCGATCTTGACATACAAGATAAGAGAACCCAGCGTATTCGAGCTTTGAATGAGAAAGTGCGAAATGATGAGAGAGTGACAATGAGTCTGTTGCCTATTGGTGACGGGCTACTACTTATTCTGAAAAACTAGAGGTTGAGAAGCTCTATAGCATCTGAACACATACTCAAAAGTCAGGCCATGCCTAAAGCAGCCATTTGGATCTCATTCTTTTAATCGTTAGATTTTAGACGCATTGTTCTTGTTTGCATTTAAGTGGCGCTGCCTTTTTCTTTCTCGAAGGCGATCGCGCTTCTCCTTTGTCAGCTCTTTAATACAGTGAGGGCAAGATACCTCACTCTCATAGTCGGCCGAGTGTTGATCTGCCCTAGAAACAGGATGCCCGCAGGCATAGCACATGGCATAGGTACCCGGTTCGAGGCCGTGCTTGATAGCAACCCGCTCATCAAAAACAAAACACTCTCCTTTCCACAAGCTTTCTTCTTCTGGAACTTCTTCAAGGTACTTTAGGATGCCACCTTTAAGATGATAAACCTCTTCAAAACCTTGAGCGAGCATGTATGAAGACGCTTTCTCGCAGCGAATACCGCCTGTGCAAAACATTGCAACTTTCTTGTTCTTTTTAGGATCTAGGTTTTCTTTTACATAGTCAGGAAATTCATTGAAAACTTCTGTCTGAGGATTATTAGCGCCTTGAAAAGTGCCCATACCGACCTCATAATTATTACGAGTGTCGATAACAGTAACTTCTGGGTCAGCAATAATCTCGTTCCACGCTTTAGCAGAGACATAGGTTCCAACTTGCTGCGTAGGGTTAAGCTCTGGTAAGCCAATGGTGACAATCTCTTTTTTTAGGCGGACTTTAAGCTTTTCAAATGGCAGCTTGCTAGCAGACGATTTTTTAATATCCAGACTAGCTAAGCGCGAATCGGTACAGATATAGGCTAAGACTGTATCGATGCCTTCGTGGGTTCCAGCGATAGTGCCGTTGATACCTTCTGCTGCTAGTAAGATAGTGCCCTTGACCTGTTGTTGCTCACAAAGATCTCTAAGCGGCAGCTGCAGATCTGCGTAGTCGTTCAGATCTGCGAACTTGTAGAAAGTGGCAACAGTAACAGACATGTTGACGGCGGTCGTTAAGTAAGACATCTTGGCATTAGGTTCTATTTTGCCACTAACACCGACTTAGCGGCGCGATGTAGCAGCGAATGGCGATAGATCAAGGCATCCATATCCTCGCCGTAGCCACCGCCGATGACGCAAGCAATCGGATAGCCGGCGCTGTAGCAGGTTTGAAGGACAAGGCGATCGCGCTGATATATCCCTTCATCTGTGAGCGCTAGCTTACCTAATCGATCGTCTTTATGCACGTCTACGCCCGCATCGTAAAGGACTAGATCAGGGTTGACTTGGGCTAGAAGCGGATAGAGATGTGATCGCAGCGTTGCCAAATACACGGCATCTCCAGTATCTTCATCAAGGGCTACGTCTAGATCGCTCTGTTGCTTGCGACCAGGAAAGTTAGCTTTGCAGTGCATCGAAAACGTAAAAACACTAGGATCGTCTTTGAAGATGAAAGCACTACCATCTCCTTGATGGACGTCTAGATCGATAATTAAGGCGCGGTGAATTAGGTTTTGGGACTGTAGGACTTTGATAGCGATCGCTAAGTCATTGAAAATGCAAAAGCCTGAGCCATAGTCTGGAAAAGCATGATGAGTGCCGCCCGCCGTGTTGCAGGCGATGCCATGCTTTAGAGCTAGTTTTGCAGTTAATATCGTACCGCCTACAGCGGTGCAGGTTCTTTGAACTAAGCCTGGACTCCAGGGCAAACCAATGCGCCTTTGAGCTTTAGTCTCTATACTGCCACTGCAATAGGCCTGAACGTAGTCGGCTGTGTGGACTAGCTCTAGCCAGTCCACCGGGGGCGCTCCAGGCTGAAAGATTTGCGCTTCTGTGATGATGCGATCGCGCACGAGTAGATCCCGCAGCAGCCGAAATTTTGGCATTGGAAAGCGGTGACCATCTGGCAAAGGTGTCACATAAGCCGGATGATAGACAACAGGAAAACTAGTCACAGGTGTAAGAGAAAGGCCAACTAACGTCTAGCAACTAGCGAACTCTAGCACCTCGATAGCGTAGCTGGGACCTCACTGCATGTCTTTGGGCAAAGTTGGGCATATCTTCCTGATGACCCATGATCATAACGATATCTCCTTCGTGTAGCGCTTCATTGGGCTGGGGATGGATAACAACTTCCCCATCAGATCTTCTTAGAGCAACAATGATAAAAGTGCCTCGACCACGCAGTTCAACATCAGCGATCGTTCTTCCGACTAAAGGGGACCTTGCTCGAACCGAGAGCTCATTCATTTGAATGTCGATCTCGGCTAGCATCTGATTGAGATTGGCACGGCCGTCATCTTTAGATAAAAAATTGACAGCGCTAGGATGCGAGATTAAGTGCGCTATACGCAACGCTCCGATGCTAGCTGGCAAAACAACCTCATCAGCGCCAGCCAGGCGTAGCTTTTTCTCTGAAGACGGTAGCGTTCCCCTTGCCACCACCATGAGCTGCGGGTTGAGTTCTTTGGCAGTCAGACTAATAAATACATTAGCCGCATCTTCGGGCAGAACGGTCGCTAAGGCGCGAGCACGATCAATACCCACAGCTTTGAGCTGGTCTTCGTCGGTTGCATTCCCTAAGTAGACCAGGTAGCCTAATACTTGAGCCGCGTTAATGCGGTCCGGGTTGCGATCCAAGACAATAAAGCGTTGGTCGTCTGCCTCAAGTTTTTGGGTGAGCATCTGACCCATACGACCGTATCCGCAGACGATTACATGATTAGCTAAGTTCTGGATTTCTTGGGTCATTTGTCTAAGTTTAAGCGCTCGGCGAAGTTCGCCTTCGGTTACGAGTTGGACAAAGCCCGCTACGATGTAAGCCACCGATAGCGCGCCAGCAAAGATGACGAAGATAGTAAACAACCGTATTGAGGTGGTTTCGAGAGGATTGACTTCTCCATAGCCCACCCCAAAGACGGTGATGACCACCATATAGATAGCGTCTAGCAGCGTCCATCCAGCTAAAATATAGCCAACAACCGCGACCAGAATCGTGACCAGGAAGAATAGTGCGCCAGTCCGGATGCGCTGAAATGGACTCGTTAGAGGAGGACGCAATCGACTGTACTCTCTGATGTGGTAGGACAGGAAATATGGCTACACCCTAGCGGGCACTGGGCGTTAGAAGTGTATTGGTAGTCACCTTCATCTGTAGCTTAGTAAGAAAGCTCAGTGAGAATATACAAAAGGTATCGGACAGAGCCTTAGATGCCCTTAGATCTAGAGTCTATTGCTGTAATACGCGTGTAGCATACTTATAGCGTTTGTTGCCCTAACTCTATCTTGCGCTTGCCTTCGTGATCCACCTCTATGTCTGCTGATTCCTCCGCCTTCTTACACACTACGCCATTAGAAGCAGTGACCCAGCGGCTGCACAAATCTATCACTGTCGGTTCAAAGACGTTTCAAATCGCCTATCCGGGCAATGCAGACGAGCTACTCGATCATCCAAGCACTCAAGATGCCTTCCATGTCGATCAATATATGCCTTACTGGGCGGAGCTTTGGCCTTCTTCACAGATGCTGAGCAATGTGCTGATACAACAAACTTGGCCCGCTAACCATCGGGCGCTTGAAATAGGCTGCGGTGTGGGCTTAGCGGGGATTGTGGCGCTTTCTTTGGGCATGCATGTTACTTTCAGCGACTATGACGCGACAGCCGTAGAGTTTGCAGCAGAAAATGCGATCGCCAATGGTTTCACCCACTTCGACAAGCTTCCTCTCGATTGGCGCTTCCCTCCTAATTTCCAGGTGCCTTTACTTCTAGCCGCCGACGTCATCTATGAAGAGCGCAACATCGCGCCATTGGTTACTTTCATTCAGACCGTACTAGAGCCAGGGGGTATTTGCCTACTCAGCGATTCCGATCGATCGACCAAGGGCGAATTCCGCTACGCTCTTAAGCAGGCTAATCTTAGGTTTGAACGTCAATCGAACAGCGTAGAAGGGTACGAGGGACATAAGGTAAAAGGTAGCGTCTACAGGATCTATCGATAGACTGTGCCCACCTTTACGGTTTCATCCTTGTCGACTTCTATCTTCAATCTCTTCCAGGATGCCTCAGCAGTCTAAACACAATAAAGGAAAATATCCATAGCATCAGTGCCGTAGAGATAACAATAGCGAAACTTGCTTCAAACTCGCTGATACGAAAAATCGCTGGGGAGGGGATTGCACTGTTGTCACTAGTCACTAGTAGGAAAGTAGCGATGTTGTTAGCCGCGTGAACACCCAACGCTAGCTCTAGACCGTTGTCTTTAAGGGTGAGCCAAGCTAAGAATGCACCAATCATGAAGTAATAGATAACTAAGCTAGCAACGGCGTCCCAGCTATCTTGAGTGATGACCTCAGGGTTGGATAGATGTAACAACATAAACAACAAAGAGGGGAGAAGAATAGCCAGCCATTTGCCAAAACGGTAGCCGATACCTTGTAGAAGATATCCTCTAAAAAAGAGTTCTTCTGTTGAAGTTTGTAGAGAAGTTAGAACAACAACAGTCGGCAAGAATCCAAGAAAGGGCCATAGCCGAAAGTTAAGCGCGAACGTTTGCGGCGAAAGCGCATAGCTGATAGCTGTCTGAATGACGACAAGCAGAAAGTAGACGGCGAATCCTTGGCCGATCCGCCGCCAGCTAATTTGATTCGTAGATGTGATCAAAGTCTGAAAGGGTCGTCTGTGAAGAAAACGAACTGATAGATAGAGACCGAACAAGAAGAAGGGAAACGCTAGATTGTAGACAATGTAGAGAACTAGAGGCGAAACACCCACGATGAAAGGCTGACCAGCGGCTACTGCTTCTGGCGAAAGCACTTCGGTATTTGGATTGTTATCGTTAGTGATATAGGCGACGAATAGCCCTAATGTGAGCGTACCGCCAGCAATAAACAGAAAGAGTGTGAAAAAACAGCCCGCTAGATATCGCCACCAGTGATTTCTACCTTGGCGGGCGAGCTGAATATAAGCGTTGGTCATGGAGAACTGTAGTACTGAGTGAGTTAGAACCTTATTGCGTTACATCCCTGGACTCAGTATGTTAGCGATCAAAAATACGCCTTCTATAAATATGTACGTAAATACACGTAGACTTTAAGAAAAAAATATTTGTTGACTTATATTCTTAAAGCGCGCTTCAACTAGGCTTTTGTGTCTCGGCATGAAGAAGTCAGTCCGCTCTGAAACTTTATAGGTATGGACTATTTTATACGTACTTGTTTGGCTATCAGCAACCCATCTGCTACCTAGAGATATATGGGCACCGTAAATACAGGCGCACGTATATAGACGCACCTACTGACACACAAAGGACGCCGAGCAAAGTAAAGTATACGAGTGGATTAGAGAAGTGCCTTTTGTCTTTCTCTTTCTGTTTGTAAGTCTTGAATTCTTTTTAAGGTGCCTTCTGGAATAGCCGAAATCAGCTGACGAGTATAGTCTCGGCGTGGACGCTGGTAGATCTCTTCGGCAGGGCCAATCTCTTCAATACGGCCTTGATTCATGACCATGATCCGATCGCTCATAAATTTCACGACCCCTAGATCATGCGAGATAAAGATATAGGTAAGCTTGAATTCTGCTTGTAGCTCCTTGAGTAGGTTCAACACCTGAGCCTGCACCGAGACATCCAAGGCTGATACCGATTCATCACAAACAATAAACTTGGGGCTAAGTGCAAGCGCCCTAGCAATACATACCCGCTGCCTTTGTCCCCCTGAGAACTCGTGCGGAAAGCGATTGAGACAGTGCGGATCGAGGCCAACCCGTTCTAGCAGATACTCGACGCGCTCTTTGAGATTCTTTCTGCGGCGGATGACACCATGAATCTTCAGCGGCTCGGCGATCGCATTGCCGATGCTCATCCTAGGATTGAGCGAGCTATACGGATCTTGAAAAATCACCTGCATTTCTCGGCGACGCTTGCGCATTTGCCCGCCTCGCAACTGCGTCAGCTCTCTTCCTTCAAACCACACCTTCCCACCCATCGGCTTGACAAGCTGTAATAGCGCTCGGCCTAGCGTCGTCTTGCCACAGCCTGATTCACCCACCAGGCCAAAGGTCTCACCCTGGTATACCTCAAAGGAAACTTCATTGACTGCCATTACATAGCGCTCTATTCGACCAAAAACGCCTTGCACCGGATAGCCAACCTTTAAGTTTTCAACAGTGATTAACGGCCCCTTCTCTTCTAGATCGTTTAGCCGAATCTGCATCTCGCGAGGGCTAATTTCTCGTATGGGAGGAAGCCCAGTTCCATAATTGTCTTGAGACTTGGCTTGAATGATGCGATCGCCTTCTGGACTGACCACTTCTTCCATGTAGTCTGAGACTGTGGGTAGCTGGCGTAACCTTTGATCCGGTCGCGGACGGCAGGCTAGTAATCCTTGCGTATATGGATGTTGGGGCGATTTGAAGATGTCGAGCACCGCCCCGGTTTCCACAATTTTGCCTTGGTACATCACCGCCACTTGATCAGCAATTTCCGCAATGATACCTAGATCGTGGGTGATGAAGATCATTGACATGCCCCGGCGATCGCGCAGTTCCCTTAGCAGATCTAGAATTGTGGACTGCACAGTGACATCAAGCGCGGTTGTCGGTTCATCCGCAATCAGCAAAGATGGGTTAGACGAGAGCGCCATCGCAATCATCAGCCGCTGAATCTGCCCGCCCGAGAGCTGGTGCGGAAAGCGATCTAGCATTGCTCTTTGACGGCGCTTAACTTCCCGACTAACCACAGCACTGTCTTCGCTATTAAGCTCTAGCCGCACCTGCTCGAACATCTGCATCTCTGGTGGCAGTAGACGAACCTCTATAAGCTGGGCGATCGCCTGCTCGTACGCCGCCTGTTTAGAAATCCGCTGGTGCTGGCGAATCGCCTCTACTAGCTGAAAGCCACAGGTGTAGACTGGGTTGAGCGAACTCATGGGTTCTTGAAAGATCATAGCGATTTGGCAACCCCGATAGTGCCGCATCTGCCGCTTGGAGACCTGTTGAAGATCAACTACAGACCCATTGCTAGGTTTAAAGAGCACCTGTCCGTTAGTCACCCTTCCTGGTGGAGTTGGAACTAGGCCCATCACCGCTAACGAGGTAACAGACTTGCCAGAGCCTGATTCACCCACGATGCCGATAGTCTGACCACGCGCTAAGCGAAACGAAACGTTGTCTACTGCGCGAAGGCTATCACTCCCCTGCTCTTCTGCCGTTGCGAATTCAACAGTTAGACCTTGAACATCTAAGATGGTGTCACTCATAAGGGGAATGCAGTTTTAGTAAAGGATCGACCATGATTGGCATCAATTATGATCGGCTCATTCATCATTGCCAAGCATCATATCTTGGAAATGATGAATGAGCTGTGAGAGTAGTGGTAAATTTCCCTGACTAGTCTCATCGATTTTTTGCTCGGTTTCTCATGAGTGGGTGAATACTCATTCGACATCTTTTTCATGTTTCAACTTGCGGCTGCTGTATTTATTGTCATTTTGGGTTCTGCCCTCTGTTCTGGGACTGAGACGGCCTTGCTCTCAATTCCACTGCTACGAGCCAAACAGCTTGCCCAAAACAAGCCTAGCCCAGGTGCGATCGCACTACTAAACATCCGGCAGCATGTCACTCGGCCCATTGCAACCATCGTTATCCTCAACAATATTTTCAACATTGTCGGCAGCATTGTCGTCGGTCGAATCGCCACTACCCTATTTAGCAATACAGGAATCGGTATCTTCTCGGCAGTGCTAACGTTTGCAATTATCCTCTTTGCTGAAATTTTGCCAAAGACGGTAGGCGAGCGCTATGCGGAAAACATCAGCCTGATAGTCGCCATTCCCGTGCGCGGAGCCACCGTTATCTGTACGCCTTTGATTTGGCTACTAGAAAAAATTACCGCGCCGCTAACGAAGGGGAATAGACGGCCTATCACCAATGAATCAGAGATCAGGCTGCTGACTATCCTCGGCTACCAAGAAGGCCTAATCGAGGATGACGAGGCCGAAATGATCGATCGTGTTTTTCGACTAAACGACCTAATGGCCGCAGACATTATGACGCCTAGGGTGGCGATCACCTTTATCCCAGGCTCTGCCATCTTACGAGAAGTTCAAGATGAGATTATCAGTTCTCAGCACACCCGCATTCTAGTGATCGAAGAAGATCTCGATCACGTTATTGGCGTTGCCCTAAAAGCAGAGCTGCTAGCAGCCTTGGTCCAAGGGCATGGGGAAGCCACCGTCAAAAGCGTGATGCGCCAAGTCCACTACGTCCCTGATACCGAGCGCACCGATCGACTGATCAAGACCTTCCAATCCTTGCGCGAGCATCTCATGGTCGTTGTAGATGAATACGGCGGCGTCTCTGGCGTAGTGACACTAGAAGACACTTTAGAAGTCCTTACAGGCGAGATTGTCGATGAAACCGATCGCAATGTAGACTTGCAAGCGCTCGCTAGACAGAGGCAAAAGCGGATTCTGCGGCGTAGCGGTTTTCGCAAAACCACCCGAACCCCGCCACCACCGCACCTGCCTACCTCCTAGACCGACTTCACTGCCCCCATTCCTATGCAGCTTGATCGACGAAACCTCCTTATACTCTTTGGCTGGACTGCTCTTTTACTCGCGAGCAGCCAGGTCTATCCCAGCTTCATGGCTCACGATGAAGGCAACTACGCGCTAGAGAGCCGCTTCATGCTCGAATCCGGCGAGTGGTTAGGGCGGCGATTCTGGGATAGTGTGCTCTTCACGCATGGCATTTTGCTGAACTGGCTAATCATGCTGAGCTATCAACTGTTTGATTTACCTAGCCTCAGTGCAGATTGGGCTGTGCGAGTGACGCGGCTACCCACGTTCAGCGCCTGTTTGCTCGCAGTGGCTTTGACCTATATGGTGGGCAAGCAAATCTTTGAACAGCAACGGTGGCCGTATGCTCAGAATGCGGCTCGGCTAGGACTCTTATCTGGGCTGCTGATTATGCTGTTTCCGGTGTGGATGCAGTTTAGCCACCTAGCAACTCAAGACATCATGCTGGTGAGCGTGGAACTACTCGCAATTTGGGCTCTGTTAAGAGCAGAGGTTCAGACGGCCAAGAAAAAGCGGTTGACGTTGGGTTTTCTCGCAGGCACCATGTTTGGGCTTGGCTTTTTGATTAAAACGTTTATGGTAGTGCTGCCGGCGATCGCGCTTCTCCCCTATCTTATCTTCGAGCAGCGTCGCCATCGGCATCTGACGAACTGGGGAATTTATATCGGACTGATTGTCGGCTTCATCCCGGCGGCCTTATGGATAGGCTTTAGCGTAGCTCAGTACGGTTCGTGGGTACTCGATTCGATGTTTGGCAAGCTCGTTGAGCTTAGCGATCAACCGTATCATTCGGATGGGGGGCTATTCTACTATTTTTGGAATATCCCGGTAAATATGTTTCCGTGGGCGCTGTTCTCAGTCATTGGGGCGGGGATAGTGCTGCGACAACCCAGATTCTGGACAGGTTTGTCGTCATTTAAGCCGCAAGCGGCCTATCCACATCGATGGCTGCTACTGTATCCGTTTATCTTGACAGCATTGCTAATGGCGTTTGCGACCAAAACACCGTACTACGCACTACAACTGCACCCTTTCTTAGCTTGGTTTGCCGCGGTTGGCCTCTACCAGATTGCTACGCAGCCTCTAGGTTGGCCCCGTCATCTACTGAGCTATAGCTTTTCAGCACTGGGGCTGATAGTGGTAGGAATCGCGATCGCTAGCTACCTAATCTCGTTCGGTTTTCTAGTAGACGTTCGTCCCTATGCGCCTATCGGTCTTGTTCTAGGAATTGGCTGGGCTTTACTACCTGTCTTCCAGAACCGAGCGCAGCAATGGTTGGCAACCTGGCTAGTTCCGGTTTGGCTAGCGCTAGGGATGGCTGGCGTTGGTGGCTTTTTGGGCAATTACAGCGCCAGGACGCAGGCAGCGGCCACAACTGAGCCGATTGCGTCACTGGTACAAGATACTCCAATGAATTTCATCCTCAGTCCTGAGCAGCCCTCAGCACTACACAAAGATTTGATTATTTTGGCGTTTCATACGCCTCGTATTGGCCAGCTCAATCCTCCGATTGAAACGATGTCAGCGGGCACTTACGTGTGGGTTGGCAAAGGGGAAGAAGTCTTTAAAGGTGAGCAGCTTGATCGCACCCAGGCTGATGTCCGTGACGGGCGATCGCAGTTCTCGCCGAATCCTATCTCGCCGGGTCCTCATGGCGAAATCAACTATGAGACAGTAATAGAGCTAGACAACTGGCGTCTCATTCGCCTGTAAAATCTTAAACCAGCTCGACTTTTTCTCTACCTTATCTTTGTCCCGTGCTCAAGACCCTTGCACCGCCGCTCCATCCTTACAGGGCTCACAAGCAGCTAATCTTGGACCATTTCGACCAAGTTGCCCCAGCGCTAGATCACTGGCACGCCGTCAATCGTTATTACTATCAAGATTTGGTCCGGCTACATCGATTCTTGATTCCAGCAGGCGCTCGGGTATTGGCCATAGGCTGTGGGACAGGAGATTTGCTAGCAGCGATTGAACCTGGTGTAGGTGTTGGAATTGATATCTCGCCGACGACGATCAACATAGCGCAGCGAAATCATCCCAGCCTGCGATTCTACTGTGCGGATGCGGAAACGCTCAGCCCTGAGAAGATCGGCTATGCGCTAGATAGTCCTATTAAAGGCTTTATCAATCAGCCTCAGACGTTTGACTACATTATCTGTGCTAACTCAGCTAGCTACTTCAGCGATGTTCAGACAGCCTTCAGCCGGCTAAAGCCCTTTTGCAATGCTCAGACTCGGCTGATTGTCACCTTTCACAACTATCTATGGGAGCCAATTCTAAAGCTGGGTGAGGCGATTGGTCAGCGCTGCCCACAGCCGCCCCAAAACTGGCTGTCGATGGACGATGTGGTCAATCTGCTGGCGATTACGGGCTACATTCCGCTGAAGCGGGGACGGCGGTTTTTGATGCCTAGAAATGTGCCAGGCTTATCTTATTTGATCAATCGATACGTTGCGCCACTACCCGTGGTGAAGCATCTTTGCCTGACGAACTTTGTGGTGGCTCGGCCCGATTTTCGCGGTATCCCTGCGGCGGAACTGCGTAGTAAAAACAAGACGCCAACTTGTTCTGTGGTGATTCCAGCAAGAAATGAGGCGGGCAATATCGAAAGCGCGATCGCCCGTATGCCTCAGCTCGGCTCTCAAACTGAAATTATCTTTGTAGAAGGCCACTCTACCGACGAAACCTGGAAAGCAATTAGAAGCATAGAGCGCAATTACCATGGACCCTTCACTATCAAAACCTTTCAGCAAACCGGAAAGGGTAAGGCAGATGCGGTGAGACTGGGTTTTGCGAAAGCGACCGGGGATGTGCTGATGATTTTAGATGCAGACCTGACCGTACCCCCAGAAGATCTGCCGCACTTTTTTGAGGCGATCGCCTCCGGCCAGGGTGAATTCATCAACGGCTCGCGCCTGCTTTATCCTCGCAGCAAAAAAGCCATGCCTTGGCTAAATACATTAGCGAACAAGACTTTTGCCCTAATGTTCTCCTTTCTCTTAGAGCAATCGCTTAAAGACACCCTTTGCGGCACGAAAGTACTTTGGCGAAAAGACTACGAACGCCTCGCCGCCGGACGCAGCTACTTTGGCGACTTCGACCCCTTTGGCGACTTCGACTTACTCTTCGGCGCTGCCAAGCTAAATCTACATTTAGTCGAAGTCCCTATTCGCTATCAGCCTCGTACCTATGGCAGCTCAAATATTGCCCATGTCAAAGAAGGCTTAGTGTTGCTGCGAATGTGCGCCTATGCTTCACGTAAGCTGAAGTTCATTTGAATACTGACAAATACTGAGCTTTTGGTGCATCGTTGTAGCTGACTGCGCCAGGCATGCTAGCCATCTCATGTGTTCTTTGTTTGATTTGCCTAGCGTTTCTCTAATGCATACTTATTCTGATGCATGCTTATAAAGAAGGCTCGCCGACGAGGAGTGCGAGTCACTTAGCCTGGTGTTTTATAAAGCGGTTAGTCGGAAAACTGTACCCCAACCAAGTGACGAACATAGATAGGAATCTGATAGATTTCTAATCAAAAGAATAGGCTCTACAAAACAGTCAACATCCCAAAGTATTAGTCCGTTTGCTATTCGCTATCACTAGTAGGAGAAGCATCAGCAATCTCAGTCTTCTCACCTGCAGCTTTTGCTTCAGCCCGCTTTTTCTTCTCTTCTTCGCGCTTAGCTTTCTTTTTCTTCTCCGCTTCGATCATGTCTTTCATGACTTCTTGCGCTTGAGCCATTTTCTCTAGATTGCCGCGATAGAGATCGATATCTTTCTTCAGCAGATCTTCGTTGAGACCGATTGTGGAAGCGATTTCTGCCATCAACGCGTCGCGTTTGTCTTTGTCATTGAGCATGTCAGCATCAATTGACTCAATGACGTTATATAGACCAATAGCGAACAAGCGGCTGTATTTGAACTTTGGGTTGCTGATTGCCTTGTGAAGGTTTGCCTTTAGCGTGTCGCTGCCGCTTTCCGTTTTAGCTTCGTCTAGGATTGATTTAAAAGCGTCAATTGAAGGAAGAGACTTAGCAACGCCTAGCAGTTCTTCGGCGTCGCGTCGGTATTGGTCTGGGTCAGCTTCATTTGCTTGAAGGATCGCTCTGTAGATATTGTCGCGATCGCCTGCTGGCTCGTAGCCTTGCATGAATCGGTCATAAGTGCTGACTACGCCAAGCGCATAGATCGAATCGTAATTAAAATCGGCATTGACCAGCAGCAGATGAGCTTCTACCATCAGCTCTTCGACCACACGGCGATAGATCGCATTGATAGGACGGGTGTGCTGGCTATAGAAAGCTCGCTTTGTGTCTGAAACCGTGCGGACGTTGTTCACAAGTAAACTACTCAAATACTCTTTGTAAACTTAATTGTTACGCTTTGTAGTCCCTTTGCCAAGCAGTTCGCTGCGTTTTTCTATGCCTTCTTCACCTCTAATTACCCTAGCGAGCTATCTAGCTGGCGAATTTGAAAACCAGCGTCAGGCAGCCGCTGAGCCTGCTTGGTATGTTCACTTACGTCTATGGCAAAGACCGATTCAGGCGCTGTCTTCTGAGCAAAAGTTCACGTTCTTATTAGAGCAGCAGAACGTAATTTCGGGCCAACCACCCTATCGGCAGCGAATCTTACAGATTACGGATTCGGCGGAAGTAAATCAGCTCGAAGGCCAGTACTTTGCCCTCAAAGATCCTTCGAGGTACAAAGGCGCAGGGCAAGACCCTAAGATTTTGAAGGGCATTTCGCAAAAAGACTTAGTGACGTTGCCCAACAGCGGCGCGGTGATTTGCTATCAAGCACTCAGTAATGGAGGTAGGGAGGGTTATCAGTTTGAATCGGCCTTAAGAGACAATCAGCTTTGCTCTTTTAGCTATGGCGGTCAAACTAAGTATGTCTACCTCGGATTCGATGTTATTCCTCAAGACAATACTATCTTGCTCAAAGTTTATGACAAGGGAATAGATCCCGATACTGGTCGAGGTCTATGGGGAGCTTTAATGGGCCCCTTTCAGCTGACTAAACAGGCTAGCTTTGACCTGTGGCTCTATAGATAGAAGGAGGATCAGGAGCTAGTAAGGAGAGTCAGGAATGTAGAAAACTCCTACCTAAGTTTTTCGTCTTCAGCTTCTCGTCTTCACAGCTATTACCCTACTGAAACCTTAAAAGGGACAGCAAGCGCTTCTGCTTCGGTGTCATAGATTTCAAAAACAGTGTCCATCATAGTGACTTCAAAAACGAGTCTAGCTTCGGTATGGACGTTGCAAAGGCGAAAGCTACCGCCAACATTATCACTGTCTCTCATGCCCGCGACCAAAGAGGTTAGCCCTGAACTATCAATGAATGTAATCTTAGCAAGGTCGACCAGAACGTTAGGGGTGTCTTGGGTAATTGCCTCTTGCAGCTTCAGCCGAAATTGCCAAGCTGTCGTGATGTCTAACCTTCCTTCAGGAGAAAAAACGATGACGGATTCTCCAGCCGGGGTTTTGATCTCTTTGTGCTTCATGTGTGTTGCCAATCCTTGTTGAAGTCCTAGGGTCGTTCTTTGATAGCACCTTTTGTTTGGTCCTGTGGTTCTAGGATACCCAGGTAATAAAATCAGGCGTTCATTTCTGCCCAATTGTGGGGTTTTAAGAATATATCGTATAGCTCAGATTCTGGGGTACCTGGTTCTGGCATGTAGGAATATTCCCAACGAACCAAGGGCGGCAATGACATCAAGATAGATTCAGTGCGACCATTGGTCTGGAGGCCAAAGAGAGTCCCTCTATCATAGACAAGGTTGAATTCGACGTAGCGGCCTCGGCGATAGAGTTGAAAGTTGCGTTCGCGATCGCCATAGGCCGTGTCTGCTCTTTTTTCGACAATCGGTACATAGGCGGGCAAGAACGCATCACCGCAGCCCATAGCAAATTGAAAGAGCTCCTCCCAAGAGCGCTTCGGGGCACTGCCTGTCTTTTGACTGTAGAGCGCAGCGGGTCCGTCTTGGTTGTGACCGCGATACAGTTCGCCTCGCTGTCCGTTTTGATAGTCAAAGAAAATGCCGCCCACACCTCTAGGTTCGTTCCGGTGCTTAAGGTAAAAGTATTCGTCACACCAACGCTTGAAAGTAGGATAGTACTGGGGGTTGTGTTGATCGCACGCAGCTTTTAGCGTCTTATGAAAATGCACAACGTCTTCTTGGTTAGCATAATAAGGGGTTAGGTCAATGCCACCCCCAAACCACCAAACAGGACCCGCCTCAAAGTAGCGATAGTTGAGATGGACAGTAGGAACGTATGGATTACGAGGATGCAGCACCATCGAGGTGCCCGTCGCATAGAATTGATGGCCTTCCGCTTCGGGGCGCTTGACCAAGATTGCTGGTGGTAGGCTGTCTCCCCATACCTCTGAAAAGCCCACACCGCCTTGCTCAAAAACATTGCCGGCTTTCATGACCCGCGATCGGCCGCCGCCGCCTTCAGGGCGATCCCAAGCATCTTCTTGGAACTTACCACCGCCATCGAGCGCTTCCAACTTTTGGCAGATGCGATCTTGAAGACCTTTGAGCGCTGTGCTTACGCGATCGCGAGACCCGTCTGGTGGCAGAATAGGCGCTGACGCCTCTGGTGAAGGGGAAGATGGACGAGCAGCTTTAGCAGAAGAAAGAGTCATGGTGCCTAATCTAAGAGGGCCTAAAATAACTGAAGCGACAAAATATCTGTCCTTTAGTCAAACACGATCCTAGGAACTTTATTGCACCTTTGAAACAGAGCGTGACAATCTGTGACAAATTGTCTGCAAATCGCTAGCCTCTCCTAACAGTTCGGATCGCTCTACTAGACTGAAGTTTACGGCTTTTGATGACTTGTATCCTCTATGGAACGTGATTACATAGCGACTAGCACAGCGCCAGCCGAAATTCTTTGGCAGATCGTCAATAACCTTGCCGATATGGATTTGTGGCATCCGCTGATCACGCGCACGAACGCACCGAGAGGGCAGCGGGCCACGCCAGGTCTGATCTATCGGGCATTCAACCGCTATCTATTGCTATCTACTAAGGTGTTTGTAGAGCGCGTCTTACCAGGTGAGCTGATTAGCGTTCGCGTTTTTTCGCTACCGGGTTTGCAAGAGCGCGCTACTTATCGTATCGTCTCTACCCTCTGTGGTACCTGCGTCTTGTACTCAGTTACGCTCAGTGGCTGGCTATCGCCTCTCGTATGGCCATTTTTGCGGCCTCACCTGAACCGAGTAGCCTCAGCGCTGGTGCAAGCAGCAGAGCATGCCGTCCGCCATCCCGATCAAAAACAAGCTAGAGCAGACATCTTCTGAAGACCTACCGTCTAGAAGCCTATCTTCAGTATTGAAATCTATCATCGCTAAAACCTGCTTTGCGTAATCCTTAGAGCGATAGTATTTACATAGGCAGCCGATACAGCAAATCTCAAAAGCATACAGAACTCTCCACGCGAGAGCCCTTTACACTCCATGATCACTACGCTTGATATAGACTCGATTTTGACGGTGCTCAAACCCGTCCAAGACCCCGAATTACAAAAGAGCTTAGTCGAGCTCAATATGATTCGCAATGTGGAAGTGGATGGTGGCAAGGTAAGCTTCACCCTAGTCCTGACAACGCCTGCCTGTCCGCTGCGCGAGTTCATTGTTGAGGACTGCGAAAAGGCGGTGCGTACCTTGCCTGGCGTAGAAAGTGTAGAAGTAGACGTAACTGCTGAGACTCCACAGCAAAAGGGACTGCCTGATCGCACTGGGATCGATGGCGTTAAAAATATTCTGGCAGTGACTAGCGGCAAAGGCGGCGTCGGGAAAAGTACTGTTGCGGTTAACTTAGCAGTCGCCTTAGCTAAAACCGGCGCAGCAGTGGGTCTAATCGATGCAGATATCTATGGCCCTAACGCACCGACTATGATGGGTCTTGGCGAGAGCAACGTCATCGTGCGTGAAGATAAGGGCGAGCAGGTTTTAGAACCTGCCTTCAACCACGGTGTGAAGATGGTATCGATGGGCTTTTTGATTGATCGCGATCAGCCAGTCGTGTGGCGCGGGCCGATGCTTAATGGGGTGATTCGCCAGTTTTTATACCAAGTGCAGTGGGGCGATTTGGACTATTTAGTAGTAGATATGCCTCCAGGTACGGGCGATGCACAACTGACACTAGCGCAAGCGGTTCCTATGGCCGGAGCGGTAATTGTGACGACGCCTCAAGACGTAGCGCTCTCAGATGCTAGGCGCGGGCTGAAAATGTTTGAGCAGCTAAAGGTGCCGATCTTGGGTCTAGTGGAAAATATGAGTTATTTCGTGCCGCCTGATATGCCAGAAAAGCAGTACGCCATTTTTGGAGAAGGTGGCGGCGAAAAGGCAGCAGCAGAGCTAGGCGTAGAATTATTAGGAAAGGTGCCGCTAGAGATGCCCGTAAGAGAAGGCGGCGATCGCGGTCTACCTATTATCTTATCCGATCCTGAGTCTGCTTCTGCGCAGTCACTGATGGACATTGCCAAGCAAACCGCTGCTAAAATTTCTGTGGCTGCGCTAACTTAGGGTTGACTTTTTCTTGAGTGATTTTCTCTAGCTAGTCTGGCCATCTCAAAGTTAGAGTCCGCCTTTGTCTTTGCATAATCTTTGTCTTTGCATAATCTCTGATGCATTATGAGCTCCTATTCGTCTTACTTTGCGACTCGGCAGCGGCGCTGGAAAAGACTGCTCCAGGGATGGCAAGGAATGGATTGGTTCTTATTCTTGCTGCCCGTGGGCGTCACTATCTTTGCCAGCATTCTAATTAGCAGCACTCAAAAGTACACAGGTGAAACTGGATATGCAGACAACCATCTGAGACTAGGTGCAGTCGGTGCGGTGCTAGCGCTTTTGATTGCTCGTAGTCGATACGAAGTGCTGCTGCAATGGCGATGGGTGATCTGTGCAGGGACCATTGCTTCGCTGCTTGCGGTAATGGCAATCGGAACCGAAGGCTTAGGCGCGCAGCGTTGGATTTCAATTCTTGGCTTTAACGTACAGCCCTCGGAGTTTGCCAAGCTAGGGGCCATTATCACGCTGGCGGCGACGCTAAAAGATCGAGACGCGCCAACGCCGCTTGGCATTATCAGAGCGCTGGGAATCACAGCAGTCCCTTGGGCCTTGGTGTTTTTGCAGCCAGACTTAGGGACATCACTAGTCTTTGGGGCAATTACCGCAGGCATGCTGTATTGGAGCGGGACGAATCCGGGCTGGCTGATCCTGATGGTTTCACCACTGGTTTCAGCAATTGTCTTTCATGTGTCGTTTCCAGGCTGGATTGTATGGGTGTTGCTGATGGGGGTGGTGGCATACCGCTCTTTGCCTTGGTCACCCTATAGTGCGCTGGCGGCGATCACCCTCAATGTGATGTCGGGCAAGCTGGGTGAGGTGATGTGGGGCTTTTTGAAAGACTATCAGAAAGACCGCCTGATTTTGTTTTTAGATCCCCAAAAGGATCCGCTTGGAGGCGGCTATCACCTAATTCAGTCACGGATTGCAATTGGGGCTGGAGAAGTGTGGGGCCGGGGGTTGTTTCAAGGCACACAAACGCAGCTCAGCTTTATTCCAGAGCAGCACACCGACTTTATTTTTTCGGCAGTAGGCGAAGAGCTAGGATTTGTGGGTGGGATGGTTTTGCTTTTTGCTTTCTGGCTGATCTGTTTGCGGCTAGTGATGATTGCTCACGGCGCCAAAGACAACTTCGGCTCATTGTTAGCCATTGGTGTACTGTCGATGATTGTCTTTCAGGCGATGATCAACATCAGTATGACGATTGGTCTAGCACCAATTACGGGCATCCCGCTGCCCTGGATGAGCTATGGACGCTCAGCACTGCTGACAAATTTTATTGCCATTGGGCTAGTGGAATCGGTAGCGACGAACTCTCGCTCTAAACCAAAATTTGGAGCCGCTAAGGGTTCAAGAGAGTGAAGCGGGTCAGTTGGTTTTTACCTGATGTCGCTAAGCTAGGTCTAATATCTGATAAGAATTGTTTTCCTTTGATAGATGTGCCATGGAGTTAGCAACATACGAGCCCCCGGTTTCAGCTTTACTCACTTATGGAAGTTGCCTAGATGTCGATAAAAAGGTGAGTGATCCAGAGCGCGATCGCCTTGTCGAGCAAATACTGTCGGCTGGACCTGAGAACATAGATAGATCGTTAATCTCTCAACTAAAGCCTTCTTATAAGTTCGAGAGCTGGCCAGACTATATAGAAGAACTAGGCATTACCTCTGAGCACATCCCGGCGCTAATCCGGATGGCAACCGATGCAGATCTCAATCAGGCAGACGTTGAGTCTTTAGAGGTGTGGGCTCCGGTGCATGCTTGGCGATGTTTAGGCTTGTTGAAGGCCCAAGAAGCGATTGAACCGCTATTAGGTCTATTTACGGGAGAGGAGTACGCTGATTGGACTAGAGAAGAAATTCCTTGGGTGCTGGGGATGATTGGGGAGCAGGCGATCGCGCCAACATCTCTTTTCCTAGCCAGCCGCAAACAGGATATGTGGGATCGCATAGCAGCGGTTTCTGCCTTTGAGCATATAGCGGTTTTGCATCCAGAGCTAAAAGAAACCTGTATTAGAAAGCTGGCTTCGCAGCTAGCAGATTGCAAGTACAACTCCGAAGAGCTTAATGCATTTCTCGTCAGTACACTCGTCGAATTAGAAGCCGTTTCTAAGACAGATCTGATCGAAAGAGTGTATGCCAGCAATGCAATTGATGAGACCATCTGCGGTACTTGGCCAAGCGTGCAAGTAGATTTGGGACTGGCCAAAGAAGAAGACTTTGACCCATCTGAGCTAAAACCGGAGTTCGAATGGGTTCCACGTGACCCGGCAATCAGAAGAGAGACCATCCCTACTGGGTTGGATCTGCCCACAAAGCATCCCAAGAAGCCAGCTTCTCGCGTTTTAGGTTTTGGGAAAGCTAAAAAAGCACCTAAGAAGAAAAAGAAATAACCGTCCTGAGACTTGAATACGTTAGTGCCTACGTCTGCGCTCAGTCCATAGTTTTTGCCTTATACATCAAATATTTGCTTTCTACACGATTCCCTGGCTAAGACATTTTATTATTTTCTCTTTCAAAAGCTGACTGTGTAACCAAGACGTCAGTTCGGTTTAAGCAGCAGGGGGAAGTTCCCACTCCATATGGAGAGAAGGCTTCTTCGGTTGGTGGCAATAAGCAATCAGTCCACAGAGGATGTTGACCCAGCAGTTGACCGGACTACGGTGACGAGAATGCTCTATCTGCGAAATGTTCTTCAGTTGGTCGATAATCGTTTCGATGATGGAACGTTTGCGCGAGAGTAGCTTGTCAGTAAGCCGCACTAGCTGGTTCTTCATATTGCGCCGAGGCTTAGCAAAGAACTCGATGTTGAACACCTCGAGTAGTTGCTTAGCCAGCTGCTTCGATACATAGCCTTTGTCTGCGAAGACTTTTCCCCATAGTCCAGTGAGTAAGTCAAAGGCGGGCTCACGGTCGTCCGTATTGCCCGGGGTCAGGGTGAGGTTGAGCAGTTCACCGCACTCGTTCACCACCAGATGTAGTTTGAAGCCATAGAACCAGCCGACAGAGGTTTTGCCCCTAGCCGCCGTATCTTTGCAGACCTTATGCTGCCAGATCCGACGGTTGTGGCAGACCGATAGACTGGTCGCATCGATAAAACTAATGCCTGTACAACGGCCGAAGCAGCGCTTTAGATAACAGCACAGCGGGAACAAACAAGAGGGCGTCCATTCGACAAAGCGGTTATAGCTGACTAGCGTTGGAAACGCTTGCTTCCAGTACTGGCATACATGATGAACGTAGTAGTGTTTGAAGGTGCGGTAGTGGCTTTGGTGAAAGCCGATGAGTATCGTCATGATTTCGCTCAAGCTCAGCGAACGAGCGCGTTGTCGCGTCTTCAGATGGTGGCTTAGCAGCTGACGCTGCCAGAGGGGTTCAAACACTTGGCAAAAGTCATCGACGTGGCAGAACAGTTCTTCTAAGCTGAACATAGTGGAGGATAGGGCTGATGGGTTTTACAACTTCAGCTTACCTATCCTCCTTTCTTCAAGCTTTCCTTATCCCGAACTGACGTTAACCAAGGATACTTTCACGACTCCGTCGGTCTCTAGAGACTATCTAAGTGGCTTAACTATGTGGACTCTCAACTATGTAGACTATGTAGACTAAGTAGACATCTATCGATAAAAGATATCTATCGATGTAATCCAAACTACTATTGCTCGAAGAGCTGCCTAAAGCCTGTCTGTATATCTACTTACAGATGACAATATCTCCCACCGATTAAATAAGGCCAATCAACAGGAGATGTGTACCAATGAAATCTCAGTATATTTGGTCTAAAAGATTCTGGCCCAAAAGATTTTCTTTCAACTGTGCTCTAGCGCTTTCGGCAACTTTTTTCATCACTGCTTGTTCAGCAACTTCTAACACAGCTCAATCAAGCGAATCTGGAACCGATACAGCCAGTGAAGCTTCTTATGACGGTGAGACTATCCGCATCTCTATTGGCACGCAAGATCAGGTGATTAATACTGCTGTTGGGGGCGCTACCGTTCGCGAGCTAGAACTTTTAGAGAAGCACCTGCCGACTACTGGCAAGTACGAAGGCGTTGAATACGAAATTGAGTGGTCTAGCTATACGTCTGGTCCGCCTATTACCAACAAGATGCTAGCCGATCAAATTGATATTGGCCTGATGGGAGATTTTCCAGCGGTGATTAATCTAATCAAGTTTCAAGAAGAACTTGAGGAGGTTGATTCTACCTTTATTGGCACCCTAGCCTATAGTCCTAATGGTGCTGGCAACGCGGTGGTTGTCCCAAAAGATAGCGAGGTGACCTCTTTAGCCGAACTCAAAGGAGGATCGGTCTCAGTACCCTTTGGTTCAGCGGCGCACGGTATGGTGCTCAAGGCATTAGATGATGCAGGCCTCAATCCAGAAGAAGATGTTGAACTGATCAGTCAAGCGCCCGAAGTGGGCGGGACTAGCTTGCGTACAGGCCAAATTGACGCTCACGCTGACTTTGTTCCTTTTGGGGAGCTGTTTCCTTATCGTGGATTTGCTAAGAAGATTTTCGACGGTGCTCAAACTGGGGTGCCAACGCTACATGGAATTGTCGTACGTTCTGATTTCTCTCAAGAGCATCCTGAAATTGTCGAAGCGTATCTTCAGGCGATGCTAGAAGCGAACCAAATGTTTCGCGATAATCCTGAAGAGATATCGGCCCAAATAGAAGAGTGGTCTGGCATTGAAAAGGAAGTAGTCTATATGTTCTTAGGCCCTTCTGGACTACAGCCAATCAATCCCAGCATTGGCGAGGTGCAGCTAGAGGCATTAAAGAACAGCATTGCCACCTTAGTTAGCCTAGGTAAAATTGAAACTCCTGTCGATCCTGAAGATGTGACTAACTGGGTAGACGAAAGCTTCTTGCAGCGAGCCATGGAAAACCTCGGGTTGGACTATGACGAGGTGATTGAGGCTGGCGAAAGCTATGTCATTACCGGAGAGGATGCCTTGACTGGAGAAGCCATTGAAGCCCCTAAGATGGCCGCCCAGCTATGGATTCAAGCAGAGCCGACAGTAACTAGCTTTGCTTCTATTCCGAATATGATCAAACGGCTCAATGAGATCCAGGCAGAAGGAAAAGCTGCTGACGTCATTTTTGTGCATGATCGCAATCAGGGGTGGAAGCTTTTTGCTGAAAACTCTCACTATGTGACTCAAGGCGATGAAGTCTCTGCCTTTCTGCTCAAAGAGGATGCTGAAGCGTATGCAGCTGAGTCAGGTGGGCAGGTAGCCTCCTTTAAAGACCTCTTGCGAACCTACGCTAGTGGTCCGCAGCCTATTCAAGTCAGTCGGTTGACACCGGCTCGTGTACGTCGGTTGATTCAGACTCAGCTACCGACTTTTGCACAGCCCAAGCGTTCAACTCAGCAGCTCACTGGATAAATACAAATAATCCGTCAGTATCTATTTAGCGGCATTTACCAGGTATCCTCTTGGTCCTATGGGCTAAGAGGATATGGGATAGCAACCGTAGAAACTAACTAGCTGTCGCTAAATACGTACGGAAGCTATCGTCAATTAGCAACCGTTTTCTTCTAGTCTTAACCTTTGCCAAACTGCTCTAAACAGCATGACATCATGGCCAATACGCTGCCTCAGATTCGCGATCGCACTAAGCCAAAGCCCTTAAAGCGATATCAGTCATTGCAGACGACTTTGCGCGCTAATCGTTCATTCATGCGCCTGCTGTCACTGATGCTCTTTTTTGGCATTTGGCAGTTCCTGTGTGTGGTTGGCTTTAAGTTCTTTATAAACTTTCAGCTAGTCCCTTCACCCTGGGAAGTACTGGGTGCCACGATTGAGTTCTTTTCAAGTGAGCCCGGTGTTCATCTTCGCTCTAGTATTGTACGAGTACTGCTTGGCTTTGCGATCGCCTCTGCATTAGGCACTGTCGTTGGCATGCTGATCGGTTGGTTTCAAGTAATTGAAGATCTGCTGATGCCGCCGCTAGAGCTGCTTAGACCCATTCCCGCAGTTGCTTGGATCCCACTGGCAATTTTAATATTTCCAACGGCTGAAACGGGGATGATTTATATCACATTTGTAGGTGCTTTTTTCCCAGTTTTGATTAGCACAATCAGAGCAGTGGAAAACATTTTGCACGATGTCGTACTCATTCGTGTGGGTCAATGCTTAGGCGCTAGTCGATGGCATATTTTCAAGGATATTGTTATCCCTGGATCCCTACCGGGAATTGCGAGCGGATTGACCATCGGGATGGGAAACGCCTGGTTTTGTTTAGTCACTGCTGAAATCCTAGCGGGTCGTTACGGCGTTGGATATATCACCTGGGAGTCTTATGTTACCTCCAACTATCCACCGATTGTGATGGGCATGTTGCTAATTGGTCTGATGGGCGCACTTAGCTCCTGGGCCGTTGGCAGAGGAATGAGCGCGCTGATGCCTTGGCGGGTGATTAGGAAACAGAATTAACAAATCCCAGGTCGACACCGGCCCCAACAGTCATAAAGAGCAAGCTAAAAAAGATAGGGAAAAAGTCAATGCGGCAGACGTTAGCACCTAGTACAACCCAAACGCAGACTAAGGGGTTGGTGAATATAGAAGGCGTCTCGATGGCCTTTAGCCGGCAGGGAGTATCGACTCAGGTATTAGAGGCTATCAACTGTAGGATCAATCCAGGAGAGTTAGTGTGTTTGCTAGGACCCTCAGGCTGTGGGAAATCAACTTTGCTCAATATCGTTGCCGGATTCGTTCAGCCAAGCGCCGGTTATGTCATGGTTGATCAGCGGCAGGTAACAAAGCCGGGAGCCGACCGGGGGTTTGTTTTTCAGCAGTATTCTCTGCTGCCCTGGAAAACAACCTTTCAAAATGTGGAATTAGGGCTCAAGATCAAAGGCGTGCCAAAAGGAGAACGGCAGGATACCGTTGGAGAATACTTGAATCTAGCAGGGTTAGCAAAGTATCGCGATGCTTATCCAGCGCAGCTATCGGGCGGCATGCAACAGCGAGCAAGTATTGTTAGGGCGCTGGTGAATTCTCCTTCGGTACTGCTGATGGACGAGCCCTTTGCGGCGCTAGATGCTCAGACCCGGCACATGATGCAAGAGCTGCTGCTCAACATTTGGGAGACGCTAAAGACAACAGTTATCTTTGTAACTCACGATATTGAAGAGGCTGTTTTTTTAGGCGATCGCATCCTGGTTATGGGCGTGCAGCCAGGTCGTATCAAAGCCGAATTAGAGGTTGCTCTGACCAGACCTCGCCATGTCGATGACATGCTAACGCCAGAATTTACGCAGCTCAACAGGCAGGTATTTAATTTAATTCGAGAAGAAACGATGAAAAGTATGGAAAGGCAGTGAGAACGCGATCAGCCGGGAAAAAAGATTTTGATTAAGCCTAAACTCAATCCTGATAAAAATAGCCAGGAAAGCGCTGCTAGATAAAAGGGTTTGAAACCTGTTTGTTTAAGCTTAGTTAGATCAGTTTCTAGTCCCATCGCGGTTAGAGAAATCGCTAGGAGAACTTGATTGAGCTGAAGAACAATTGCTTTGAAGTCCTCAGAAAATAGAGAGAGGCTATTGAGCATAACCAGTAGAACAAACAACAATACGAACCAGGGAATAGGCAGCTTCGACATGCGCCTTGTGTTTCCTTGTGAAGCGGCCGAAAAGCTGCCGAGTATGACCATGACAGGCAGCAAAAACAATACGCGAGAAAGCTTAGAGATTGTGGCAAATTCACCACTCACCGGGCTATTTTGAAAGGCGGCAGCAACAACTTGTGCCACCTCGTGGATAGATGTTCCACACCACAGCCCAAACGCCTCAGGCGAAAGCTGAAGCGGGGTGGCTAAAAGCGGATATAGCAGCATAGCGGCAGTACCCAAGGCCGTAACCAGCGTGACGGCATACACCATATCTTCATCAGATCCTTCGATGACCGCATTGGTAGCAACGACTGCTGAAGCGCCACAAATAGACGTTCCTGCTGCTATCAGCCACACTAGTCGCTGGTTGATATGCAGCGATCGCCCCAGCCAGATCGTAAAGCTAAAAGTGCTAAGTAGCGTTATTGAGACAAGCACCAAGCCGGTAATCCCGACCGTTTGCAGTTCGGCTAAGCTAAGGCGCAGGCCCATTAGCACAATAGCCAGCTTGAGAATACGCTTGAGACAAAAACGAGTCCCAGCGTGAAAGATAGGAGAAACGCCGATTGAGTTGCGTAAGAGAATGCCGAGGGCGATCGCCACAATCAAAGGACTCAACAGGCTAAGGAAAGAAACCTGGTATAGCTGTAGGGCTAAGGTTGCCAACCCTAGATTTAGAAGAATGCCGAACGAAAGATCAAATCTACGGTACCAGCGCAGTGGATAGCTCACATCAACCCTATGCATTAGAGGATGCTTCACTTTATCGACAGGTCTTCGGCCTTAGCAAATCAAATATCTTGGCGATTGATAGATTTGTTTTATCTCACTTTGTTTGTATATCTTGTTTGTGAATCCTATAGTGTTTGTCTCACTGAAGATTTCATACCGAAGATAATGCCATCTCTAGTAAATCTGGTTGAATCCATGTCTCTAAATCCAAATTACCTAAAGCTTCATTGCCTTTGATAGTTGATAGCTGTTGAACGTGAGCAGCTATCCAATCTGTTCGTATTTGAGTTTCAGGGAAAAACAATCCCAGCGCACTTGAGCGTTTGTGGCCTAACGTTTTAGCGACTATCTCAGCATCTAGCCCAACCCAGTTACTGGCTAAGCAAAGCGCACTAGGGGTAGTCATGTACCAATACTGCGCCGCGATCAGTGATTTGAGATAAGCGATCACAAGATCGGGATGTTGCTCAGCAAATTCATCTTGAACAACAATGCCATGAAACGTCGGTAGCTTGCTGTGATCGCTCTCTTGCAGCCGCCTGAACTTGCCTTGGTGACTGGCAATATCGTGAAGCGGTGCAAAATACGCATAGCCATCAGCCTGATTGTTGCGCGGTGTGAGGCTATGAATGTTTAGATCCTCGATAGAAGTCAGCGTCACATCAGCCAATAGATTTGCCCTAGAAAGCCTACGCATTACCATGCCGTGTGCAGACGAAGCAAAAGGAACAGCAATCACTCGGCTACGCAGATCGTCCAAGCTGTTGAGTTCGGAGCGATTCGGGACAATTATCGTATTACCGGCCCCGTCTGGATTGCTAGCAACAAAGCTAACTAATCGGGTTTTAGTCAAAGATGAGTCAGTCGGCGTCACGCCGCTAAGCAACAACGGATAGTCTCCAATCACGCCAATGTCTAGCTGCTGGGACTGCAAACCAGAAACAATCGGCGCACCCGAGGTAAAGTCTTGCCACTTGATCCTATACTCCACGCTTTTATAGCGACCCTCATGGGGTAAGAAATGCTCGAGCAAGCCTAAATTTTTAATAATTAATCCAGCAGTGACGGTCTGAATAGTTTTGTTTTGGGTGCCTATCGTAATCGTAATTACTTGAGATGAAGCGGTTGATTTAGGGCGAATTTGTAAACTAGGCGATCGCAAGTAAACTGGCGCTGTAGCTTGAGTGGGCAGCGCCGACGGTAATGATGAGCTATCGGCAGGAGCTATTTCCTTTGTCTGGCTTGTCTGATTTTGGTGAGCTAAGCGATTGTCTAGAAGCGTTCGGTTTGTTTGTTTATAAACTAGCTGAATCAGCTGCCGTACAGGATTTCTCGACAACGATTTCAAATCGCTTTGAGTGACCTCGACTGCCTTAGCCTGGCTTTTATGAACGAGCATAAACAGTTGATAGTCTAGGGGAAATTCCTTCAGCGGCACACTCACTATCAGCTTTGCCTGCTGTTCGGCTTGTAGCTGTAAGCTAGAGGCAAATCCCAGGTAATGACCTTGCTTTAAAAACATACTCATCAGGCTAGAAGAACAGACAATCTCTCGATGGGGAAAATCGGAGATATCCATGCCTAGTTCGGCCAATCTGGCATTAAGCGCCAGGCGTTCAGGGGTTCCATCTGCAGGAAACACCCAGGCTTCAGTGGTAAGTTCTTTTAGGCCTAGCCACTCTCTGCGTGCTAGCCGATGGTCAGCAGCGACCATCAGTAGATATTGAAAATTATCAACAGCGAGCGACGCTACTTCGTCAAAACCCTGTAGGTTCGTTTCCGAAAAACCAACGTCTACGTCTGCTGATGTAATTGCTTGATGAAGCGATTGGATCGTATCAAAAGGAAAGCACTGTACCTCGGCAGTAGGGTACTTCTGACGATAGGAAAACAAAATCTTCGGCAGCCAGCCATTCGCCACGTTGGTCGTACAGCCAATTTTCAATCGGCTAGATTTACCCTGCTTGATCTGATCGATTTCTTTGACTAAACGACTTTCTAACTGAATTAATTCGGGTGAATTTTTGACCAGATATTCACCTACGGGTGTCAGCGTAATCTTGCGACCTAATCGATGAAAAAGGGAGGCGCCCAAACTAGACTCTAGCGATTTTATCTTGGCGCTCACCGCGGGCTGAGTGAGATTTAGAGCATCGGCTGCCTCAGTAAAGCTAAGATGGCGGGCGACCTCTAGAAAGACTTTAATTTGGTAAATTTCCACATTTCAAGCGCTGACCGATCAGTTCGCGCACTCTAGATACTTTACTTTAAACGTTTCATCTAAACACTTCAAACGCACAATCTTGACCAAGCAAACTATCTCCATGAATGTCCGCTTTTCATAGGTTGGCTAATTCCTTTCATTTACTCTTTTTTGGCAAGATTAAGGAATTTTATCAGTGTATAAAAAAGATGAATCCATAAACCGTATGCTTTGCTACACATATGCTTTAGCCTGCAGGCTGCTACAAATTATGTCTTCTAAGATAAATAATAGAAATCGCTACTACAGGCGGTCGTTCTATCAGATGAACGAATAGAAATGAGGCATTGTGTGTGAATACTCAGCATCTGCAAACAGACTTTTTGGTGATAGGTGGTGGCACGGCTGGCACAATGGCTGGCATCAAGGCTAAGCACGCAAACCCTGAAGCAGACGTGTTGATTCTAGAAAAGGCGAATATTCGTCGGAGCGGTGCGATCGCAATGGGAATGGATGGGGTGAACACTGCTGTTATTCCCGGCAGCTCCACACCTGAGCAATACGTTCGAGAAATCACGATTGCCAACGACGGCATCCTCGATCAAAAGGCGGTTTATCAGACCGGTCGCTGGGGATATGAAGTCATCCAAGAGCTAGAAAGCTGGGGTGTCAAGTTTCAAAAAGACCGCGAAGGCAACTACGATCTAAAACAGGTTCATCGAGTCGGTAAATACGTCTTGCCCATGCCAGAGGGGAAAGATCTTAAAAAGATTTTGACTCGTCAGGTCAAGCGCAACAAAGTGCGGGTGACCAACCGAGTGATGGCAACTAGAGTAATCGTCAAAGACGGACGAGCCATCGGCGCTGTTGGCTTTGATGTTCGTAAAGGAGACTTTGTCATCATTCAGGCAAAAGCGGTTGTTCTTTGTACAGGCGCCTGTGGACGCCTAGGATTGCCCGCTTCTGGCTATCTCTACGGCACTTACGAGAATCCTACCAATGCAGGGGATGGCTATTCTATGGCCTATCATGCTGGCGCAGAACTGACAAATATCGAATGTTTTCAAATTAACCCATTGATCAAAGACTACAACGGTCCAGCCTGTGCCTATGTCGCTAGCCCTTTTGGCGCCTACACGGCTAACGCTGAAGGTAATCGCTTTATAAACTGCGACTACTGGAGCGGACAGATGATGCTAGAAACTTGGAAAGAGCTAAATTCTGGCAAAGGACCAGTGCATTTGAAGATGTATCATCTCGATGATGACACTATTTCTGAGATAGAACAGGTGCTGTGGGCCAATGAACGGCCCAGTCGCGAACGTTTCCATGAAGGGAGAAAAGAGAACTACCGCACGCACGGAGTAGAGATGAATATCTCAGAAATTGGTCTGTGTAGCGGCCATAGTGCTTCGGGCGTATGGGTCAACGACAAAGCCGAGACCACCATCCCCGGTCTTTACGCGGCTGGAGATATGGCCAGCGTTCCTCACAACTACATGATCGGGGCCTTTGTCTCTGGGCGACTGTCAGGTATCAATGCAATGGAATACGTGCAGGGATTGGAGCATGTAGAGCCTGATGAAGAATTTTTGGCCGCTGAAAAAGCTCGCATCTACGCACCGCTAGATCGGCCTGATGGAGTTCCCCATACTCAAGTAGAGTACAAGCTACGCCGCTACGTCAACGACTATCTTCAGCCTCCCAAGTCGCCGACTAAGATGGACATTGGCTTAGCCGCTTTTGAGCGCTATTACGACACTATGGATATGATGGGCGCCAGAGATCCTCACGAACTGATGCGCTGTATGGAAGTGCACTTTATCCGCGACTGCGCCGAGATGGCTGCTAGGGCTTCTCTATATCGCAAAGAGAGTCGCTGGGGGCTATATCACTACCGGCTTGATTACCCTGACAAAAATGACCAAGAATGGTTCTGCCACGTGAACTTAAGAAAATCAGCATCAGGTGAGATGGAAATGCTGAAACGTCCGGTTGCACCTTATATTGTCGATGTGAATTTGCAACAAGAGGTCTACGATGTGGCTGTTCGTTAGGGGTATTTTTGCAAGATCTATCCCGGATCTATCTTTGCTAGATCTGTTTTGTTAATTCTGTCTTTAGTACAGTCTGTTCTGCTCTGTTCTGCGTAGTAGAACAATATTCGTTTAGTAGGTGAAAGATTTTTTATGGCTTTAGCAACGCAGCGGGTCGATGTTCCGGTCATCGTAGATGAATCTAAGTGTCTAGAGAAATGTAAGGCCTGCATTGAGGTTTGTCCGCTAGATGTACTAGTCAAGAATCCTGAAACTGGAAAAGCCTACATGAAATATGACGAGTGTTGGTTTTGTCTCCCCTGTGAAAAGGAGTGCCCAACTAATGCAATCACCGTTCAAATTCCATTTTTGCTGCGCTGAGGAGATCTACTCAACTAATGTCTACTACTGATTTTCAGGCCGATATAGATGCTGATATAGACCCTGAGGTTGTTCAGTGGGTGGAGATGCTGCGATCGCCCGACCTAAATGATCGCCTCGTTGCCGCTAAATCGCTTCAGCACTTAGGTGATGAAGATGCCATTGAAAGCCTAGTGCTAGCACTCGAAGATGAAAGCCCTAGGGTACAGGAGATTGCAGTCACTGCGCTGTGGGAAATAGCCAACCCGGTAGCGATCGCACCTCTACTAAAATGCTTAGGCTCTGCCTATGAAGAAGACGTCCGAGCAGAAGCCCTCTCGGCGCTAAAAGAGATGATCTCGCCTGACGATTTGCTGACGCTGCTAGATGCCATCTTGATCGACGACGAGAACGTGCAAATCAATGTGTTGATTCTGCTACGAAAAATCCACGATGCCCAGGCACTGCCTTACGTGGTGCCTTTCTTTGAGTCAGAAAGCCCAGCGCTACGAGAAGCCGCGGTTGTCACGCTGCGCTATCTTAACCAGGTCGTGCGGTGCAAGCCGGCCTTACCATTGGCCAAAGACGATCACAGCGAAGTTCGTCGCTCGGCTATCCTTACCCTTGGGCACCTCAGTGACGATGAGGTAATCCCGATGCTGTGCGAAGCCCTAAGCTCAGACGACGATTGGCAAGTTCGTCGCAATGCTGCGCAGGCGTTAGACTTGCATACTACGAAGACCGCAATTCCGGCGCTGATCAAGGCGATGGCAGACGACCATTGGCAGGTGCGTAAGTTCACCGCTCGGGCGCTGCAAAGGGTACCAGATGAAACCGCTATTCCCGCTTTGATCAAGGCGCTCTCCGATGAGTATTCGGATGTTCGTCGTGACGCTGCGATCGCCCTTGGCAACATCGGTGATCCCGCTGTACTACCGGCACTACAACAAACCCTCGACGATCCAGATAGAGATGTGCAAATCTTCTCCGAACGTGCTATCAAAGGCATTCAAAGCAAGTTAGGAGAAAAGGCGAATGCCTAGCCATCAGTCTCCATTTGTAAAAAGTTCCGATGATACGCCGGATGTAGAACCGGCTGACCTCGTCCTAGAAGAGAGAAAGCAAGCTGCTGTCTATTGCCTAAAACAGGTAAACGAACCTACGCTAAGATCCAACATTGTCGAGCTAGGCATGGTTCGTAATTTGCGCGTGGTCGATAGCTACGTTTATCTGCGGCTGTATGTGGGTGTCCACCAGCTAAGCCTAAAAGAACAGGTGCAGACTGCTTTGGGCGCATTGAAATGGTGCAAGAAAGCCTACGTGGAGATCTGTACTATTCCCGGCGTACGCACCACGTTAGCGATATCTAGTGGGAAGGGCGGCGTAGGCAAGTCTACAACTGCCGTAAATTTGGCTGCAGCCCTGAAAAGAACAGGCGCTAGCGTAGGACTGCTAGACGCTGATATTTATGGGCCGAACGTGCCACAAATGCTAGGCTTAGCTCACTCAGCGGTAGAAGTCATTGAAACCGATGCCGGAGAGCGATTTCAGCCATTAGAAGCCCATGGCATCAAAGTGATGTCCGTAGGGCTGCTGGCAGCGCCCGAGCATCCCTTGGCCTGGCGCGGTCCTGTTCTACACAAAATTATCACCCAGTTCATCCAAGAGGTAGCGTGGGGAGAATTAGACTATCTGTTGATTGACTTGCCGCCAGGCACGGGCGATGCCCAAATCACGATCATTCAAGAAAGTCCGATCTGTGGCGTAGTGATGGTAACGACACCGCAGCAGGTCGCTGTTTCTGACGTGCGGCGCAGTATTCACATGTTCCGCCAAGTCGGTGTGCCGGTATTGGGCTTAGTCGAAAACATGAGCTATCTCATCTGTGAATGCTGTGGGAATCGCACTTCAATTTTCGGTAGCGGTGGCGGCGAGCAAATGGCTCAAGAACTGGCAGTCCCGCTGTTGGGTGAAGTGCCGATCGATTCTAAAATCTGCCACGGTAGCGATACCGGGCAACCTCTTCCTCTGCGGGATGAAACGGCTCAGCTTTCTATTGTATTTGAGGCGATCGCGCAGGGATTAAACAACACCTTTTGCTCCAATCCAAGGCTGGTTTCTCAATCGCTCTAGCTTCCCTATCGCTCTAGCTTGCCTATCGCTCTAGCTTCCCTATCGCTTTAACATCGGTTTGCTCTGGTATTGATTTGCTCCGATGTTGATTTGCTCTGAATATCAATCCATTATCAATAAGTTAGAGCGATAGGGCTGGGGCTCGCAAAGGTTAGAGCTAAGCAAACTAGTAGCTGTCGCCATCGGTGACCGTCTGGTTCGCGAGGACGTGATTCGCTTCGTGTAGGCGCTCAGCGATCGCATCTCTCCAGTTCAAACTAATGCTAGGATTTGCCAACACCTGCTGCGCTCGCTCTCTGCACTGTGCGCCAGTCGTTAGATCCATCTGGGCGATATTGGCCAAATCTTCGTAGAGCTTTTGGAGTGGAATCCGCTTCTGAGGCTGTCTAGTCGTATCAGGCGATACGTTTGCGGACATTTTAGACATGTTTTAGTCCTCTTAATGAGTAAGCATCTGCATAAAAAGCAAATGTCCAGATCTGGATTGTCGTCTCTTTCTTTGGTCAGTGGGGAAAGCCCATAAGAAGATTTACACAAGTTAGAAAATTGGGTTTGATTTCTTTGTGTTTCTTAAGAAAAGCTGTTGGTAGACACGCATAGTCAGATAAGCGTAGAAGCTGTCTGCAGATTGCTATAGTATCGTTAGACAAATAGTATCGTTTGACAAACTGTGTGCTGGGAGAAGCGTCTTAATGTTGTTGTCGCCTCAAGAAAAAGACAAGCTGTTGATTTTTACAGCGGCGCTTGTAGCTGAACGGCGAAAAAATAGAGGACTCAAGCTGAACTATCCTGAAGCCGTAGCATATATCTCGGCAGCGATTATGGAAGGCGCTCGCGATGGCAAGACGGTAAGCGAGCTGATGAGCGAAGGAACCACCCTGCTAAAGCGATCTGATGTGATGGAGGGCATTCCGGAGATGGTACATGAGGTGCAAGTAGAAGCAACTTTCCCAGACGGAACAAAGCTAGTGACCGTACACGATCCGATTGGAGAATAGCCATGTACACAGAGAACAAAGCAGAGTCAATCTCTATGGTGCCAGGGCAGATTATCCCAGGGGGCTCCGAGATGATTGAGCTGAATGCTAGCCGCGAAGTAGTGACGATGGTGGTAAAGAATACAGGCGATCGCCCTGTGCAAGTTGGTTCGCACTTTCATTTTTATGAGGTAAACGACGCGCTAGCATTTGATCGTGAGCAGACCCAAAAGATGCGGCTTAATATTACCGCCGGAACAGCTGTTCGGTTCGAGCCTGGTGACGAGAAAGAAGTTGAGCTAGTGCCCTATGGAGGGACTCAGCAAGTGTATGGATTTAATGGCAAATTTGACGGAGCGGCTCTGAAATAATCAAGAACTAAACCACCCGAAGAGAAATAGAAAAGAACAAAGGATGCCAAAATCAGCGGCAAGATTAGGAATTGGTGGACCGGTTGGCAGCGGTAAAACAGCCCTGATTGAAGGGATTGTGCCGCTACTGACGGCGCAGGGCATTGAGGTAGCAGTGGTAACGAACGATCTGCTCACAACCGAAGACGCCGATCGACTAAAGCGCAAGGGCTTCCTATCGCCAGAGCGAGTAATTGGCGTTGAGACCGGCAGCTGCCCACATACAGCAATTCGAGAAGATCCAACCATGAATCAGCTAGCGGTACAAGATCTAGAGTTGTTGTTTCCGCAGTTGGATTTAATCTTGATTGAGAGCGGTGGAGACAATTTAGCTTCTACGTTTAGCTATGACCTAGTAGATGCCTACATTTTTGTAATTGATGTCGGCGCAGGCGATGATATTCCGCGCAAGAATGGGCCAGGGTTTGTGCAGTCGGATTTAGCGGTGGTCAATAAAGTGGACCTAGCACCGTATGTAGGCGCCAACCTAGATCTGATGCGATCGCAAAGCGCCCAATATCGGCAAGAAAAACCCGTGATATACACCAACTGCAAAACTTCAGAAGGACTAGATCAGGTCGTGAGCTTTATCCAACAGACGTTGTTGTTTGAGCAGAAACAAGCACCTAAGGTGATGGTCGGTGGTCAGTAGAGCCGAGATAACCAGGACAGGAACAAGTGCGTTAGGGAAAGACTCGCGATCGCGCCAACAGCTAGAACTATTGCTGGGCTGCGATTCTGCCGGTAAGACTGTTGTGCAGAATCGATATATGGCCTATCCCCTTAGCGTCTCGCCTTTGTTTCGGCGTGAATCAAACGGGGTTGAGCTAGAACGAGAACAGCGCGCCTACTTGTATCGGATGAACACATCGCCGGGATTGCTAGCAGGCGATGTTTTAGGCATGTCAGTGAAGCTATCAACAGGAAGTTCTTTGTATCTGATGGATCAGGCCGCAACAAAAGTGCATCAGATGCCAGAAGGTGCGATCGCTACCGTAGATTACGAGATTGTAGTAGATGATTGGGCCACACTAGAATTTCTGCCAGAGCCACTCATTCTGTTCACTGATTCTACGCTTAAGCAAACGACTCGAATCACCTTATATCCTCATGCTGGGTTGAGCTGGGGAGAAATTATCTTGCCAGGTCGCTTAGCCCGTGGTGAGTACTACCGGTTTAGAGAATGTTTTAGTCGAATAAAGATCGAGTCACCTAATGGGATTCTTTTCTTTGTGGAAGCAATGAAACTAATGGGTAAGGATAACTGCTTTTCGCAAAGTGATTTGTTTGTAAGCAACCCTGTACTAGGGACGTTGTTCTTGATACTACCTACAGACAGTGCCACAGCAGAAAACATAGCAGTGCTCTCACGTCGAATAGAAGCGCTAAGCTTGAAGGAAGCCTCTGTAGAGCTAGCAGGTTCAGTATTGCCAGGGAAAAGGGGAATATTTGTGCGAGCGATCGCATCGACTACTCGCGATCTACAATCTTGCTTTAGATCGGCTGTCAACTGCGTCAGGGAGCTACGTCAGCAGTATCCTCTCCCGTACTCTCTCTAGTGATTCTTACTCATTAATCACCCGGAATTGCCATGACAAATACACCTGCTACAGAAGTTGCCGATCGCTATTTAGGCAACGTGAAGGAAGACAATGAATTAGCCGCGCAGGTAGCTCAATCGCGGGATGGGCACCGATGCTTAGAAGTGACCATTGAGCGCAAAGACTGCCGAAAAGGAAGAATTTTTACAAAAGCAGTATCAGGACAGGCCGTTGGCATTGTGAAAGGACGCGACTGGCAGCTAAGAGATGGCGATGTGCTAAGAACGCAGGGGAATTATCTTGTATCCGTTCGCTTGCAGGCTCAAGAAGTCATTGCCTTACAGTTTGATTCAGCGGCCAATAACGCCTCTGTTCAGCTTGTGAACCTAGGTCACACAATCGGCAATCATCACTGGCCAATAGCGCTGCATAAAGAGACTTTGTATGTAGAGGCAGCCGCTAATGCAAAAGAAATAGAAGCAACTATTCGCGAGATTGCGCTGACATTGGGGATAAAAGGGTTGCATATTGCCTGTGAGTCTAGAGAAGGCGATCGCACTCTAGACTTTTCGACAAACCATTCTTCAGTACACACGCATGCACACTGACCCTCAGAAAGACTCGCTTCAGTCGATAGTTCAACAGTTCACTCTGATGCAGTTAGCGGACTCTTTTTTTCCATCTGGCAGCTATACCCTTTCTCATGGCCTAGAAAGTCTGGTGCAAGAAGGGAGAATCAAACAGTCTGAGGATGTGGAAACGTTCATCCGACTATTGCTGTGCAACAAAGTTGGCACTACAGACTTAGTTGCTTTGGCACATACACATAGAGCGAGTGCTGCGGCTGATATGGCAGGGATTGTCGAAGTTGATGCGCTGCTTTTTGCCCAGACTCCGATTGAAAAAACTCGCGTGGCCCAACGGCAAAGCGGAAGAGCGCTGCTGATGGTAGCGAGTAAGACCTGGCCACACTCTCAGCTAGAAGAATTGGGTCAAAGAACAGCGAAGGGACAAATTAACTGTCTGCATCCAGTCGTGTTTGCCGTCGTCGCGCAGGTTGCCGGGCTAGACGAGCGTTCAGCAATGACCGCGTTTATTCATGGATTCGTGACTGGTTTGCTAGGCGCGGCTATTCGGTTAGGCGCGGTAGGGCACTTGCAAGCGCAGAAAATTCGACTGGACTTGGCTGCCGATATGGCAACAGTTTGCGAAGAAGCAAGTGAATTATCGCTTGATGAAATGTGGTCTTGCACACCGTTGATAGATATAGCCCAGATGAGACAGGCAAAGCTTTCTCGTCGCTTGTTTGCCAGCTAATAGAGAACCTTCTTGAACTTTTAAGAGCAGCCTGTGGACAGGTCTTGATAGTATGCTCTACTACCGAACGATATACAAAACAACATACGTGATGCGTTCTTTAGCAGATTTTCCCTTTCTACAGTCTTTGTGTTAGCAGGGTCAGCCAGACTCTGTGACTAAGCTTTCTGACGAAGAGATTCTGCAAGTGTATGAGTGCAACTGGCACTATCGAGGAGTCGTAGCAGACTTAAGCGAAGTAGAACTAGCCCTACTTCAAAAGCTTGTAAGAAAGCACCGTTCTTGATTGATTAACGAAGTTTGGTCTAACGAGGTTCAATCTAACGAAGTTCAATCTTAGCGCTGTGTCGTTTCGATGTGCTATTCACAATCAAATCGTAAGTGTGATCGATCGGTTTATTCTCGCGATCTAATCGATTTATCTATTCTCAAACAAAGAACTGATTTCCCTCGTATTGCCTTGACCAGAGCAGAAGCTGCTTATACCGCAGTCGAACCACCCAAGCGCTCGATCTACCACCGTTCGAGAGACAAAGCTTAGAGATTAATCAAGCTATTATGAGTTCGAAGCGATCACACCACAAGCAACCCGTGCGCCACCGCCGCCTAGTGCTGCTGGCTGGTCAGAGAAGTTGTCACCGTTCGCGTGAACCATCAGAGATCTATCTATCACGTCAGCAACGCTAAGCCTTGGTGCTAGCGTAGGGATGTTTGCGTTGCCATCTGCATCGACATAGAGCGGTGGCACATCGCCCAGGTGACCATCCCCATAAGGACCCTCGTGACTGTCAGTTCCCGTCGGATCATAGTGTCCACCGGCTGCCAAGCCAGGAACTATCTCTCCGTCTTTTTCGGCAGGGTCACAAGCTGCATTCTCATGAATATGAAAACCATGAGCCCCAGGCGATAGGCTTGTCAGACTAGGGGTAATCAGTAAGCCATAGTCGGAATCTTCTAAGGTAACCATACCGATTTCTTCGCCAACACCGGCTTCATCCGTCAAATTCATCACCACCGAAACACTTTGCTGTAGAGATGTTTCACTCTCAGTTTGGAGTGGAGAAGCTTCGTCTTTAGTTTGGACCGAACAAGCAGATACAGCCACGACAAGAACCAGAATAAATAGCGCGAATCTTCTTCTACCCTGAGTGAGACGCATAGATTATTTCCCTTTTACTGATGTACAAACACGCTTGTATATAAGCGCAACAGCTTTCGTAGAGCGTGGTGAAACGTATCTATGAAAAGATACCCGCTAGCTACAACTAGAGCAACCTATCACTCAATTAAGTAGTTTTAAGGTCGGTGTAGTAGTATCTCGTAACGAAGTGCCATTTGCAACAGGCGCATTGCCAGTATTCACACTGATCAACTAGTTGGTGATCAAGCGTTCGGGGCCAGTGTGGTAGAAGTCGTAGGCATCTCTATAGCCGCGATTATCAAAGTTAGAAAAGTTACCTTGCTGTAAATAGACAATCGCGATCGCACTTCCGCCTTGCTGCAAAACACCCCATGAGCTTGGGATCTCTGTATTAATCACTTGCCCAGCAAGCGGACCCGTGATTTCCGTGAGTTGTTCTTCAAAAAGCTTTTCAATAATCTCAGTTTCTTTCTGAGTAGGGAACGTAGCATAAAACTGTGGTGTGAGCGTAAGCCTACCCTGACTATTGGCGTTGATGCGGCTGCTGTCGATGCGAGCATACTTGAAAGGAGCTTGACTAGCGCGGCCCACAATGATCATCGTGGGCGCATTAGGAAAAGAAGTTTGTACAGATTCGAGCAGTTTCGCCAGATTGCTGATCTGCCTGCTTTCGATCAAGGTGTCGTTTGCTAGCCCATTTAGAATCGGTTCGGTGAAGAGAGGAAGCACTTGCTCAACTGCGCGATCCATCTCTATCTGGGTCTGAATAAACTGAACTTGCGCCTCTTCGGCGGCGGCGCTAGCACGAAGCTGATTGGTAATTTGCAAGCCGCCAATGATCAGTGCGATCGCAGCTAAAACTACCACAATACTCTGCCGTATTCGCCGTTTCATCCGAGCCGAAACTACATAGTCAGGAAGCCGCGCTCGGCTGGCGCTTGCCTCTGCTAACAGCGCCAGAGATAGCAGCAAATTCATTACCACCATCACGAAAGCGATAATTCCTCCGGCCACTAATCCTGCTCGTACAAGCAAGCTCCAGATAGGGGGCAAGATATCCCACTGCAAAAATTCATCAATGACCCATAGCACGGTACCAAAGCAAGCTATGGTCAACAGAAAAACGGCTAGATTTGTAATGAGCCGTAGGAGAAAACGATGGTTCACGAAGAGTAATATTAAGAGCTATTAGCAACTACAAAGAAGTTAGCTGCTATTTCCGATAGTAGAGCTCGAAATTATTACACACGCAACTGTTCTCCAACTGAGTGATGCTCTCAACCTGGGTATTAGCATATGTCGTGGCAAGCTTACTCGGCATGCTTACTCGGGCCGTGAGATAGGCATACCAGACATATGCACTAGCTATTCATATATACACCTACTCAACTTACGAAATAAGCCATCACCATAAGGACTGTGACCAGGATTGTAGCCAAGCTACCCTGTAGGAGGTAGCCCTTTTGTTGCTCTGGAGATGGATAAGATGCAAGATATGTTGCTGGCTCAACTGGGTAGTTATTCAGGCGACCTGTTTCATCAACGGTAGTGTACATGTGGAACTTATCCTCTTTGTTGTTGTTTGCACTCATCAACTTAGCGCAACTAACTGGAAAAGAAAGGTTTTATCGACATAAGAAACTTATAGTGCGTATAAGTCTTTTTGAGACTATTGCGTTTCGCCATTCGTCTAATGGGAAAAAGCACTAATTTCAGCAATACACTAATTTCAGTAATACTTAGAGGGTTACGGTTACCAAGAATGCGTACCTTCTTTGGAATATCGTCGGTACAAACCCTATGCATAGTCCATATCAAATACAGTTATCCTCTCTACTATCTGGCTGACAGTTAAGAAAAGCTAATTATATATAGTTAAAACTTATATTATTTTAGAGTTGCAATTCGCCTAAGTTATGACTAAGCTGTGAGTAGTTCACAAAAAGTCCTCTTGTCAGGTGATTCGTTATGGCTATCTCTATTACCGCTACTACAACAAAGACAGTTACTTCTACAACAACTATGCCTATCGCTGAACAACAGGCGTACCCATCTACAACGGTCCCTACAATTGAACAGCAATCACCTTCGCCGGAGACAACTTACGAGAACCGGTTGCAAGCTGCTTTAGAGCATGCTCGTCGTCTAACTCATATGTATGGGTACCAGAGTGCGGACGTAGCGATCGCATGGGAGACCGTTGAGGAGCTAAGAACCTTCTACCGAGAGCGATTGCTTCCCTTAGTGCCTTCCTGTCAGGCTTCTTTTGAGCGTTACTGCTTAGAGAATCCTCACGCATTTGAGTGCCGAAGCTATGACTGCTAATACATAGAGCTGTAAGTACCCATCGTCTTTTCTCATACGTTCATTATCTCGTTCAAAAAGTCTCTCACATGCAACAGACTAAATTGCCCTTAAGAGTTGTTGTCGCGCTTTACATGGGATTCGTACTAGCTCCTATCGGATTGTATCTTTTTCTACTGTGGAAGATAACCTGAGCGCCGACGCATAGGAGAGCTCGGAAATGGCCAGAGGACCTGAGCAGACCACCAGCTATGATGGTTGTCAGTTCCGTTCGTATGACTCCCCTTATTCCGGTTGAATGTATAATCAGCTAGCAAAAATAGGAACCTGTAATATGGCTTTAGATCAACTCAAGGCATTTTTAAAGAGAATGCAGTCTGAACCTGCGCTTAAGCGTGAGGTACTCACAGCCTCAACTGCAGATGATGTGGCGCGAATAGCACTAAAGCTTGGTTTTGAATTTTCAGGTGATGAATTATTAAGGATATCAGGTAAAAAAGTTGGTGGGGTTACGGTGATCAAGAAACCTACTCCTGGCGAGTACAATTAAATGCTGCTAAATGTTGTTTGACTATCTTCGTGATTTTGGAGCGATCGCAAGTGTAGTTACGCCGTTGAGAGCACGCATCAAATGGTTAACCAAAAAAGATACTCTTAAAACTCTGGGCGTTCTAACAGGCAAAACAACGTCAGCGCTACCGTACAAGAGAGTGTAGTCGCCGAGAAGCCGTCACAGCCCAACGCTTGAATCGGGAAATACAGCAAAAGCGCAGCGGCAGCCGAAAGCCCAGTTGGCTGCCTCAAAAATTCAAAGAAGTCTTGAGTACTCTCAAGCCATTCTAATAATTTTAAAAAACGTCTAAGAAGTGTCATAGGACTCTAAACCACTAGGACAGCAGTTGATCACGCTAGCTTAGCAGGCGATCGAATACGTTGCTAAAAACAGGCTTTGGAACTTTACCTACCCAGGTTTCAACCTGATGCTGGCGCGAGTCTAGCAATGTGAACTGCGGCACACCAGTTGCGCCAAAGACCTCGATCTGGCTAGCCCACTGAGGATCGTCAATATCTAACATGACGAAATTCAGGCGATCGCCGTATTGATCGTGTAGTGCCTCAACCGTACCAGACATACTCTGGCAGGTCGTACACCAATCGGCATAGAACTCAATTAGTGTAGGTTTTTGACTGGCCAAAGCTATATCGTAAGGAACCGCGTCGGCTGCCATCGATTTTAACGTTATCAAACCAGATAGTGGTGTCATGCTTATGATGTTGGCAGCAGGCCGAGTGAGCATGATAGCCATCACCATCGCTAATGGTAAAACTATCAGCACTATCCACAGACGCTTGTTCGGCTCACCTAAGTTTTTATTCACGTTTTTATTGGATATAGAAGTCATAGCCTAGCTTCTCTTAACCTTCTTTCAAAAATCAACGATAGTAATAGACCAAGAAAATATGAACGGCCAATAGCAGTGTGAATATACTCACTAGGAATATATGGCTTTTTAGCCAAACAGCACGCATCAAACGGATTAGCTCACCTTTGCTCATGCCTATTCGACCGATAGGACTGTTTTCTCCAATATCTTTTTTTCCATACCCTGCTCTAGCACTCAGGCTAAAGACTTTGCGGGGGGACTCTAGCACACCAGTTTCGGCAACCACACCGACTAACGCGGTTAGTGTCACCCCAAAGAAAGACCATAGCAAAATAGCATTGTAGTTAATTCCATTAGCGCCAATAGTATGCACTAATACCGCTGCTAACAAAGCAACACCTGTAAAGATATGCAGACTGCGCCACATGAGTACGCTACCGGGCATCTTTACCTTAACTGGCCAGCTGCGACTACGTTTCCTAGCAGTTAGCAACATTTCTGCAACCACTAGCACCAGGGCAACATAGCCGGTTATCTGCTTGTAAAGTTCGCCGCGCAAGAACTGGTGAAGATCGAAAGAGCGATCGCGAAGTGCCTCTATATACCAAGGGCTAAGTGCAAAAGGAAGCAATAAAACTGCAGAAACGAAGGTAAGAATGATGAGTGTCGAAAATCTAGGTTTCATCAGTTTAAAGATACGCTGTTTCAATCAGAAGATCTCTTTTCCCGTAACCTTTCCTCCTATCAACCTATCTCTGCGCTCTTCCAGAGAGATCTGCTGCTGTCGATGGGACTAGAACAGATGTAAGCTCAGCCCATCAGGCAGTCGTAGTAGAAAATTCCCTCTAGAAGAGTACTCGATAGGGCAAGGTAGGACAGTATTACTGGCTACACAGCTAACCTTCCTAGTCTTCCACCTCTAATCTGGCCGCTAATTCTGACTTACTCAAAGACAATCGGTCGACTCGCAGAATAAAAGAAGAGAAAAGTGCTGAACGCCTACGCATCTGCAGGCATACTATCAACTGGAATATTGATCACGACGCCGCCCATTACATCGCCCATTTCAAAGACTTTATCAGGATAGCGTTCCAAATGTACTGGGTGAGTATTATGACAAGTCACACAAGCCTCAGCAACTGCTAGGTCAGGATATATTGCAGAAAAATATGCTTGATCACCTACTTCCTGATAGCCTTTGACTGGTTCACCCGTTTCTTCCATCTCTGTAATTGCAGTCGTCTCAAACTCGCCTTTAGGGGCTTGGTTATCATTGATATTCCAAGAAGAAACTAGACTGTAGGTGAACTGGCCCGATTCATTCGCAATTTCAGAACCCAAGCGGAACATCTGAGCGGGTAGAGGGATACCATCAGTTTGCTGCCAGCCTTCGGTTGATTCCACATCCAAGACGCCATCTTCCTTTGGCTTGCCCTCTAGAACTTTCGTGCGATTCACCACATGGCGGGTATAGGCGGTTCTATCAGCAGCTAGGGTGGTATGAATGTAGTCTGCTACTAGATCAGGTGCGATCATTGGGCCAGTGGCCGTAGCCGTCGTACCGCCACCGCCACTGCAAGCAACCGCAGTAAAGCAAATTGCTCCTGCTAGAGCAAGTAACGCCATTGTCTTAGCGCGAAAGCGACGTATCCATAATTTAAACATTGTTATCGATGTCCTTCGAGATGTAGATCAAACGAAATATCCGTTCAGAATTTGCAGGTTATCCTGCAAATTCTGAAACAGAAGCATTGCCCACCCGCCGCTCTTCGGCTGCTCGCATCAGATCAAATGTTTGATGGTTCAGCGTCGGCGGGCGGTCAAAGTTGGCTTCGACAAGTTCATCGTCGAAAATACTGTTGTAGCTGTATTCCACCCCATGGCAGTTCATACAGACTTCTCCAACCATGCGGTTACGCGGTTTAAGCGTATAGGTGTTGTTGTGATTTACCTTTGCCGCTGGAGTGCCATCGGCGCTTTTGTGCGCGATTCGAGGCAGATGGCAGGTTGCACAAGTCACCTGTTCTGAGCCGGGTCTAGGCAAAGGCTGACTAGCAAATACCGCTTTGGCATGTTGGGAGTTTTCATAGTTGAGAGAATGGTTGTCGTTGTGACAAGTTAGACACGAATCTACCGCAGCAGGCATCGTATCAACAGAATGAACATTGTGGCAGGCATTGCAATTCATTTGCTGATCAAACGCATCGCGCTTCATCGGAATTTGAGCAATTCGAGGGGTCAAGGGCGACTCTCCCTCTAGTAAGCGAACGCCGTGCTTTCCTAGTAGAAAAGTATCTACTGACTGCTCGTGACAAGACCGACAACTCTCATGGTCTGGAGCAGCTATAAATGCATTGCTCTCGTTGTCCTGATGACAGCTCGCACAGTTCACATCGTTGAGCGCATGTGCACTTGGCTGCCATAGTTCAACGATCTCTTCAACTTCCTGTTCTGTTGCAGCGGCAGCTGGTAAGGCATCTCCTACGAGCAAGAAGCTGGCCAAGCACATTATCAAGGCGATCGCTATCCCAACTTTTCTAGAAGATTCTTTGAAGGTGATCACGACTTCCCTCCTAAGAATTCCTTCTGTAAGTTTGGCTGGGGCGCAGTCTCTAGCTCCGTTTCAACGACTCTTTCAGGCAGCTGTTGTACAGGTAGCATAGCTGGCTGATCTAGGTTCTGTCGCAGAAAGCCGGTCGAGATAGTGTCGTGCTCATGATAGTTGTGGCAGCCTGCCGTCCAGCAACCATCTGGCGCAAAGCCCTCATGACTCTTAAGCTGAGTCAGCGTCAACTCTTCGTGGCAGGCCATACAAAGATCAGGCTGCAAATGTACGCCTCTACCAAACATATGCACATGTTCGTTGTGACATGCTGTACAGGTTAAAACGTCTACTTTGTCTCTAAACTCAGCCCAACGCGGATCGAGAAATTTCTTTGCGCCGTGCAAATCATTCTCTAGCTCTGCTTCGTGGCAACGGTTGCAAGTTTCATTAGAAACCTGCTTAAAGCCTTCGTGGCAGGAGGCACAGGAAGCTTCAAACAAGTGATGTCCTTCAGACGTTTCACCGGGTAGGAAGATCTGCTTTTGCTCGAGGGCAAACGCCGCTGATACAGAAACCAGCAGCATAACTAAGGCTAAAACAATGACAGATTTTAGCTTTAATTTACTGGGCCAAAATGAATTTCGACTAGAGCGGCGCTTCATCAAAATAACGACAAAAACTATAGAAGAATCAACATCAAAACTGCTAGCGCAACCGCACCGCTGCCAATGATCCCAGCGGCCTTACCGTTACTAATACCTTCGGGTGATTCAGTAGAGACAGCAGAAGAGGCAACAGATGGCTCACTGCTTGTAGTTGTCCCAACTGTAGGATCGCTCAGTCGTATATCGCTTTTAGAATAGTCCGCACCGTCCAGCATAATCTCAGTGATGGCACCATACGCACCGACCCAAGCGTCTTTAACTTCTGCCGTCCAAGCAGGTCCTGCGTATTGTTCTAATGTCTTTAGCAAACTACTACCCACAAGCGGATAGTGCTCGGGTAGAGCACCGTATTTCACATGGCGAGCACCTAGCCCACGCAGCGCTTCGCTGAGCACCTCTGGCTTTCTAAGATTATCGACAACCATCACGAGTGCGCCCTTGAGCATGTGCCGTTGCTTTGGCATACTGGTATGCTCGAAGAGAGGTCTGGCTGCTGGATAGTCAGTCAATAAGTTCTCGTAGAAGCTGGCCGTGAACTCATCAGCCCTAGGCTTAATTAGCTCAAAGCTTTGCTCAAGCACTTCAACCTTAAGTCCTCCTTCACTAGCCTTTTCGCTGGCTTGTTCACTAGGCGGATCCTCTGTAGGTGCAGCGGCAGAGGTGGTTGGGCTAGATGATCCTGTCGGAGCATCACTTTCCAAGGCTATGGCAGCGGCTTCATAACTAGCCCCTTCTAGCATCAGTTCGGTGATAGCGCTGTAGGCACCTGCCCAAGCACTTTCTAACTTCGAGTTCCAAGCTGGGCCCGCATATTGCTCAAGGGTTTTTATTAGACTATTGCCTACTAGAGGATAGTGCTCAGGCAGCGCACCATATTTGATATGTCTAGCCCCTAATCCCTTAAGAGATTTGCTTAAGACTTCTGGTCGCCTTAGGTTATCAACAACCATCACCAAAGCACCTTTTAGCATCTGTTGCTGGGCAGCCATGTTGGTGTGTTCAAACAAAGGTTTGGCATCTGGGTAGTCAGTGAAGAGATTGTTGTAAAAGCTAGCAACAAAATCATCTGCTTTTGGCTTGACTAGCTCAAAGCTCTGCTCTAGTAGCTCTACATCTAATGCCATGCTAAGTCTGCACTCCAAATAAATAAAAGAGAGTAGTTGAAAACAAAATTACTAGCCTATAGAGAAATTTCAAGAAATTGGCTTTCGAGATTTCTCATGACCTGATAAAGACAGGGAAACGCAATAAGGTGAACAAACAGGCAAGCGCGCGGATAGTTACGATCACCTACAGCTTTGTTTCATCATCTGCCATCTGGCATAACCCAAGCTAGGGTGATAAAAGTTATTGTTTTGTATCTATAGTTACTAAGTTCTCAATTTGGAAGAGAAAGCTGCATTGCTGCTGTGCAGATATTGCATCGGACGGATGACGAAGTATATTCGTTGCCTACAGTTAGTCCCAAAGAAATATTCACGGAGAAGTCAAAGGCAAAGCTATAGCGGGTTTTATTAGCTTGCTAAAGTAGTGCGTATGAGCATTTTGTTACTTCATTCACGTAGGAATCTCGTTTTCCGATGTAACAAACGCAAGAATTCTATGTAGAAAAAGGATTTCAAAATTGAATTGTGCAGCCTTTTATACAAAAGGAGAAAGGGATTTCTCTAGTATTAGCTGTAGTCAGATATCTTCTGAAAGAGGGTATCTAGTTGTTGAGATATGCAGTGTTGATTAGCTAGCGACTGGTTAGCCACGACTCACTAACGCTGTTGAAGCTGTGCTTAGCAATGCTCAATACTGAATGCTCAATACTGGCTTTTGTTATTCTTCCACCTATCTATTTAGCTTCGACACATGATAGTCAATCTGACTAAATCACTAGGATCTATCAAGTTAGCTGTGCCTTTGTTGGTAGCGATCGCAACCATTTTGATCGGTGCAACATTCTATGAAGCTGAAGTCGGCTCGGCTGTCGTTCAACAAGAGATCTATAAGAGCGTCTGGTTCGGTGGATTGATGTTTTTGTTAGCGATTAACCTAGGAATTTCTACCCTCTTGCGCTATCCCTGGAAAGGCGCGCGCAAAATTGGGTTTGCCATCACTCACTGGGGACTGGTGGTGATTATTGCGGGTTCGGCGGCGGTGATCCACTTGAATGTAGAAGGGATGATGCTAGCTCGCACTGATGCTGGTCCTGTAAGTACGATTAGAGTCAATGGAGACTTGGTCGAAGTCGCTGCGCCTGGGCAACCTCCCATGCAGGCACCTCTCTTTATTAAGGCGGACGGTACGGTTGTTCCTAGTCAAGTGGGTGGGCTCTCTCTGTTGGGTTACAGCGATAATACGATCAATACTGTGCGATTTACACCGGGTGGAAAAGTCCACAATCCGGCTGTGCGTCTAGTCTTAAAGAGCGATCGCATGGGTCAGTCTTTAGAACGCTGGCTAGCGGCCGCGCCTGCGGCCTACGATGCAATCAATATCGGTCCGGCCGAGCTTCAGCTCGTCAAAGCGCGAACTGATGATGAGTTAGCAACAGCGCTAACGCCCCCTGAAGAGGACATCAAACGCACTCGTCGCGGCACAGTGAATGTCTCCTGGCTGGGCCAATCGCGCTCAATCGATATCGAGCAGAAACTCGACGAATCTTTTGAGTTAGAGGCGAAAGGAGAAACCTTGAGCGTTCAGCCAGTTGGCTTCTGGCCTGATTTTCGGTTGGATGGCAGCCGTCATCCAGTGAGCGCGTCCGACTTGCTGCGCAACCCGGCCGTTCAGTTAGTAGTCACAAACGGTCAGTCAACTGAAAGCTGGTTTGTCTTTGGTAATCCTGGGTTTGAACCGATTCGCAATTCCATAGAAGGTGAGCCCATTCCCTTTGAAGTTGACTATGAGATTGTCACTAACCCTGCTCCAGATGCCTTCTTCCGCTTAGTCGTTGATCGAGATGATGCCCTTCACTATGCAGCAAAGTCTTCGAAAGGATTTAAGTCAGGCGCGATCACTATCGGTGAGTCTGTTGTTCCTGGCTGGGCAGATTTTGAAGTAACGTTAGCCGACTACATTCCTTTTGCTACCGTAGAAAGAGAGATTGTTCCCCTGCCAAAGCAGTCTCTTGGAGGGGGGACAGGGCAAAGAGAACCAGCGTTACTAGTCTCTACTGGCAACAAGCGTGAACCGGTTTGGGTCCCTTGGGGACGGCCTACAGCGGTTAGTAGCGAAGCGGGGGATTGGTTTGTTGCTTTTAGTCCAAAGCTCTTGCAGCTACCGTTTAGCTTGAAGCTCAACGACTTTATTGTCGAACGTAATGAAGGTAGTGAATCGGTAGCAATGTGGACCAGTGCGGTTTCTTTAATAGAACCAGACCAGTCCGATAGCGACTTTGATAGCTACACAGTTAGCGATCGCCGCGTTTGGATGAATCATCCCACCTGGTTCAAGGGCTGGAAAATTGCTCAGGCCTCTTGGAATCCAGGCGATCTAAGTCAGTCTACTCTACAGGTAAAGAGAGAGCCCTGGTGGGTTACCGGGCTGACTTGGCTAGGCTCAGCCATGGTGACCGTTGGCGTCGCAATCATGTTCTACGGGCGCGCGGTTTCAAAGAAACTGACCAAACAGTTCAAAGTGGTTTCCGATTTGCTAGAAGCCCCTGAAGACGATCAAGCGATCGCTGCTGACTCGGCGCCAGGCTCCATACCACTATTTAACGCTTTCTTAGGGAGATAAAACCTACTCATGATCGCTTCTTCCCGGCCAAAAGCGCAGAACCGAGATACGCTTACAAATGAACTTGACAACAGTCACAACACCCTGCAGACCCCCTCAATGATAAAACTGATAAAATTTACTATTGGGTTGACACTAGGCCTGCTGCTGATCGCCCTCCCATTTAGTCAATTTCAGCCATCGTCGTTGGACGCACTAGAGACCATAGTGGTGCAGCAAGGAGGCCGTAAGAAACCGCTAGATACGGTAGCGCAAGAAACGGTTGCCAGGATTCATGGCGCTACCGCTTACAAGCACGACGGCATTGTCGAAGATTCAATGACCACATTCATGTCGCTTTGGTTGAACAATCGCGACTGGAACCAGGCGCCCTTTGTGCTTTTTAGCTATCGGCCACTGAAGGAAAAAGTTGGCCTCGATCCTGATCAAAAATATTTCTCTTTTCAAACGCTGATGACGAACCAGGCCTTAGGCGATGTTGTTCGTCAGGCTCACAAACAAGATCTCGAAGGCGAAGATCTCAGCCGTGATCAGCGCGAAGCGCTGGCAATCGAAGACAGACTGACGCTGATGCTAGGTTCTGTTGATGACAATGCGATTGCAGTTGTGCCCCATCCAGCCGACACGAAAGGCAAATGGATGGGCATCTCAGAAGCAGAGGCGCTTTATTCAACAGAGGCGATCACACCATTGCTCTCAAACTTCGTGGCGATGAAGCAGCAATTTCTTACTCAGCCAACTCAGCTACCTCGGCTTAGCCCCTTAGCCTCTCAGCTAAAGTCTGATCTTCGCGCCCTTAGTCCAGCCGTATATCCGGCGGTCGGTGCGATGGATAAAGAGGTCTTTTTCAATCACTTTCATCCTTTTGCTAAGGCTTGGAAGCTGTACGGAATTGCGTTTGTCATTATGTTGGCAACCGTCTGGATTAAGCCTATAGAGCTTTACTGGAGCGCGATTGGGCTGTTTGTCAGCGGTGTGATTGTGCAAAGTTACGGGTTCTTACTGCGCATGCAGATTGCCGATCGTCCGCCTGTGACTAATATGTATGAATCGGTGATTTGGGTTGGGTTTGGGATTGCGGCGATCGCCCTTGTCTTCGAGCTAATCTACAAAGCCAAATACTACCTGCTAGCCGCGGCTCCACTGGCGGTGATGTGCTTGATTCTGGCCGATAGTCTTCCAGCCGTTCTAGATCCGAGCATTTCGCCGCTGGTTCCTGTGTTACGAGACAATTTCTGGCTGAGTATTCACGTTCCTACCATTGCGCTTAGCTATGCGAGCTTTGCACTTGCGCTTGGCATCGGCCATGTTGCCCTCGGCAGCTATCTATTCACCCCTAGTGCCAAATCTAGAATCCAACTTCTCTCTCAGCTCAACTACCGAGTGCTGCAAGTCGGCGTCTTGCTACTGACCGCAGGTATTATTTTAGGCGGCATTTGGGCGCACTTCTCCTGGGGACGTTTCTGGGGCTGGGACCCTAAGGAGACCTGGGCACTAATTGCACTGCTATGTTATTTGGTGCCGCTACACGGTCGTTTGGTTGGGTGGATTGGCAACTTTGGCATCAGCGTTGCTAGCGTTGCAGCTTTTAACGCGGTGCTGATGGCTTGGTATGGGGTGAACTTTGTATTGGGAACCGGTCTACATAGCTACGGCTTTGGCACAGGGGGTTCCGAATGGATGATAGCCAGCGTTATCGGTGTGGATATGTTGTTTGTGTTGGCGGCAACTGCGAGATACAAAGGCTGGCTGACTAAACTATCGGTCAATCCGGGTGAAGCTAGTGCTAGTGCTAACTCGTAGGGATAGACAAAAACGTTTAGAGAATGAGTCCCAACAACTCGTTGAACACTTTGTCATTCATTATTTCAAATTCGCATCTGTTGATATATTGATGAAACATTAAAGCAGACACTAGAAGAGATCAACCTATGAAGCGTAGAGCATTTATGAATTGGGTAGGCGTTGGCTTCATGGCTTCGTCTTTGCCTGTTGTGATCGCAGCTTGCACCCCTGCTGTTGAAGAACCAGAAGTTGTAGACGAAGCCGAAGCCGAGCCCTGTGCTGCGACCGAACCCGTCGCTAGTAGCGCCCGAGAAGATGGCTTTGCTCCGCTTGGCAGCGTTGAAGAGCTAGACAGTGCCGGATTTCTATCAGATAAGTCCTTTGCCGGTGGTCCCGTGATTGCTATTCGCGATCCAGAAAATGCAGACAGCGTTGTTGCGTTCAATTCAACCTGCACGCACCAAGGATGTAGCGTTGCCTGGGAAAGCTCAGAATTTGCTTGTCCTTGCCACGGCTCCAAGTTTAGTGCTAGCGGAGAAGTAACCGAAGGGCCTGCCACCGAAGCATTAGCTACATACGAAGCAATGATTGAAGACGCTCAGGTTCTAGTCAGAGCGGCGTAGACAGCTATACCCACTCCACTACTCCTCATCTTGTTCCAAATTCTGGAAGATCCTTTGACCCATCTGAACTTGAACAGGGTCGTCAGCATCACCGTGTGTTGAAAAAACGGTTGCAAAAAAGACTGCCCATCCTTTGGCGCACTGTATAAGGGATGGCGTTGCATCGTAGTGTCGAAGCAGTTGTTGGCGTTCGCTAGGCTGGGGAAAGATCATCCAAATTGCTGCGAGATCGAGCGCTGGATCGCCTACAGTCATATCCCCCCAGTCGATTACACCGCTGATCTTGCCTTGATTGACCAGGACATTTTGAGGATGCAAGTCGCCATGAATCCACTGCGGTTCAAAGGTCAGCTTAGGGTTGATCGCGCTTTTCCAAATGGCTTTAATCGTGGGTGTTATCAGGGAGGTGGTTTGATCTAGCTGCTGCATCCAGGCAGTAATTTGCGCTGAGCGCGATGCTAGAGAAACGCTGCGAAAGGGATTAAAAGGAACAGAACTAGGTGCTGGAACATGAAGTGATCGCAAGAAGGCGGCAAATCGCTCGCTTTCTCCTATCGAAGGTGTTTCGACATAAGCTGAGACCCCTTCTATCCAAGGCAGCACAGACCACGACCAAGGATACCGATCGCTAGGCTTGCCGCAGTAGATTGGTGATGGCACCGGAATCGGTAGCCGAGCTGACAGGATCGGCAGCCAAATCTGTTCTGTTTCAATTAGCTGGGCGGCAATATGCCGACGAGGTAGCCGAACAGTTAGAGACTCGCCTAGACGAAAAAGCTGATTGTCCCAACCAGAATCCATGCGTCGGATAGGTAGGTTGCAAACGGATGGATATTGCGATCGCAGTAAGTCTTGTACTAGCGCTTCGTCAATCTCAATTTCTGCTGTAGGCCGACCCATTATTCATCCGCGATTCATTTGTGCTGATTCAAACTATCGAAGAAGCTATCTATTGTCCAAACTCTAACAACAGCTTCTAAATTCAGAGGGCCGTATAGATGAGGGAATACGCCGTGACCTGGCACCTGATCATAGCAAAGAGACGCCTGCAACAGCTTAGGGTCTATCTCTAAGATCACCAGATCGGAGCGTCCTTTGTAGAATCGTTCTACCGTGCCAGAAACCTGTTGCTCTTTTGAAAGATGGATAAAGCCTTCTGCTGCTAGTGAATCAGGCTCATACATTCCTCTTTCTTTGGCGGCGGCCCAGTTTGTGGATTCAACAATATGGAAAAGCATCGGTCTCTAGGCGTTCTATTTAGGTGCTTCAATTTGGGTATGCTATTCGGGCATCTGATCAAGTACCTGGGCGCTGCCACCACCTCTGCGCGTAGGTTCAGCCGCTGCCAATATCGTTCCGTCTGGCAGCAACACGATGCCGGTAGCCGCGCCAATTTCTTCAGTAGCGTCTAGCTGATAGCCACTTTCCACAAGCGCTTGGCCTGTTTCTGTCTCTGCAAAGTTCTGATCGACTAGGGTAATGCCTTGATTACGCTGAGAGAGTCTAGGCGCTGCGATCGCTTCTGCCAAACTCATGCGAAAATCAACCAGATTGACAGTAATTCCAACCGCTGTGGTAATAATGGTTGATCCACCGGGTGAGCCAAATGCGATAATTTCACCTTCTGAAGAAAAGAGAATGGTCGGAGACATGCTGCTGCGAGGGCGCTTTCCAGACTCTGGCACATTCGGATGGGGATTCTCTAGATCAAAATCAGTTAGCTCGTTATTCAAAATAAAGCCATAGCCGGGTACAACCATTCCAGAGCCACCGGTTGACTCAATCGTTAGCGTGTATGAAACTACCATGCCATCTCTATCTACAACCGTCAGATGCGTGGTGGAAATACCTTCTGTAGCCTTCGTCTCTACCAAAACTGGCGGAGCCTCTAGACTAGGGCTAGGATCTTGTTGATAGGGAAGTGGATTGCCTACAGGTGCCTGATAGCTAGACTCATCCGCTGGCACTGTTAACGGTAATTCCTGCCGTCTTTCTTCTGCATAGTCAATGGACAACAATCCATCGACAGGGACGTCTACATACTCTGGATCGCCGATATAGGCATTGCGATCGGCAAAGGCTAGGCGTTCTGCTTCGATTACCCGGCTCAGCGCTTCGGCGCGGTCCAGCGTTAACAGATCGTAGTCAGACAGTAAGTTCAGCGTCTGGGCGACAGTAATGCCACCGCTGCTGGGTAATCCCATGCCATAGATAGTGTAGTCTCGGTAGTCTGTTTCTATGGCTGGGCGCACCCGAACTTCATAGCGGTCTAGATCGTTGGTCGTTAGGCGACCCGGCCAGACTGAGAAAGGGGGATCTGATACGACTGGAGGGTTTTGTACGGTCTGCGCGATCGCTTCACCAATTTCACCCCGATAGAAAGCATTGGCCCCTTGCTCTGCCAGCAGTCTGTACGTTTTGGCTAGCTCGGGGTTCACAAACTGACTGCCGACTGCGGGCGGTTTGTCATCGGGTAGGTAGAGCGATCGCGTGGTCTCAAAGGCTGAGAACCGCTCTTGATTAGCAGCAATTTGCTCAGCGAAGGTTTCATCGACGGTAAAGCCCTTTTCCGCTAGTGCGATCGCAGGTTGCAACAGCTCTGCCAAAGACATCGTGCCATATCTTTCTACTGCCGTTGCCCAGTTCAAAGGCGTCCCCGGGACACCTACCGATAGACCGCTACTGATTCGATTGGGAAAGAAAGGCAAGGGTTCCCCCAAAGCACTATCTGGATCGCGAAACAGATCGGGCGTTGCTGAGGCGGGAGCTTCCTCTCTACCATCTAGGCTGACTACGCTCTGGGTATCTGGCTGATAGACCAGCATAAAGCCGCCACCGCCTACCCCGGCCGAGAAAGGTTCTGTCACGCCCAGGGCTGCAGCCGTCGCCACCGCCGCGTCCACCGCATTACCGCCCGAGCGCAGCACATCAATACCCACCTGTGTCGCCGCTGCATCCACACTAGCGACTGCTCCCCCTGTGCCCTGCGCCACTGGCCGAGCCTGCGACTGCGCTGAGCTAAACCTAGCCAAGCTCAGCAATACACCAACGCACAAGGCCAAAGCAGACAGTAACAATCGACGGCGCATACAAAATTCTCCAATGATATGACAAAGGACTTAGCAAGTCATCGCTAAGTCCTTATTGTAGGTTTCAATCATCGGCGCTGATTCTAGTCTGTAATTTTTATTCGGTAGCTGCGCTGCGAACTGAACTTCTGCGAAGTAGAGCTAGTCAGCAGACGTTAGCGAGAGGTCAAGAGCACTGACATAATCTGGTCCGAAATAGTCATTGGGTCGTAGGGCTTGGTGATAACGGCAGCGACTTTGAGCTGATCAAAATTTTTTCTCTCATTGGGCTGGGCTGTAGCAGTCAAAATGACGATGGGAATGGTTTGGGTTTCGACCTGTTCTCTTAGTTTTTTTAGAATAGTTAGTCCGTCCATGCCTGGTAGCATCATGTCTAGTAGAATCGCATCGGGCTTTTCAAGCTGGGCGATCGCCAGTCCCTCGACGCCATCTTCTGCCATGAGCACTTCCCACTCCCCTGTGATCTCCAAACAGATCTGAGTAGCCTCTCTAATATCAGCATCATCATCCACAATCAAAATACGCTTCGCAGCCATAGCAGTTTTCCCCATACGCTTTCTCTAAACATTTTCAGCGCTCACTGTGTTAGCGAGGTGAGCAGCCGAATCTATATAGCGGTTCTCAGACGCATCCAGGAACCGCGCATTATGCCCGTTGCCACATGAGGCTTTCAGTCAGTGTGCTGCACCTCAGCCCAGGGACAAAAGCCATAGTAGCTCTTGTTTCTATATTTCTTATGAAGATAGGTCGTCTCCTATCGGGAGGGTAAAGTAGAAAGTGCTGCCGCTGTTCAGCTCACTTTGAGCCCATATTTCACCATGATGCCGCTGAACGATACTTCGACAGATAGCCAAACCTAGACCGGTTCCACCTTGATGCGCTTCGTCTGAAGTATTGAGCTGCTCAAACTGCTCAAAGATGGCCTCTAGCTTGTCTTTAGGAATCCCTCTGCCTGCGTCTTTAACCATTACGAGCAATACAGACTCACCAATCTCGAGGCCAGCCTCAATGGCTGATTTTCCTTTTGCGCTTAAGTGCTTTTGGATACGAGAAACATCGTCTGAGCGGATCTGCTGCGCCGAAATCTCTACCGTTGAGTTCACTGGCGAAAATTTGATCGCGTTGCTTAGTAGGTTGGCGATAGTCTGAATGATTTTATCTGGGTCTACCCACAGCTCGATCGAGAGAGAAGAAGCCGACAGGTGAATGCTGCGATTATCTGCCATGGCTCGCATCTCGTCTGTAGCTTGAGTGATGATTGTAGATAGATTGCAGATCTGCTTGTTTAAAACAATCTTGCCAAGTTTGATGCGTTCGACATCGAGAATGTCGTTGACTAAACGGACTAAGCGATTGGTGTTCGAGGAGGCAATCTCGATCATGCGCTGCTGCTTAGCAGGAGAGATTTCAATCTGGCTTTGAGCGAGTAGGCCAAGGGCAGCGCGAATAGAAGTCAAGGGCGTTCTCAGTTCGTGACTAACAACAGCAATAAACTCATCTTTCATCGAGTCTACCGCTTGGCGCTCGGTAATATCTTGGAAAACTACAACAGCGCCGATGGTATTTCCACTTTCTCGAATCGAGGTGCTGACATACTCTACTGGAAACCTAGATCCATCTTGTCTTTCAAAGAAATCGCCGGTAACATGGTGGGTCTGGCCGTATCGCAGCGTATTGAAAATAGGGCTTTGCTGCCAACGATAGCGATCGCCTTGTGGTTTTGTAGGATTGAGCAAATCGTGCATGAACTTGCCTGCTAGCGCTGCATTTGGATACCCGAGTATTTTGGCTGCTGCCGGGTTGGAGAATACAATTTGGCCTTTGGGATCTATGCCGTAAATCCCTTCTCCGGCGGCCTTCAGAATTAGCTCATTCTGATGGCTAAGTCGCTTGAGAGAATCTCTGGCTTCCTGAAGGGCTGCAAGAGCGCGTTCTCGTTCAGCTATTTCTTGACTCAGGTGCTGATTGGTCGCTTGCAATTCAGCTGTTCTTTCTAGGACACGCTGTTCTAAGTCAGCATTGAGCAACTGAATTTTTTGATAGAGCTGCGTTTGATAGATAACAGAGGCAAACCGATCTGCTAGATCTTGAACTAGCCCAATGTCTCTAGGCTCCCAAGCATGAGCTTGGTTCTTTCTGATCTCTTGCCACGCCTCGAACGACTGACGCGGACGCTGTTGCCGAGGATCGGCCTCGTCTAGCCGTCCGGCCCATACAGTTTCGATATCAACTGGCTGACGAAACAGGCTAAGATAGCCTAAAAACTGATTCTGGCTGGTTAGTTTTACTATTAGCAAGCTGCGGATCCTGGCGTGAGCTAACGCATTAGCGATCGCTTGGGGAATTTGAGCAGTCTCTATATCAGAAATTTCCCACAGGTTTGCTACAGCCTGATTAGAAAAGTCATCCTGCAGCCAGCTTTGCCATTCGATAGACTGTTCTAGCTCTTGAGTTCTTGATTCTAGAGAGTCTTGAACTTTAAGTGCTGACTCTTGAAGCTCTAGCTCCTGGCATTCTAGTGTTTGAACGCCCCTCTGAAACTGAGCGGGCTGGTTTCCAACGTATACCCATCTGTCTTTTGGTTTTTGCTTGGGTGGGTTGATAGCTAACGGTTTGCGATTAGAGGAGATACTTGATTCGATGTACAGTCGTCCGCCGGCGCACCGTAGCTCGTTGACTACATGCTGAAGGGCTCGCTGTAGCGGATCTTCAACAGTAGAGTGTAAGTAAGATACTGTCTGGTTAATGATTGCTTCATGCTGGCCCTGCAGCCGAGTAAGCTGTAGTAAGCTGGCGTGAGAGATAGCAACAGTTACCTGATCAGTGATGAGCTGGACAATCTCTAGCTCCCGATCACCAAATCGTTTAGGAACACTGTGGTGAGCAACCATCAATCCCCATAGCCGATGGCGATAGAGAATAGGAACAACCAAAGAAGACTGCACTCCCATAGCGGTTAGATATTCAACATGACACGGGTCAACACTGCGAAAGACGATAGTCGTCTTCGCTTTCGGTCCTTTAAGCAGTGCAACTTTAGCTTCACTGCTTAACAAGGGGCTAATTCCTATCTCTTGTGTAGAGACGTTGACGATACTGCGTTGTTTGAGTTTTAAGAATAGCTCACGGGCTTGTTCTGGAATGTCCTCGGCAGGAAATCGTTGCCCGAGCAGGGAGGGTAACCGCTGCTGATAGATGGCTTCAGCAACAACCTCCCCGCTGCCGTCTGGGTGAAACTGATAGATTTTAACTCGGTCGGTTTTGAGAAATTGACGCATCTCATCGACGGTTGCCTCCAAAATTTCGGGCAACTCAAGTGATCTCCGAATACGGTCAGTCATTCGGTGCAGGAGTTCTTCTATATTTCTAGCCGAAGCGAGTGATCGTTGGGTCATGGGGGGACAGTGGTAGGGCTATTAGCGGTGGCGATCACCTGTTGTAGGTACGAGCGCTTCATCTGATGCTCAAGATGAGCCAATAGCTGTGCGTCGGACAGAGATTTTTCGATCAGGTTATCACCGCCCGCTTTAAATGCGGCCTGCTGAAGATGAGGCTCAGCGTGAGCCGTAAAGAAAACAATAGGCAGATGGCGCCAAGCGGGTGACCGACGCACCGTTTGACAAAGCTCAATGCCGGTAAATTGCGGCATCGAGATATCTAATAGCAGCAAATCTGGATTCTCGTCCTGTAGGGTTTTCCAGAACTCTAGTGGTTTGTCTAAAGTGACAATTTGGTAGTTTTCTAGCGCGAGTCGAGTTTTCAGTGTCTGCAAAAGTTGAGAGTCGTCGTCAACAGCTAAGATTTTGCGAGGAGCTGAGAGAGGATGCGATCGCAGCAGCGCTATCGTCTTAGCCACACTAGCGACATCCGGATTGTAAAAGAAGGGATAGTCACCTAGCTGCGCAGCTCTAACTCGACTTGATAGCGATCCATCACCACTACATATCAGCAGCATCAAAGATGGCACTTCATTCACTAATTTAGCTAGCCTATCTAGCTGGCTCGATCTCAAGTCTCTGTCCAAGTCATCATTCAAATCACTCTCACAATCGTCCTCAAAATCCGCAAAAGAGAACCCTAGCAGCACCACATCTGGAACTGTTCTCTCCGAGCGAGTGCGACTATCTGTCTGGTTTGTTCTATCTGTTTGATTTATTCCAGCTTTCTTATCAAGCAATCTAGAAGAAGATAGCATCGCTACCAAAGACTCTATATGATGCGAAATCTTTACCGTAAATCCTTCTGTTCGCAGCATACCCACCAGCGCTGGCATCATCCTCAATTGCGGATCTACCAAGACTAACAGCGGCACTTTTGGGATCTCTACTGCTGTACGGCCCCGATGCTCAATAGCCTCATCAATCGTTGCCTGCAACGCTCTGATGAGTGCATCCAAGCGGGCCTGATCGTCTGCCAAGATAGGAGTTTCGCCCTGTAGTAGGATCTGGATTTGCCTAGCGATCTCAGATCCTGTCTCTAGCCCGAAAATACCGAGCACCCCTGTCAAACTGTGCGAGCTACGATAAGCAGACTCTCTCATCTCCTTTGAGAGAGTCCCTCTTTGAAGCTGCTCGAATGCCTGTTGTAATATTGCCAATCGGTTGGTTTGTTGAGACTTCACTGACTTCCACAGAGCCGATAGCGCCGCCTGTGTGTGCTGATGGCGAAGCTTCACAATATCTGAAGTGGCACTACGAGAATCAACAGAACATAACTCTTCAGTCTCTATCGGCTTTACTTCAGTCTCTATCGGCTTTAAACGGTAGCCCACGCCGTACACCGTTTCAATGAGATCGGCAGGCGCACCTACGGTTCTAAGCTTTCGACGCAGCCCTTTCATATGAGAGGTAACCGTCTCCTCTCCGGGAGCATCACTGTAGCTCCAAAGGTTGTCTATGATCGCCTCTCGACTAAATGCTTGAGCTGGATTTCTCAAGAACAGCTCCAACATAGCGTGTTCTTTAGGTGTGAGCGAAAGTTTATTGTTTCGATAAGTCAGCTCTCTACTGTTTACCTCTAGCCGCAGTCCTTCCCACTCGAGGGTAGTCAGGACAACAGAGGTTTTTCCTCGTCTTAAGAGCGCTCGCACTCGAGCTAGCAGCTCCTCTAGTTCAAACGGTTTAGTGATGTAGTCGTCTGCCCCAGCATTTAGTCCTGCAATTTTTTCGCTGCTATCATCGAGAGCTGTGACGAAAAGCACAGGCAAGGTGTATTCTTGGGCACGTAGTTGCTGACAAAACTTAATACCATCTAGCTCTGGCAGCAAGACATCTAGAATAATCAGATCGTAGTTAAAGGAACTAACCAGTTGCCAACCAATATGTCCAGTATAGGCGACATCAACAATGTAGTGCTCATCAGTTAGCACCTTGTGAAGGATTTTAGCAACTGATTCATCATCCTCTACGAGTAGAATCCTCATTTTTCAGCCTAATTAATTAAAGAACTTTTGTTATGTCCTCTAGCTACTTCTACCAAGACTTTATTGAGTCTTGTCTTTGTCTTGTCTTCAAACACCTTCATTTTCGAACACCACACTAAAGTACAGTATCCAACATATCCAAGGGCAGGATTTAAGAGCGGCGTTCAAGAGCAGGATTCAGAAGCGAGCAAGCTAGATAGTAAGGGATAAGAGAAACATCAACGGAGAGAAATTGAGATAGAGAGAAATTGAGATAGAACTTGAACTTTATCGCTGAGAGGTTAAGACAATTTTAGCGATGTATGTTTCTCTCTATTCAAAGTATATAAAAATTTGAAGTGCTGACTGATGTCCAGAATCAGCCAGCGGTAAGCCTTCTCGTAGCTATTGATACGACTTTGGGCTAGCTTAAGGTACGCTGTGAAAATAAGTACCGTACTGTAGACCCGGGAAAAAATGATTCAGCTCTATCAGGACAACAGAGAGAGAAACTAGGGCTACGGTTGCCATAATAGGCGCACTTGTTAGATATTTGGCGAAGTATTTCATGTGGGTTCTCCAGACAGTAGAGTTGGTCACGGTAGAGGTGGTCGAGATGGCTGTTATCGAGGGGATACAGAGACTTCAGATACTGGCGCAGTCAGCTCTCCGGTCGTTAGCTCTTTGACAGCGAGGAGGGGCCATAGCAATCCTTGTACAAAGGATTTGATAGCCAGCGCCACATCAATGAATATTTCTGTTTCTTCTGGTTTGGAATTGCGATTGCTGCTAATAAGATAAGCCCGGCCAGACCAGCCAATAAACCCAGCGACATAGAAGAAAATTCCGAAGGGGATGAGTACATCTATGGCTCGGTCGAACCGGAGCTGCTGATGAGGCAATCCTTCTGCGCCGCAAAGCAAGTTAGCAGCATAAGACTGATAAGGCGTATCAAAGTAGTAGCCTTCTGGGGCATTTTGCATTCTCTCATTGAACGCCGGTGAGGAAGCGCAGGGAACTAAATGAGTGTCTGTGTAGCCTTCTGAGGCAGCAACAGCAGGCGATACCACGCTGAGCCACACGAAAGCGGCTAATAAAAGCGAGAAAAACTTGCGTATAGTCTTGTGCATAGCTATGTTTTCCTAATAAACGAATAAATCTTGGTCCGAATTTTGGCTGAGCCGACAACCGACTTAACTTCGATCAAGACACGGAATATCAAGTTGCGGTTGAGTCGTTAAGACGAGATATCTCGACCCATCGCTTCGTTACTCATCGCATTACTACCCATCACATCGATATCAAGCCCGCCTTCGCCGCCCTCTCTTTCGATCCATAAAAAGGCGATCGCGAATATTGGGAAGGGCAGAATGTAGGTAATCATTGGAATCATAATCCAAGGGAGCCAGGCTGCGGCATAAGCGCCTTCAAGCTGAGTTGCATCTACCATCTCATCAAATCTCCTATCCAATCGTAAGGGTTTAGTTTTTGTGATCGAAACGCCTATCTAGGCGTGTTAATGGGCGTATTACTAGGTATGTTTGCAGGCATACTATGAAGAACAAAAGAAGAACAAAACTAGCCCACATTAACAGCGCCTCGAAGAATGCTATCGAGCAATTCAAAATTTTCTAGTAATGCATAGGCAAAGATTGCGCCGCCTAATGAGCCCATCAAGATACCACCACTGAGCTGATACCAATCTTCTTTTTTACGGAGCGGACGCAGTCGATCTCTAGAATGAGAATTGTATGTGCCGCGCGGATCGCCTTGAAAGGTTGCTAGGGCAAAAATAGAAATGCCCAAACAGGCCGATACGGTAATGTAGATAGCTGTGATCAAGCCGCTGAGATTGGCCCCGTGACTGCCTTCTTTTAGCGGGCCGAAGACTACTTCGGGTCCGACTAAAAAGTAACCATGAGCCATCCCAATTTCTAATCCTCTAAGAAAAGGCGTGAGTCCGGGGCGATAGGCAGGAAGATTGTTGATAAAGGCTTTGGCTAGGTTGGAGCTATTGATGGGCGTGGCTAGATTACCCAACTGAGGATTGCCCTGGTAGGGCTGAATGGGATCGTCGCTGATGTAGGCATCGCTAGCAGACATAGAAATAACCTCACTAGAATTGCAAAAAGGAATTGTGGGAAGGGAATTGCGGAAAGAGAACTGTCAATAAGCGATCGCAAAGAAAGTTTGTACAAAACGACAAACAAACTAAAAAGAAAGAAGAAAGTTCTGACCGGTCTAGCAGTCAGAACCTGTCTGGGACGAGGAGAGTCCACAGAATGGGTGCCGGGGCGAAGCGAAGATAAGTAATTGGCTTGCCCCAGCAGTACTCTAAAGCTAGGTTTCTAATCCGGTCACGGGAACCTGCTGCCAGTAGAGGCAATCAGAAACGCGCCGTAGGTGGCAATATAACCAACGGTAAAGTGAACCAGGCCCACCAACCGCGCCTGCACAATCGATAGTGCTACTGGCTTGTCTTTGGGATAGCCAAACGAGAGCGGGGTATTCTCATGAGCCCACATCAGGGTCTCTATCAGCTCTTGCCAGTAGCCTCTCCAGGTGATGAGGAACATAAAGCTGATCGCCCATACCAGATGACCAAAGAGAAAGATCCAGGCCCAGATTGCGAGATTGTTGGTGCCGTACGGATTGTATCCGTTGATTAGCTGGGCAGAGTTGAGCCATAGATAGTCTCTAAACCATCCCATTAGGTAGGTAGAGCCCTCATTGAACTGAGCCACGTTCCCGCTCCAGATAGCCAGATGCTTCCAGTGCCAGTAGAAGGTCACCCAGCCCAATGTATTTAGCATCCAGAAGGTGGCTAGATACACAGAGTCCCAGGCAGAGATATCGCAGGTGCCACCCCGACCAGGACCATCACAGGGGAAGGCATAGCCGAAGTCTTTTTTATCGGGCATCAGCTTGGAACCGCGAGCGTCCAGTGCGCCTTTGACTAGGATCAATGTGGTGACATGTAGACCAAGTGCGATCGCATGATGCACTAGAAAGTCTCCTGGCCCAATCGCTAGAAACAAAGAGTTGGTGCCATTGTTAATCGCCTCTAGCCAGCCTGGTAGCCAGACGTTGGCATGGTTGGGCCAAGCCGTTGAGGCAATGCTATCAGGATTAGATAGCAGCGAGCTAATGCCATAGAGAGCTTTGCCATGAACAGCTTGAATCCACTGAGCAAAAACAGGCTCAACCAAAATCTGTTTGTCCGGGCTACCAAAGGCGACCTCACAGTCGTTGTGTACATACAGCGCCAAGGTGTGAAAGCCTAGGAACAAAGAAACCCAGCTCAGATGAGAGATGATCGCTTCTTTGTGGTCAAGCACTCTAGCAAGTACGTTGTTTTCATTGGCAACCGGGTCATAGTCTCGGATTAAAAAGATACCGCCGTGGGCGAAGGCACCTAACATCAAAAAGCCAGCAATATACTGATGGTGCGTATAGAGCGCTGCCGTCGTTGTATAGTCTCTGGCGATAAAGGCATAGGGCGGCATGGCATACATATGCTGGGCCACCAGCGAGGTGACAACACCAAGGCAGGCTAGGTGCCAGCCTAACTGGAAGTGCAAAGAGTTGTTGTAGGCATCATAAATACCTTTGTGGCCCCGTCCAGTGTTAGGCGCGATGAAGAATCCTGTCCAGCCTGGGCCTTGAAGCGATTCGGTCATCTCTTTGATACTGTGCCCAATGCCAAAGTTAGTGCGGTACATATGACCCGCAATGATGAAGATGACTGCGATCGCCAAATGGTGATGCGCCATATCCGTCAGCCACAGCGACTCCGTTTGCGGATGAAACCCACCCAAGAAAGTGAGAATGGCAGTACCTGCCCCTTGGGACGTATTAAACAGATGCTCTGAGGTATCTGGATTGAGCGCATAGGCTCCCCAGTTCCCTGTGAAGAAAGGCTTCAACCCTTCCGGATGGGGAGGCATAGAGAGAAAGTTATCCCAGCCAACATGCTGTCCGCGCGATTCAGGAATCGCTACATGCACCAGATGTCCAGTCCAGGCGAGCGAGCTAACGCCAAACAAACCAGCTAAGTGATGGTTTAAACGAGATTCAGCATTTTTGAACCAGGCTAGACTAGGCCGATATCGCGGTTGCAAATGCAGCCATCCGGCATAGAGCATGACAGCGGCCAGCAGCAGTAAGAACATCGCGCCTGCGAACAGATCGCCGTTGGTTCGCAGGCCGATGGTGTACCACCAGTGATACACCCCCGAATAGCAGAAGTTAACCGGGTTGCCCGCGCCAGCAGGCGTAAAGGCGTCCATTGCCGCTGGCCCAAACTGAGGGTCCCAGATGGCGTGCGCGATCGGTGAGATATTGAGCGGATCTTTGATCCAAGCCTCGAAGTTCCCCTGCCAAGCCACATGAAAAAGAATGCCAGAAGTCCAAAGAAAGATAATGGCAAGATGGCCAAAATGGGACGCAAAAATCCTTTGATAAAGACTTTCTTCTGTCATGCCATCGTGGCTTTCAAAATCATGAGCCGTGGCAAGAGAGTAAAAGATTCGCCGGGTGGTCGGATCTTGCTGTAACTCCTGACTAAATTTTGGAAATTTTGTCGCCATGGTTCCAGAGAGATAAGAGGTTTTGCATGATGTTTGTTGTTATTTCATAGGCGACGGGGTGAGTCGGCTCCACCCCGCCCGTCGGTGTATGCCGCTAACCAATCGCGGCCATTCTCGCTAAGAAGAACGCCCAAGTCGTGACAATACTGCCAAGTAAATAGTGAGCGGCTCCGACTGCTCTGCCTTGGGTAATGCTCAGCGCCCGAGGCTGAATCGCCGTTGTAATTCTCAACTTGTTGTGGGCCCATACAATTGATTCGATCAGCTCTTGCCAATAGCCGCGACCGCTAAACAAGAACATCAAGCTGAAGGCGAAGACAAAGTGCCCAGCTAGAAACATCAGCCCGTAAGCAGACAACGCTGACCCATATGAACTAATTACCTGGGTCGCCTGCGCCCACAAAAAGTCTCGTAGCCAGCCGTTGATGGTAATGGACGATTGAGCAAAGTTACCGCCCGTTATATGAGAAACCGTGCCATTGGCATCTACCGCTCCCCAGACATCTGACTGCATTTTCCAAAAGAAGTGGAAAATAACCATGGCAATCGAGTTGTACATCCAGAACAAGCCAAGGAAGACATGGTCCCAAGCGGAGACTTGACAGGTGCCGCCTCGACCGGGTCCATCACAGGGAAAGCGGAAGCCTAGCTCTGACTTATCAGGAATGAGCCTGGAGTTGCGAGCAAACAGAACCCCTTTCAGGAGTACCAGCACGGTGACGTGAATCGTAAAAGCGTGGATATGATGGATCAAGAAATCAGCTGTACCGAGCGAGATTGGCATCATCGCTACTTTGCCACCGACGGCCACCAGGCCACCGCCAAAGGCATAGCTTGCCGGACTAGCGACACCTGGTGCGGTCGTACCCACTCCTGATAGGGCGATGTTTTGGATACCACCAAGCGCATCGCCTAGGGGCTCTGCGACCTGAGCGCTACCAACTGCCATAGTCTGAATATGCTGTACCCACTGAGCAAAGATAGGCTGCAGTTGAATGCCCGTATCCGAGAACATATCTTGAGGTCGGCCAAATGCTCGCATGGTGTCGTTATGACAGTACATTGCAAAACTATGAAAGCCTAAGAACTGACAGACCCAAACCAAGTGAGAGATAATTGCATCCCGGTGACGCAGCACTCTATCTAGAACGTTGTTGACATTCTCAGCAGGGTCGTAGTCGCGCACCATAAAAATGCCAGCATGCGCCGCCGCGCCAACAATCAAGAATCCACCAATCCACATGTGGTGAGTGAAGAGAGACGTTACTGTACCGTAGTCTGTTGCTAGATACGGATAGGGCGGCATCGAGTACATATGCTGAGCCACGATAATGCTCAGTGACCCCATCATCGCCAGGTTGATTGAAAGCTGCGCGTGCCAGGAGGTGGTGAGTACTTCAAACAGTCCTCTGTGGCCGACTGGGCCGATAAAGCTCAAGAACGGCAGCATCTTTGGATGTCTGGCATCTTCTAGCATGGTTCTGATGCTATGACCAATACCCCAATTGGTACGGTACATATGGCCAGCAAAGATAAAGAGAACGGCGATCGCCACATGATGATGGGCAATATCAGTCATCCACAGGCCGCCAGTCACCGGATTTAGTCCACCATTGAAGGTCAGAAAATCGCTGTAGGTCGCCCAATTGAGCGTAAAGAACGGTCTAATCCCTTGAGCAAAGCTTGGGTAAAGCTCCGCCATCAAGGCCTTATCAAGAACAAATTCATGCGGTAGTGGAATATCTTGGGGCGCTACACCTGCATCCAACAGTTTGTTTGTAGGCAGCGCCACATGGATCAAGTGGCCTGCCCAACCCAGGCTTCCTAGACCGAGGAGCCCGGCTAGGTGGTGATTGAGCATTGACTGCACGTTTTGAAACCATTCCAGCTTGGGCGATCGCACATGATAGTGAAACCAGCCCGCAAAGATCATCAACCCTGCCATCACCAACGCGCCAATCGCGGTGCAATATAGCTGAAATTCATTCGTGAAGCCTTCTCCACGCCACATCTGAAAGAGACCCGAGGTGATTTGGATTCCTCTAAAGCCCCCTCCCATATCGCCGTTGAGAATATCCTGTCCAACCAAAGGCCACACCACTTGAGCACTAGGTCGAATGTGGGTAGGATCGGCCATCCAAGATGAAAAGTTAGAAAAGCGAGCACCGTGAAAGTACATGCCGCTCAGCCAAACAAAGACCACCGCTAAATGGCCAAAGTGAGCAGAAAATATCTTGCGGGAGATATCTTGTAAATCGTTGGTGTGTGAGTCAAAATCATGTGCATCGGCATGGAGGTTCCAAATCCAAGTGGTGGTTTTGGGCCCTCTTGCTAACGTGCGATCAAAATGTCCTGGTTTTGCCCACCTCTCAAAAGAAGTCGGTATTGGACTTTGTTCGGTTGCAGCGCTAGCCTGATTCCTCTTCGGAGGACTGGCGGTCATGAGAACTCTCCTTTTCGAAAATAAACAAACTTATCGAAGACCAATTACCAAAGACTGAGCAGAGTCGAAGTCAGGAATGGGGACTAAGCAAAGTCGAAGCGGAATCTTCAGCGATTGGCTCGACGAACTCAGAAAGCTTGAACTCAGGGAACCCAGACTCAGAAAACTTAGGCGGTGTCTTTTCACCCACAGTGTGAATACCAAGATTCGCTTGATTCACCACATCAGACCAAGTAGGGACAACAGTCTTCCTAACTGAGATATGCGAGGGCAACTCAAAAGAAAGCCGATCGAAATCAAATGCAGCTAGATCCACACCGATTGCTGCCGACCAGATGCCTGCCACTGGCAAGGCCGCCAAACAAAAATGAACGGCTCTTGAGCTATTGAATTTCGCCCCTCGCCAAAGCAGAGTCTGCTGATAGGCCTGAGCATGTTCAAAACTGTATGTTTTAGCTTTCTTCGGCTTTTGTCTGTCAGTCCCTGTTTTAGTCGTCGTTAGGGCCATCGTTTGGGCCGGAGCGCGACATACGGTTGAAGTCACCAAAGAGCCGTGAACCGCGCACAGCAATGCGCCGCCCAAAACCCCAATCACACCCATCTGATGCAGTGGACTAGCCAAAATATTGTGATCAGCTTGAAACTGCATCATAAAAGTGAACGTGCCTGAGATGCCAAGCGGCATTCCCGACGCAAACCCTCCTTGTCCTACGGGATAAACCAATAGAACCGAAACAGATGCGGCAACAGGGGCAGTAAACGCTAGCGAAATCCAAGGGCGCATCTTAAGGCGGTAGCTCAACTCCCACTCTCTGTCTTGGTAGCTGATAATGCCAATGATGAAATGCAAGACAATGAGCTGATAGGGCCCACCGTTGATCAGCCACTCATCTAAAGAAGCCGCTTCCCAAATCGGATAGAAGTGAAGACCAATTGCAGCGGATGTAGGGACAACCGCTGCCGTAATCAGATTGTTGCCATCGAGCAGAGAGCCCGAAACCATTCGTCCGGTTCCATCCATATCGACAGCAGGCGCAGCAATGATTGCTAGCACAAAGACAATGGCCGCCGTGGCTAAGGTTGGAATAGCCAACATCCCGAACCAACCGATATAGATTCGATTTTCAGTACTTGTTACCCACCGACAAAAGCGCTCCCAGGGGGATAGTGGCTGAGAAGAGGGCCAGAGCGCTCCGGCATTTCTGGTAGTGTTTTCAACGCTAGTATCGGTACTTGTTAAAGGACTTTCGAGATCGATCGCCTGGGCTGGATCGAACGGCTGTTCAAATCCCTCCAAGGCGCTTGTTCTACCAAAGCCAGTTTGTATCATCTCATTTTTCCCTCATCTTCCTGAGGACGCTAAACGGTCGATCAACCTATCCCGATTGATGCCATCAAGAGTAAAAAGGGAAAGTGGAGAACTAATGGAGACGCTGCTTCCCTTCGTAAAAAGTTACAGTGTAGAAGGGCTGATTTGTCCGTAGAACATGCGGGTGGTGTACTTGAAATGGATGCGATCGCTCACACTATGCTCTCGAAATATTTCATTGAGCCTAGCAACCATCTCCTCATGGTTACGCTGGCCGATCTCAGGTACATAAGAAGACGACAGCATTCTGCCTTTTATTCCTTCATAGTCGAAAGTTTGAGTATAGCTAGCTCTCTTTTCATAGATCTCAGACGGACTAAAACAGTCGGATAGAACAGCTCTGTCTATACGTTTGTGATTCACCTGTCCATAGTCAAGTGAATACGTCTTCAATAGCTGCTCGTAAGCAACTAAAAAAGGGGTAGAGCTGGTATCGCGCTCGTTCCAGACCAACATCACCCAGCCAGTAGACTTTAGTATTCGAGCAAACTCGCCCATGGACTGCGAGCGCTCAAACCAATGAAACGCCTGTCCTGCTACGACGAAATCAACACTCTGGTTAGCTAGTGTTGTATTTTCCGCAGTGCCATCGATACTTGTAAACTTTGGATTGTTGCCAAGATACTGTTCCCCGGCGGTCCGCATCTCCAAATTTGGCTCGATTGCAAATACAGAATTGCCATTGGCTATAAACAGTTCGCTAAGGAACCCTGTACCAGAGCCCACATCAGCTATCACCGATGCAGCGGTCAAACCACATTCTTGTTGCAGGGTATTCAGCACTTCTGCAGGATACCGGGGTCGATAGTTGACGTAGTTCTCTACGCGACTAGAAAAGCGCTTGGTTGAATTGAGCATTTGTATTCATTAAGCGTAATTAGGTAACGCTGCTGCTAGTACTTTCTCATATTTGAACATTGAGAATGGCTATAAAGCTTGCTTTAGCTATTCCTGTAAAATTCTGTTCTATAAGAACTTATCTGGTATTAGAAAGAAATATCTAGTCAATATTCAGTTGTAATTACGACAGTAAGTAGCGATAACGCGGCCACGAATCTAGCTGAAGCTCTGTTGAGCAAACAGCTTGCAGCTTGCGTTCAGGTGCTTCCTTTTCCGGGAAACCTTACGAGTACAGACATTCGTTTAGCACAGATTGCTATAAGTGCAGCCAGCTAAACACGTCATTGACAGAAAGCACCAGGTCTAAACCCATCAAAACGGGTAGAGCCTGCGTTTCTCGAAACAACTTTATCTGTGACTCAGAAGAAAGGGTCAATATACTCTCTGCTTCTGGGTCTATCAGCCATCCTAATTCCGTGCCGTGTTCTACGCAGTGTAAAAGCTTCTCTAAGGGTCTGGTTTGAGCTTGATCTGGCGATAGAATTTCGATCGCCCAGTCTGGAGGGCTTTCAAACCGATTTGCAATTCGTCCTGATGAGGTGCGTGGAATTCGCTCCCAACGAAAGATAGATACATCGGGCACAATTGCTGCACCGCCAAACACGCAACGTAATTCCGAAAAGGCTTTAGCGATGCGCTGAGGTTCTGCTGCTTGATCAATGACTTTGCAAAATGACTTTGCAAAGCGCAACCTGTAGTAGACTGTGCTCTCCTTGCGGCATTGCTTTTTGGGTTGCTCGGTGGTTGATGTATTCACTGGCGGGCTGAGTCTCAGGTAGCTGCAGAAATACATCTAGGGTTAAGGGTGGTGCAGAAGCTGGGACCATAGAGCTTGTGCCTGTCATAGCTTTTTCCTATTCTACTATTCTACTGAGGCTGGAGGATTCGCTACGATGGAGAAATGACTTTCACTCATATTCTTCGCTATTTGACAACAAACTCAAAAATTAGTGCGATCGCCCAAAAGCTCTCCAGTTCGATCGCCATTTTCAAAAACATGCCCCGGCTGTTCCGGTTGGTATGGTCTGCAACTCCCCTCTTTCTTTTGATCAGCGTGGTGCTGACCTTAACCAGTTCGCTACTACCAGCCGCGCAAATATACATCAGCAAGCTAATCGTCGATCAAGTCGTGATCTTAGTTGAGGCAGGTGTGGCGGTAGGGGTGATGGTGCAGGCGCTCTTGCCACTAGTCGGCGCAGGATTTAGCCTGTTGGTCTTGCAGGCTATCTTGCAACAGCTCGATAGCTATACGACTCAGGTGATGAGCGATCGCTTCTTGCTCTATGCCAATACAAAGATGTTAGAGCAGGCTACTCGCCTAGATCTGGCCCATTACGAATCATCAGAATTCCACGATATTCTCAACCGTGCCCAGCAGAGTGGCAGCAGTTATCCCATGCGGGTTCTGCGCCTATCGCTAACGTTGTTGGGTCAGGTGACTCGGTTAGTCGGATTGCTGGCGCTGCTCTTGCGGTTTAATTCTTTGGTTTTTGTGCTTTTGTTGCTCAGCGCATTACCGACTTTTTGGGTAAGCGTTCGCTTCTCCGAGCGCCGCTTTTGGATGACCAGAAGGCAAACGCCTAGTCGTAGGTTGGCCGACTACTTTGGCGCTGTTCTAACGGAGCCCAAATATGTCAAAGAAGTCAGGCTGTTCAACTTGGGCAATCATCTTGTGGAGCAATACCACAGCATTCGCGATGAGTTTAATCGTGAGTCTCAGGTCATCGCGCGACGGCAGTCTCTAGCCCAGGTCAGCATCGAAATGGTGGCAGCGATCGCCTTCTACAGCGCCTATGCCCTAGTTCTTTGGGAAGCCATTCGCGGCCTAGTCACCATTGGCGATCTGGCTCTCTATGCAGGCACCTTTCAGCAGGCCCAATCTGCAACCCAAGGCATTCTTACCGCCATTGCTACCCTCTACGAATTTAATCTCTATGTCTCTCAGTACTTTGAATTCCTAGATCTTGCTCCCCAAGTGACTAGCCCCCGAAAGCCCAAGTCTTTCCCAACACCGCTCAAAGAGGGTCTTGTTCTACAAGACGTTTACTTTACTTACCCTGGTAGCGAACAGCCTACGCTAAAAGATATCTCGCTTACCGTCGCTCCGACTGAGTGCATTGCCCTAGTCGGCCTAAACGGATCGGGAAAAACAACTTTGCTCAAGCTTCTAACTCGGCTGTACGACATCGATCGAGGATTGATTACTTTAGACGATATTCCGCTGAGTGCCTTCAGACTTAGCGATCTGCGTCGTAACATCGGCGTTCTCTTTCAAGACTTCGCTCGCTACGCACTCTCTGCTCAAGACAACATCGGCTTTGGCGATTTACCCAATAGAGACAACTCACAGCAAGTCTTTCGAGCAGCGAATGAAGCCGGGGCCGACCCGGTGATCAACGAGTTGGCTCATGGATACGATACCGTGCTGGGCAAAATGTTTACCGGGGGCGTCGATCTTTCAGGCGGTCAGTGGCAGAAGATTGGACTGGCACGGGCGTTTATGTCGCAGGCGCAGGTACTGATCTTAGATGAGCCGACGGCTGCTGTAGATGCGATCGCCGAACACGATCTTTTCGAGCGCTTTCGTCAGCTCACGAGAGGCAAAATGACCTTTCTGGTCAGTCACCGCTTTTCCACCGTTCGCATGGCCGATCGGATTGTCGTTTTAGAAAAAGGCGAGATCATTGAAACAGGTACCCACGAACAGCTCATGAAGAAGCAAGGACGCTACGAGGAGATGTTTCGACTGCAGGCCGAAAGCTATACCACCGTGTAAGCCGCTCATAGGATTTCGGTATGTATGGCTCAAAAAGGAACGGTTTCTCGATAGGATAACGAAAGTAACTTCATTCTTTGTAAGGCGTAATGGATATTCGATTTAAGCTTTGGCTAGGCGTATTTGGTTCACTGCTGGCGCTTTGGCTAGCTGTTAATTTCTTAGTCTAGAAGTCGGCAAGCGCTTTTGCCTGTAGTGCTGTCTGTAGTGCTAGGTTGATAGCTGAGAAGTACGACAATGATCCGTGTCAGTAACCGATAGCTGCTATGCTTCATGCCCTTCCTATATCAGGATATTACGCAGTAGCAAATAGCGTAGCCCAGTCGATTTGTGAGGGGCGATCGCCCTTAGAGATCATCTCAACGGCCTTGTTCTTTGCGGCTTCAATCTCCAAGCACGCGACACAAGCCGCTGCCACGTCAATCCGGCTAGTCTGCCCATTGAGTGTATCGCCCGTTTCCATGACGACACCTAGCTTGCTATCCGTACTCGCCTGCACCAGTGAATTGAAATCTCTAGAGGTGTAGGGGCCATCTGTCAGCTGACCAGGACGAATGATCGTGTAGGGCAGGCCGGAGCGCAAAATCGCCGTTTCACCTTTGCCCTTAGCATCTAGTACGCCATAGGCATTCAAGATAGTGTATGGAAACTGATCTTTTCTAGCTACGCCGCAAGAAGAAACAAAAACGAACCGCTGTAGGTCTTCAGGGGCTGCCTGTACTAGGTTACTCACACCAATGGCATCTACCGCCTCGGGCGTATTACGAGCATGAGCATTGCGGAAGTCTTCGTCCAGATAGACTCTGGCCCAGTTTGTTACCTGCTCTAATGGATTACTTCCAAAGTCCATTTGAAAATCCCACCGAGCAGAGGGCAGAGCCGTTGTCCCAGTCGCACAAATTAAATGCGTAATGCCTTCTGTCGCAGGCGGCAAGGTTGAAGGTTGTCGAATATCACCTACCGCGATCTCAACGTTTCCAGCAAACATACTCTCAGCCTTAGTCGCAGTGCGAGTCAATACCCGAACTCGATAGCCCTCTGCAATCAACTTAGCAACGCTTAGCTGACCCACTCCACCAGTCGCACCGGCCACCAACACTAAACGATGGGAGCCTAAACCGTCTTGTGAACTGCTATTCGAACTGTTGAATTGAACCGATAGGGAGTTTTCGCTCATCAAAAGATACTTGTTTACTCTGTGCCAGATGCCTAGACTGTCTACCAGCAGGCTGCTAAATCACTTAGATAAAGATTAAGATTTCACCAATAGTATGGCCCAACGTGAGTATTTGGTCATTATCTGGCAACGTCAAGCCTTTGCCAACACATTTCCGATGGCGACTTGTCATAATGAACTGTGAATTGCGAATCCTTCGGGTGGCTTCTTGTCTAGAAATATTGAAACCATGCTAAAGCAGTCAAAAATATTGCGCTTACTAACGCCTCGTCAGGCTAGCCAACCGACGGTCAAGACTTCTCAAGCTGCCGAAACCAACAGGGTAGCTTTTGATATTTCCAGTTCACCCTCTAACGAAGCAAAATCTGATAGACCAAAAGCGAAGTCAGCAACTGCTCTGTCTCTACCGGGTAGCATCCAGTCAGACAGCTCTCAGTTAGATAGCTCGAAACTCCTAGGATGGCTCACTATCAGAAAAATATCTATCGGCTTTGGTATTCTCTCTGCCCTAACTGGCTTCGCCTTTACCCAGGATTGGCCCAGCACACTACAGACCAAGCTACAGTCCGATTCGGTGAAGACTCCTCTTAAAAAAATAGGTGATCCAACCGCAGAATTAAATGAGCGTGTCGCTGACCTATTCTTAACTCATCAGATTTTTTACCGGAAGCTAGAGGCCATTAGTGGCGCTGTGGCTACATCTAACCCTGTCGCAGTGCCTGAGACCCCAGGAACTGGCACCGCAGTGCCTGACGCACCTGGTAAAGCTAGCAAGCTTGCTACCGAATCCAACGGCGCAGAATCCAGTGACTCAGAGCCAGCAGTAGAACCAGCACCAAAAGTAGAAAAGGTCACTGCTGCTGCCCCACCCGCTCCGGCTGTTCAGCCCGTATCACTCTCAGGTACAGCCATCGATAGCATCTTAGAGATGCGAGTTGCTTTGGCTAAGGATGTTAGCGCCATCGGCTTCGCAACCTCCCACGGGGGGACGATCGCCGACCTAGATGGTAACCGCCTCAAAACCCTTACACCTGAGACTGCGTCTTTCGCTGAGCTTGATAGCGGTGTTGTAGTGGATGGCGAAACCATGCCTAGCGCCTTTTGGGTCTACCCTGATGAGGGTGGCTATGTCGCTATTGGCAGCAGCTGGTACAGGGGTCGTGTGCTCATCGCCCAGCGTGAACGGGGGCTCATTGCCGTCAACTACGTCCTCTTAGGCGACTATCTATACAGTGTTGTCGGCAGCGAGATGTCTTCTTCTTGGGCAATCGAATCACTCAAGGCGCAGTCTGTTGCCGCGCGTTCCTATGCGCTAACTCACAACATTCATCCTGCTAGCGAAGCCTACTTCGATTTAGACAATACTGAGCGGTTTCAAGCCTACAAGGGTATTGATCGAGAAGACAGCATGACTCAGGCCGCTGTCTTAGCGACTGCTGGCGAATTTATCAGTTATCAAGGAGGCATTGTTGAATCGCTATATGCTGCCTCTCAAGATATTGTGGACGATGCTCACAGCGGTAGTGGGATGAGTCAGCTAGGCGCGAAGGATATGGCAGAACAAGGATACTCCTATCAGGAAATTTTGAGTCACTACTATCCTGGAACGGCGCTGGGACGAATCGAAACAGACCAGAACTAGGGAACCACAGCGTAGGCTCGTACCGGAAAAGTTCCAAACTTTTTTACTTTGACAGGGACGGCACTGAACTTAAACCCGTGCTGAGGAATCTGTTCTAATCCGCACATGTGTTCCACAATCGGAATATCGGCACCCAATAAAACAGAATGGGCTGGACGTGCGCCAGTCGATGTATCGTCAATGTTATAGGAATCGATGCCGACTAGCGTAGCACCCGCATCGCGTAGCCAAATCGCTGCTGCCTCCGTCAAATGCGGATGATCTTCAAAGTATTGGTCAGTTCTCCAATGTTGCGCCCAGCGAGTATGCACTAGCACAGCTTTCCCTTTGATATCGGCATCGCCGAAGATTTCCGGGCCGAGACTAGTTTGCTTGGGGTCCACTCGAAACACAATGCCTTCTAAGTCAGCGATGGTAGACAGCGAAAGCTCTGATAAGTCTTTCCCGTTTGCGTAGCGATGGAAAGGAGAGTCTATATAAGTGCCTGTATTAGCAACCATCTCAAGCTTACCGATATGAAAGGTAGTACCTTCTGAGTAGTAGTCTTTAGAGGCTTCACGCGTGAGGTAGTCGCAAATGATCGGCGCAGGAAGTCCTTTGTAGGTGACCATACCGTCTTCTACTGTATGGCTAAGATCGACAAGCTTCTTCATAGACAAAGATATTGCTACGCTATCAATCTAGCAGCAAGTATGTTGAGAAGTTCAAGATTAGTAACAACCCGCGAGGACGCTCAGAGTCTTTTTACAAGCTAAGGTGACTGTTTAGATGAGCAAGGGCTTGCCAAATACGGAAGGCGCAACTGGCACACTTCCCTTCTACGGTTTGATATAGTCACTGTTTATCATTAGAGAACGAAATTAATTTAGAGAACGAAATTAATCTATGGAGCTATCAAAAGTCCTGACTTGGACTGTTCTACTAGGATACGGATTTACGCTTTTTGGTTTGGTAAAGAAGACGACGCCAGTCAAGGTGACGGCTTCAGAGTTTTTTGAAGGTCATTCTCAGCAAGGACAAGCGCCTGGACTGTGGTTACTCGTCTCTAGCGCGGCAATCTCTTGGATTTTTGCTAAATCTATTGACAATGCCGCTAGCTTAGGCAACGCATTTGGCATCACCGGCGGTATCGGCTATGCCATCTACTACCTCAGTTTTGTGACCGCAGCGATCGCGCTCTACTATATCCGCACCGTCGGTGGGCACAAGTCCATTCCAGAATTTCTGGTTAGTAAGTACGGCAAGGTGTGCGCTCGGTTGTTTTTAGTTGCGATCGCCATCCGTCTGCTCAATGAAGTCTGGTCTAATACCAAAGTCTTTTCGCTCTACTTTGGCGCAGAAGGCAGTGCTGGCTATTGGACTGCTGCCGCTTTAGTGACAACCTTTACTGTCTACTACAGTTTGATTGGCGGCTTGCGATCAAGCTTGCTGACTGACAGCGCTCAAATGCTACTCGCGGCTGTTCTACTTGTTGTCATTCTTAGCACCCTTGGTCCTGGCTTAGCAAACAACGGTCTACCTGTGGTCGATAACGAAACGTCCTTAGCTGGACTTACCTTCTGTGGTCTCGCGGCTGTTCAGATTTTCAGCTATCCATTCCACGATCCAGTAATGACCGATCGCGCCTTCATTACTTCTCCAAAGGTTATGGTCAAAGGCTTTATTCTAGCTGGGATCATCAGCGGTAGCTTCATTCTGTTGTTCAGTTCTGTTGGACTCTATGCCCGCGCCAATGGAATCGAAGGAGCACCTTCTCTGACGGTTCCGGCGCTCTTTGGGTTGCCTATGCTTCTAGTATTCAATGCCATTATGCTTACAAGCGCTGGCTCTACGCTAGATTCGACCTTTTCGAGCGTAGCCAAATTAGGTGCGCGTGATTGGAACAACAAACAAGGTAGACCCACAGAGAACCAAGCAAAATTTGGGCGCTGGTGGATTATTGCGATCGCCCTGCTTGGCAACATTCCGCTCTTCAGCCTTTACATGGGAGATAGAATCGGCCCTGCCGTTATCCAAGCCACCACTATCAGCGGCACGATGGTCATGGGTCTTGCGCCTATTTTCCTACTCTCCTTTATCCGCAAAGCCGGACCACTTAGCTTTCATCTTGCCTTCTGGCCAGGGCTCACCTTTGGGATAATCCGAGTGATTGAAAGCGCGTCTGGCAGCTCAATATTTCCGGCAGCGATTAGTATAGGAAGCGGGAAGTATGCACTTGATCTTGGTGTAAACGTCTACGGCCTAATGCTTTGCGTATTGGGTTACTTATTGGGCGCGATGCTTAGTAAGCCGTCAACTGCTAGGATAACGTCCAAAACTTCTCGGGCCGGAGAGAATTCCTTTGGCGGTTTGTCCCAATAAACCTCTGCTCTGAATACTGTCTTTGCTAGATACCATGATCAGCACTTATTTTGTTCCAGCATCAAAGGTGACAATCATCATTGAACAAAGCTAAGGGTCAAAGCTAAGGTCTAGTCAACTCGCTTGATGTCTGGCCATTTCCTTAAGTATGCATTCAGGTCAATTGTCTTACAACAAGGTAATTGACCTGAATGTTCTTTTTATTGCCGATTACCTAATTATTGATCACTTTGTTGCCAATTGCTTCGTGCCATGGTAAAGATTTACGAGTTAGAGACCGACCGCCTTCGCCTTCGTCAATGGACACAAGCAGATAAGCTGCCTTTTGCTAGATTGAATGGAGATGAGCGAGTCATGGAGTTCTTTCCCCATCCGCTATCTCGTTTGGAAAGTGATGCCTTGGCAGAAAAAATTATGAGTGCATTTGGACAAAGGGGTTGGGGCTGGTGGGCAGTAGAGGTCACAGGAGCACATGACTTTATTGGGTTTGTTGGACTCAACATTCCTTCAGCCGATCTCCCGTTTCAGCCCTGCGTTGAAGTTGGCTGGCGACTCGACTATCCTTACTGGGGATATGGCTATGCATCTGAAGCTGCAAAGGCTGCGCTAGGTTTTGGCTTCGACACCCTGGCGCTAGAGAAGATAGTTTCTTTCACCGCAGTGGTCAACAAACGCTCTGAAGCTGTTATGAGAAAGCTAGGTATGCACAGAGCGCCTGAAACGTTCATGCATCCCAACGTCCCGAAAGATCATGCGCTTAGAGAACACTGCCTCTATGAGCTCAAAAGAACAGACTGGGAAAGTCATACAATGAATACTAAAAAGTAACGAATCATTTTCAACAAAAAAAGGATCTCTGACGATTGTTAGAGATCCCCTACGAAGTAAACTAATTGAAAGGAGAATGGAGGCCAGTGTTTTTTATGCGGCGCAAGGGTTAGCGGCGCAGGGGTCGGCAGAAGCAGCACAAGGATCTGCCTGTGCAGCGCAGGGGTCCGCGGCACATGGATCAGAAGAGACTTCAGCAGCAGCACAGGGATTAGCAAATGACTGGGTATTGAGATTAGCAACAGTTGTCACACCTAGAACGGAAGCTGCGGCTAGAGCAGCCAAATATTGTACTTTCATTGTAAATTCCTAGAGAATGTAATAGTTGAGTTAGTTGCAGCGGGTTGGCTGCAGTAAGCGAATTGCGTTCGCTTGACTTCCTAAACTATGCCGCGATACTCCTGTTACTGAGTGAATGTCTCCTAAAGTCCAGATAAATAGTAGGTTGACAACTTCTAAGGTGCGTATCATCTAAGGTACTTGTTATCTAGCTAAGAAGCTGCTGATTTGGCTACTATAGGTTATGTCTACAGCTGCCTTTTTTAGATACTTCAGAGAAAGGTTTTTGCAATTCTGCAACTATAAACCCTCTTTACATGCTTCCTGTTCCAGCTTCTCATGGTTTTACCCAATCCTTAGCAGCCTCTACAACTTGTTCCATTCCAGCCCTACCTAGGCGAAATACCAGAAATAGAATAGTTGTTGTTGTAGCTGCACTAATTGCACAGACCGTCAGTCCGGCTAGGCTAATCGCACCATCGTCATCAAGCAAGCCAAAGCCAGTGACAAAAATGCCAATAGCAGGCAATGTGTTGGTTAATGGGATCGGAATCATCATAGAGATGGACATAAGTGCGATCGCAATTCCGATCACCATTTGCCCAGTGCGGCTCGTACACACAGGTGTCAACCTCGGTCTGGCCACCATCTCGATTTTTTGCAGCCAGGGAACGCCTTTTTTGACGACACTTTGAACTTGCGATCGCTCAAACCCCTGCTTCCGAAATTTCTCGGGGAACCAAGGTTGCTCACGCCCAACGATCAGTTGAGTTGCTAGCAGAAACATCAGAATTCCAAACGGCGTCGAATACCCCGGCGCAGGAATTGGTAAGGCAGATGGTAGCGATAGCAGCACGAATAGAAAACCAAACGTCCGCTCACCTGCAATACTCAAGATCTCATCGAGCGTTACTTCCTTTGGCTGGGTAACCAGATCGGAGTCACGGACAGACAACTGACTGCTGAAGCTTTCGGTTGGAATATGCTCGGCTGAGCTGTCAGCCACGTCAGCTAGAAAATATCTTTGAAGTTCAACCGATAGTTTGGCCATGGCGAGATCGAGGAGTCGAGTCGTAGTCAATAATAGCGGTCTACGCTCTTTTGCTGCGAGCAATCAACCGCCGTTGTTCTAATTTTCATAACTACAAAGCCGCTAAAGCATCGCGAAAGCTACCTAGACCTGCTTCTAAGTTTTCAATGGTTTGCTTAGCTAGTTCGCCAGGTTCTGGTAGTCCTTCTCAATCTGCTAGGCTTTTGTCTTCCAGCCCAAAAATGTTAAGACAGGTTTTATCGTAACGAACAATAAAACCAAGCTATAAGTTGCTATGCCTATTATGTCAAACCTCTGAATAATATTTAGAGAACTGACAACAACAGAAGTACCCACTTGTGTACTTTCGTGTTCTATACGAGATAGGTAAAATAGCCTGTGTACGAATTCAGGAACAATGATTGCGAAGGCTAAGTCCGCAGTAAGAGACAAATGTAAAAAACCGGCACTCTAAAGAACAAACAACAGGATAAAAAGTGCTTAGCTATCTCGAATGCGACCATTTGAAAAGACGCCTGTGGTGTTCTCCTTATCAATAGAAATCTTGCCTCGTTAGCCCTATATCTTATAGAGACTGAACTTGACCTGTAGAGCATGCTTTGTAGAAGTGATACTCTGCAGCTTTAACTGGACTTAAAAAATCAGATGTATAAAACGAAAAGTGTTTTCTTTTATGCGAGATTCTTGCTTCGACCCACAATGAAAATATCTATCCTAATCAATTATGTAGTCACGAACCATGAAAAAAAATAATACAATTCAGCTTATTGGGCTTAACTCCGGTAATATCTTTCAGCTAGAGATAGACGGTAGCGGCTCTTTGATCAGCAGCAGTGATTTTGGAGGAAACGCGCTGGCAAGTAACAGCGCAGGCCATATTTTTACAGTATCTGGCCTACCGGGCGGTGTTCGTCCCTTAGTAGAAATTGATCCTAAAACTGGGGCTGAAAGCATCGTTACTCAGTTCCAGAATTTGAGCGTAAGAGGTCTAGCGTTTTCTTCGACAGATGAGTTATTCGCAATCAGCAATACAGATTTGAATTCAACTACTGATGAACTATTCAAGTTAAATGTTAACACTGGAGAGCAAATCAACATCGGTACAACCGTTGGATTTAATGGTCTTCAAGCCTTAGATTTCTCTCCTGAAGGAACGCTTTACAGCTGGGATATATCTAAAGGATTAGTTGTTATTGATCCTGAAACGGCTCAAACTACTGATGTCAACGATGCAGTCGGCGCTGATGTAGATATTCAGAGTATTGTTTTCACAGACGATGGCCGTCTGTTCGGCGGCAGAGATGAACTGTATGAGATCGATGTAGAGACGGGCGAGACCACCTTCATTGGCGAGGGTGGTTACGACGATCTTCGAGGGATTGAAGTTCTCGAAGTGAAAAATGAAATCGATGGGACCGGGGATAGAGATGTGCTGATTGGCAAAGCCGGGAACGACATTATCAATGGCTTTGGTGGCAATGACAAGCTAATTGGCAAAGCCGGGAACGACATTATCAATGGCGGCGGCGGCAGAGATCATATTAGAGGTGCTGGCGGCAACGATATTTTAATTGGTGGAAACGGTCTAGATCGCCTTACGGGCAACCAAGGACGCGATATCTTTGTTTTGTCTTTGGGCCAGGGACGCGATATCATTCGAGACTTTAAGAACGGAGTCGACTCTCTTGGTCTTTCCGAGGGTCTCTCTTTCAGCGATCTAGATATTGTCGGTCGAGGTGCCAGTACGTTAATTCGTTACAACAATACAAAGTTAGCAAGTCTATCCCGCGTTGATGCGCATACGATTGGCGCTGAAGATTTTGTCCCATTTCATTAAGCAGCTTATCAACTAGCCATATCTCGTTGTTTGTTGTCCTAGCTTTCCACAAGAAAAACTAGGACAACACTTCTAGACTAAGCCTTGTACAAGTTCAGTCTTTGAACAGTTACGAGGGCTCTGTGGTAGAAAAGCATGGTCTCATGGTCTTGTATGCTGAAATGCCCTTAGTACTTGTAGCTTTCAGTTTTGAATGGGCCTTCTACATTCACATGGATGTAGTCAGCTTGCTCTTCGGTAAGTGTGGTAATGACACCGCCAAAGCCCTGAACCATGTAGCGAGCTACCTCTTCATCTAGCTTCTTCGGCAGAATTTCAACAGTGAGTGCCTCTGCTTTCTCTTCAGCAGCCTTATCTGCAAACTTACGCTCAAACAAGAACATCTGAGCTAGTACCTGGTTCGCAAAAGAACCATCCATCACCCGAGAAGGATGACCTGTGGCATTACCAAGGTTTACCAAGCGGCCTTCAGAAAGCAAGATCAAGAAGTCTTTTGGATCTTCAGAGCGATAGACCTGGTGAACTTGGGGCTTCACTTCTTCCCAACGCCACTCTTTACGCATGAAGGCGGTATCGATTTCGTTGTCAAAGTGGCCGATGTTGCAGACGACAGCGCTGGCTTTTAAGTGCTTGAGAATGTTGGCACCGCAGACGTTGTAGTTGCCAGTCGCGGTAACGACCAAATCGATGTTGGCCAGCAGTTCTTTGTTGATGCTAGCTTCAGTACCGTCATTCTTGCCATCGATATAAGGAGAAACTAGCTCAAAGCCGTCCATGCATGCCTGCATTGCGCAGATCGGATCGACTTCAGCGACTTTTACGATCATGCCTTCTTGACGCAAGGAGGCAACCGAGCCTTTACCCACATCACCATAGCCAATCACTAAGGCTTTCTTTCCAGCCATCAAGTGATCGGTGCCGCGCTTGATCGCATCGTTGAGGCTGTGACGACAGCCGTACTTGTTGTCGTTCTTGGTCTTGGTAACGGCGTCGTTAACGTTGATCGCAGGAATCTTCAGCTCGCCTTTCTCTAGCATTTCATACAGACGGTGAACACCTGTAGTAGTCTCTTCGGTGACCCCGTGAATGCGCTCTAGCATTTGAGGATACGTTTGGTGGATGTGGCCAGTCAGATCACCGCCATCATCGAGGACCATGTTGGCGTCCCACAGTTCGCCATCAGCGTTGTGGCAAGTTTGCTCGATGCACCAGATATATTCTTCTTCGGTTTCACCTTTCCAAGCAAAAACAGGAATGCCCACTGCTGCGATCGCCGCCGCTGCATGATCCTGTGTAGAAAAGATATTGCAAGAAGACCAGCGAACTTCAGCGCCCAGCTCGCAAAGCGTCTCGATCAGTACAGCGGTCTGAATGGTCATGTGAATGCAGCCGATGATCTTCGCGCCCGATAATGGCTTGCTATCGCGATACTTGGCACGAATCGTCATTAGCGCCGGCATTTCACCTTCTGCGATCGCAATTTCCTTTCGGCCCCACTCAGCTAGCGTAATATCAGCCACTTTATAATCGCGCTTGGCCGCAGGTGCGCTATCGGGAACTCGAGTGCTAGTAGCAACCATAGTTAATCGTTAAATGAGTTAAAAAGAGTTGGATGTTTACCTCTGATTAGCTTACCTGCAATAATCCTGAGCTGAGCGTCCAAAGCCCTTTCTAGGCCATCCATTTCACCAATGCATATATATTGACGTTGCTAATCCGGGCTGGCTAATCTTGACTGGCTAAGCCCGAACGTAAGGCGCTAGCTGAGTCCACAGAGACGGAAACCGAACGCGAATATCATCCGCTTTGGCGATGGTCATATCGCGATAGTCAAAACCAGGGGCCACCGCTTCACCTAGCAGGCCATATTCTCCAGCCTCCAATACGGCCGCTTTCCAGTAGCCTTTTGGCACAACTAACTGGGGCCTTTCGCCCTGCTCGATCGCCATTCCAAGCTTGGTCTTCGTGAGATTGCCTTCTAAGTCCACCAGAATATAGGTAATCGGTGCGCCTGCTTGGAAGTAGTGCACAATGTCCGACTGGTTTTGATGCAAGTGATCGATTGGTCGATCGTCTGTGAGCAGATAGTAGATAGAGGTCATCATCGAACGATGCGCCCCTATTCTAGGCGTTTCTATTGCGTCTGATGCTCGATACGTTTCTGAAAAGTAGCCGCCTTCTACATGCTCTATTAGCGATAGCTTTTCGATTAGCGCTTGCTTACTCATAGGCAAATTCATATAGCCAAATTCATAACTTGAACTGATGCGATCGCACCTCTTCACAAAACTGCTGTGCTGCCTCTATTGCCTGCTCGCGCAAGTTCACATACGTCTTGGCAAACGGTGGCTGCCACTCGGAAAGTCCCCACAGATCTGAGGTCACTAGCACCTGGCCATCGCAGCCTGGGCCTGCGCCGATACCGATGGTTGGAATGGTCAGCTTCTCACTGATTTTTCGAGCAAGATCGCTAGGAATATGTTCTAGAACAATAGAGAAAACACCGGCGTCTTCAAGGGCGATCGCCTCACCTAATATCCGCTTAGCATCTTCGTCTGTTTTACCCTGCTTCTGGAAGCTACCAAACGTATAGACAGATTGCGGCGTCAGTCCCACATGCCCCATTACTGGAATGCCCGCTCGCACTACTGATGCAATTGTTTCCACCATGTCGGGATAGCCACCTTCCATTTTCACCGCCTGAGCGCCCGTTTCCTTGAGTACTCTTCCCGCTGCCAATAGCGCCGCTGAACGACTCGCATGATAAGTCAAAAAGGGTAGATCAACCACAACCAAGGTGTTTTGGATCGCCCGGCGCACCATCTTCGTATGGTGCAAAATCTCCTCTAGCGTTAGCGGAATGGTGGTCTCATGCCCCATCACCGGCATCGCCATAGAATCGCCTACTAGCACAATATCTGTTCCTGCCGCCTGCACCATTTGCGCCGACAGATAGTCCCAAGCGGTCAGAACCGCAATCGTCCGGCCTGCTCTTTTCCACTGTGCAAACTGATGCACATTGACGACCATGGCTATTTCTCCTTCCCGCAAGCTGTGGGCCAAAGCCACCGAACTCAACTCAAACAGCTCTCTAACAGCTATACGCCTAACAAGAAACAGGATACCAAGTTCAGAGCTGTCGAGCAGAGTAGAGATTACCGCGCCCCGAAAGCACACATATATCGAAAGAGCTCTCTTATATCGAAAGAGCTCTCTCAAGATCGAAGGCGACCACCCCGCTTCGTCAATTGGCGCTAGCAAAACAGGATTTTGAAGCGTAAATTCTTAAGGCTCTGTTACGGATCGGACATTCCTTACGAAAACGAATTTACCTTGTATGAAGAATAACTGAGTAAAAGAAATAAAAGCGGCAAATCGCTTCAGCCTTTTCCCTCTATCTGCTCAAAAATAACGACCTATGCGGCATTCTTGTTACAGAATGTTACAGATTCTCCTGTACTTATAGATATTTCATGAACGGTTGAAACCCTTCTACATCAACGTTCATTAGTTTTTACTATGAGACTATACAGAACTTCTAAAAGGAAACTTATTGGTGGCCTGATAGTATTCTGAAGAGCATAGGTTAATCTGACAGACTTAATCCCATCGGTTGGTCTGAAGCAAACACCTGACTCCGATCGGCGCGATTTTTACCGCTTTCTGGCAGTATTCCAGAGGTTGTATTGAGATCGCTTATGATCACGCTTCGAACTTCATATTCAGAAAATCGCTTGAGTCCGTCGCTATCACCGTATTGTGGTTAGTGCAGTACTCTCGGGTGTAGGTGTTTGTCTCTTTTCAATGAGATGCATGGAGTTCGGTCAATATCTAGTTTGGTTCGCCCAGAATAGTTCACACAGAATAATAGACAGGAAATAGGGAAATATGTCCTACTCACAGACTCAGTCCAAGTCGGGCGCTGGCTACGATGCTGGCGTACAGGATTATAGACTGACTTACTACGCTCCGGACTACACGCCCAGGGATACAGATATTTTGGCTGCTTTTCGGATGACGCCTCAGCCTGGCGTCCCACCTGAAGAGTGTGCCGCAGCGGTTGCAGCAGAATCTTCTACAGGTACTTGGACCACTGTCTGGACTGACTTGCTCACCGACATGGACCGCTACCGTGGACGCTGCTACGATATCGAGCCTGTACCCGGCGAAGATAATCAGTACATCGCTTACGTTGCCTATCCTCTCGATCTGTTTGAAGAAGGTTCTGTAACTAACCTGCTCACGTCCTTGGTGGGTAACGTATTTGGCTTTAAAGCACTGCGCGCTCTGCGGCTGGAAGATTTGCGGATTCCAGTTGCCTACGTCAAGACGTTCCAAGGCCCCCCTCACGGTATTCAAGTTGAGCGCGATCGCATCAACAAGTATGGTCGTCCTCTGCTCGGCTGTACAATCAAGCCTAAACTAGGTCTTTCCGCTAAGAACTATGGCCGTGCGGTTTACGAATGTCTCCGTGGCGGTCTCGATTTCACCAAAGATGACGAGAACATCAACTCACAGCCTTTCCAACGGTGGCGTGATCGATTCTTGTTCGTAGCCGATGCAATCCACAAGTCTCAGGCAGAAACAGGCGAAATCAAGGGCCACTACCTGAACGTGACCGCTGCGACTTGCGAAGAAATGATGAAGCGGGCTGCGTATGCGAAAGAACTTGAGATGCCCATCGTCATGCATGACTTCCTCACGGGCGGCTTCACTGCTAACACTACGCTGGCTCACTGGTGCCGCGACAACGGCATACTTCTGCACATCCACCGGGCAATGCACGCTGTTATCGACCGTCAGAAGAACCACGGTATTCACTTCCGCGTATTGGCGAAGTGCCTACGGATGTCTGGTGGTGACCATATTCACACAGGTACTGTTGTCGGTAAGCTCGAAGGCGACAGAGCCGGTACGTTGGGCTTCGTTGACTTGCTGCGTGAGAACTACATTGAGCAGGATAAGTCTCGTGGTGTTTACTTCACCCAAGACTGGGCTTCTATGCCAGGTGTAATGGCGGTTGCCTCCGGTGGTATTCACGTATGGCACATGCCTGCCTTGGTTGAAATCTTCGGCGACGACTCTGTCCTTCAGTTTGGGGGTGGTACTTTGGGTCACCCTTGGGGTAATGCGCCAGGTGCAACGGCTAACCGAGTTGCGCTTGAAGCCTGCGTTCAGGCGCGTAACGAGGGCCGCAACCTGGCTCGTGAGGGTGGCGATATCATCCGTGAAGCCTGCAAGTGGTCCCCAGAACTAGCTGCGGCTTGCGAACTGTGGAAAGAGATCAAGTTCGAGTTCGACACCGTAGACACTATCTAGTAGACACGGTCTGATTGAGGCTCTCTGCGCTTGAGGCTCTGGTCTGTCAAGTGTAGGGAGCAAATCCTAGATAGCAGTATCGGTCAGAACAGTTACTGCAGTGTCCTTAAGGGACAATGGCTGACGAAGCAGATTTATCGGCACGCTTTCCCCAAAATGCCTCCAGTATGGATCTCAAGCGAATTGCAAAGGATACGGCTCAGGTACTTAAGAGCTACCTTACCTATCAAGCGGTTCGTATCGTGTTAGGCCAACTTAAAGAAACCAATCTACCTCGGCACCGCTGGCTCCATGAGTTCTCGAGTCGTGAAAAACTTCAAGATGGCGAAGCCTATATCAAAAGCCTGTTTCGAGAGGCGCCTGATCTGGCCTTAAGGGTTATGACAGTGCGTCTTCATGTGGCAGAAGAAGTCTCTGAGTTTCTACCTGAGATGGTAACCACTCAAATTCAACAGGCCAACATAGAGCATCGCAAAAAGCATCTCGAGAAAATCACCCAAATGACCTCAGAAGAATTAGCCGCTAGTGTAGATAAGTTAGAAAGAGGTAATTCAAAGGTCTCTGAAGATACATCCTCTTTCCCTAACGCAGACATCACCGATGTCGATACCAGTAATCCCAATGATGCTGACCCGCCGGATAAAGCTATCTAGCTCAATGAATTGACTCAATTAGTCTAAATTCAGATTCAAATTTTCAGCCCAAATTTTCACCTAAAAGAAACCATGAAAACTCTGCCTAAAGAGCGTCGGTACGAAACTCTCTCCTACTTGCCTCCGCTTACTGATCAGCAAATCGAAAAGCAGATCAACTACTGTCTGCAGATGGGCTATATTCCTGCCGTTGAATTCAACGAAACATCAGAGCCTGAAGCCTACTACTGGACAATGTGGAAGCTGCCTTTGTTCGGCGCTAACAACACTCGCGCTGTTTTGGATGAAATCCAAGCTTGTCGCTCCGAGTACGGCAACTGCTTCATCCGCGTAGTTGGTTTTGACAACGTCAAGCAGTGCCAAGCTGTGAGCTTTATTGTTCACAAGCCCGGTAGTAATAACAGCAGTGGCTACCGCTACTAAGTATCTGTCAGTTATGAATGTAACTTGACTGTGGGGGAGAGTAGTCAACTACTCTCCCTTTATATTGTCTATTTTGTTGTTGATCGGCTATGCAGTGAAAGCTACGCCGAGGAGAGAAGCCCTATGTCGCAGACAGAGCGTTTGGTAATGCTAGCTGAAGATCAGCTCACTGAATATAGTACTGATGCTAGAAAGATTGAAAAGCTGCGGCAGAAGATTGCACTATCGGTTTCGCCTTCTCAGCAGAAGCAGGTAAAAGAAGAGCTAGAAGGGCAGCTGAATCAAAACTTTTTTGACGATATTTTGCTGAAGCAGCGGCAGGCGGTGGCATTGCCTTTTTGGGGAATTGCGGGACTAGGGCTGTTGTTTGGCATCTCGTTTACACAGCCAGTCGATTTTATCGCCACTGGGATTGGAGGGGCGATCGCCATCCTCATCCAAAAAAGGGGCTGGAAGCTGCAGGCAAAAGACCTTGTAGTACAGGCACTGACTCAGATTGAAGAGCGCACTCAAGCAGCCAAAGCAGCACAATAGGCGGCATGAAAGATATTCGCATTTGCTTTTTTGGAGACTCCTTTGTCGCTGGCACAGGCGATCCGACCTATCTAGGCTGGGTGGGTAGAGCCTGCGCCGCCATGACCTCGCCTCACTACAATCTCACTGTCTACAACCTGGGCATCCGCGGCAATACTAGTGAACAGATAGAAGTACGGTGGTTAGCTGAAGCTGCCAAAAGGTTTCCTAGTGAAACTGACAATCGCGTAGTGTTCTCGTTTGGCACGAACGACAACAGAGTAGAAAATGGGATTCGGTTTGTAGAAGAGAAAGATTCTGTACTGTGCGCACGGCGCATCCTTACCCAGGCAAAGGCGATGTTTCCGTCATTGCTGATTGGACCGCCGCCAGTTGCCGATGAGAATATGAACTACCGGGCCAAAACAGTATCTGCGAACTACAGCGATCTATGCGCTGAACTAGATGTGCCCTATCTAGATGTCTATCAACCTCTACATAAAAATGCGCTGTGGATGCAGGAAGTTGCGGCAGTCGATGGAGCGCATCCGGGTGCATCTGGCTACTTAGCCCTGTCTCAGCTCATTACCCAGTGGTCAGCCTGGCAGAGCTGGTTCGCTCAAGATTAGTTCTATGACTTACTACATCGCGCCTAGGTTCCTCAACAAGCTGGCTGTCCACATCACCAAGAACTACTTAGACTTACCCCAAGTTAAAGTGCCTCTGATTTTAGGCATCCACGGACGAAAAGGTGAAGGCAAAACATTTCAGTGCGAGCTAGTTTTTGAGCGGATGGGCGTAGAGGTTGTCCATATTTCAGGTGGTGAGCTAGAAAGCCCAGATGCGGGTGATCCCGCTCGGCTGATCAGATTGCGCTATCGCGAGGCGGCCGAGCTGGTGCGAGTTCGCGGGCGGATGGCGGTGCTAATGATCAATGATCTAGATGCCGGGGCTGGTCGGTTTGATCGGATGACGCAGTACACCGTGAATACGCAGCTTGTAAACAACACGCTAATGAATATTGCGGACAATCCAACCAATGTGCAGCTTCCAGGTAGCTACGACGAGAAAGCGCTGCCGAGAATTCCAATTATTGCGACGGGAAACGACTTTGCCACACTGTACGCGCCGCTGATTCGAGATGGCCGGATGCAGAAATTCTATTGGCAGCCTAGCGAAGAAGATAGGGTAGGAATTGTGGGCGGTATGTTTGCTGGCGATGGACTATCGGCTGAGGATATTGAGCAGCTGGTGAAGCAGTTCAAAGATCAGGCAGTTGATTTCTTTGGGGCAGTGCGATCGCAGCTATACGATGAACAAATTACTCGTTTCATAGAGCAGGTTGGTATCGAAAAAGTAGCTACTAACGTCGTCAACACGCCCCAAAAACCCACCTTCAACCGTCCTCACTTCACTCTTGATCACCTCGTAGCAGCAGGCAATACCCTGGTCGAAGAACAAGATCGCGTCCGTACTATGGGCCTAGTCAACGAATACAACCAGGCATTAACCCCCCGAAACTCTAGCTGGGAGCACATGCGCCCTCGTAGAGATCCTGAGCTACTTACCCCACCCGCTAACAATGGACTGACGCCCTACGGTATGGGTAGTGAACAGACTGCAGCTAAAGAATCATCTCCGTGGCAAAGGCTAAGAGAAGCACGTATCGCCCGCTCTATTCAACCCTCTTCGAATGCTAATGGTAGCGAGCAGCCAAGTCGGTCATCGAGTTTGTCGTCACTGTCTTCTACAGTTCAGCAGCAGCTACAAAGTGTCTTGTCTTCGGGCGATCGCATCGCTATAGAACACAGCGATCAACGCCGATTTCGAATGAACTCGTGGCAACCCTACGCTGCAGTCGATACTGCTAACCAGGTAGAAGCCAAAGAGCGCCTACAACATTGCCTATCAGAATTTTCCAATTACTACATTCGGCTCATCGGCATCAACACCCGCACTAAGCAGCGCACCGCAGAGCTTATCGTTCATCGGCCTGACTAATTTCTAGAGCTGAACTTTAGCGCTAATTGCAAACCTACTTTCAACCCATATCCGGCGCAGCGCCACTATCCCGTAACTCTAGTCTGTAGCTTCCAAGTGCTGCCGTAGTCGAATCAATCCAGCTGTCTGAGCTAGATTTAATGGTAGTAGCGAAATTCCCTCGATTCGTGATTGCACCCACCCATCGCCCCACTGCCATTCGTGAAAGCCATCAATTCCTCCACTCAATAAAAATCGGATGCCATTCGGGGCAATTAGCTCAACTTGATGGTCGATATGTCCGAACTCTAGCTTGATAGAGGACGACAACCCAACAGCACTTTTAAAAGATTGGCCCACTGTTAACGGTGTCTTCAAATTGCCCATGGTCACGCCGTAGATCTGCTGAGGCTTCATCCATCGCCGAAGGTTCTCTAGCTGAGTTAAGCTCTGGCCAATTTGCTCAGCAGTTGCTGCGATCTCAATGCGTACTTTGCTCTGTTGATAAGTTCCAAACATTTCAATTACTCCAAATAAAATTCCCGCAAAGCCAATGTTTGCGGGAAGCATTCAATCAACAGCTGTTCAGGCTCGTCCGTTATCTCAACAGGTGGTCCTCAAAATATGTACCCTTGAGCTTTGGCTACCAACTTCCTAGGCAGTTGCAGCTTGTTCTGGCTTTAGAGTAGCTTCAGCTGGCAGCTCTAGGCAGTAACCAGCGCCATAAACTGTCTTGATATACTGAGGATGTCTCGGATCGGGCTCTAGCTTCGTACGCAGATGCCTGACATGTACGCGAATCGTCTCGATGTCGTCGTTAGGATCGTAGCCCCAGACCTCTTTCAAAATCTCGCTAGGCGAAACAGTTTGGCCGTGTCTTTGTAGTAGACAGTGAAGCAGCTCAAATTCCAGGTGAGTTAGCTTTACAGTTTTATCTAGCCAAATCGCTTCAAATCTTTCAGGGACTAACGTCAGCGGCCCATAGCTTAGAATTTCGCTGTGCTTGGCTGCCTGTGGGATGCGATCGGTACGTCTAAGCAAAGCTCTGACTCTCGCTAGCATCTCCTCTAACTCAAACGGCTTGGTCAGATAGTCATCAGCTCCTGCATTAAACCCATCGACTTTGTTTTGGGTTTCACCTAAAGCTGTCAGCATCAACACCGGAATGTCAGCCGTACGGTCATCTCTGCGTAGTCGCTGACAAACTGTAAAGCCATCTACTTTTGGCAACATCAAGTCAAGCATGATCAGATCAGGTACCAACTGGACAGCCAAGGCCTGTCCTTTAATACCATCGTTAGCTTGAGTAGTGTCATATCCAGCCATCTCCAAGTTGATGGAAACAAGCTCAACGATAGCAGGATCATCATCAATGACAAGTATACGAGGCATATTATTATAAGGTGTTGATTATTGGACAAGGCTACCATTTCCGCTAACCTTAGAGGGTGTATTTGACCACCTAGTCTAGCTATACTCGACGAATTAAGCCCGCATTGTCAAAATATCTTTTTCAGGAAAAAATAATACTCCTTCGGTCTATATTAAGCGTTTGTCATACTCTAGCTTAAGCCGCTTAAGCTTTGCTTAATACTCCTTCGCTTATTCTTATATCGTAATATTGATAGATAGGACAGTACGTAGGTCGTTTGTCCGAATAAGACATGAACGATCCTGCACGGTAGTCCTGTACGGTAGAAAATATTGAACTAAAACTCCCCAGGTAGGATTCGAACCTACGACCAATCGATTAACAGTCGACCGCTCTACCACTGAGCTACTGAGGAATGCGAACTCCATAGTACATAAGCTGGTGTCGCTTTGGCAAGCAGCACTTTTGACATCAGTAGCCAGCTATTTAGCCATCGCCTCTACTTAGTTTTCTCAAGCGACTCAGGGTATCTGGATCAAGGCTGGCCATAAATCGACCTGAGCGCTTCTTTTTTGGCTTTTGGCGATGCTGGACCCGCTGATTAACACGAGTCACCTCGTTTTGTAGCTGGAGTGCAGAGATGCCTTCTGCGCCATAGCCAACCACAGTTTGTCTATGAACGTTATCAGAAGTAGCGACAATCAATCGCTTTGTAAACTTGCGAGCATCGTTGCGAAACTTAGCGCAAGCTCTTTCTATGTAGCTGTCGGCGGTTTGGCCGAAGTCAGTATAGTGAACAGATAGATGTTTGGTAACGACGTTTTGGGAGGAGGGTGCCTGCTGTTCGTAGGCATCGAAGACGGCCCAAGTTTCATAGTCTTGGTAGGCGCTGTAGTTGGCCAAAGACGCAATTAGCCTTTCTCTAGCCGCGTCTAATCCCTGAGAATTTTTGAGCTGAATGAGATCCATCCACGACCCAATGATGTTGTAGCCATCAACTAATAAGATTGCCTGAGAAGAGCTGTCAGCCATAGCAAGGACTAACGATAGGAACGTGAGGTATCTATACTTTTCATATTAGGCGATAGAACTCTGTAAGTGTGTCTGCATTGCTACGGCTGTTGAAGTTTGTGTTTGAGCCTTTGAGGGTCACCGCTATCGCTGAGCGTTCCCTTTTCTAATAGAAAGGCGCGATCGCAATAGTCTAATTCCGCTAATCGATGGGTCACCCATAGGGCGGTGAGTCCTCTACTTTTGACCAGCGACTGTACCTGCCTAACCAAGTCAAGCTGACTATCTGGATCGAGCAGAGCAGTGGGTTCATCTAGCAATAGAATTTCGCAGTGCTGGGCAATGGCCCCGGCAATCGCAACCCGCTGTTTTTGACCGCCGCTAAGTGCGTAGATCGGCCGCCGCTGAAACCGTAATAAGTTCACTGCCGAGAGTGCTTCTTCTACCCGCCGTCGCACTTGCTTGACAGTTAGCTTCTCTTTGACTAGGCCAAAAGCAACGTCTGCGCCTACAGTAGGCATCACCAGCTGATGGTCTGGGTTTTGAAACACAAAGCCAACTGGACCAGAGGTTTTGATGCTACCGGTTTGTCTTGGTAGCAGCCCGGCTAGCAGCCTGAGTAAAGTGGATTTGCCACTGCCATTGTTACCCAACAGCATACAAAATTCTCCAGGTGCGACGCTCAAAGAACAATCGCTCAGTACGGTCGCACCCGAAGGCCAGTTGAAGCTGACATGCTCAATCGCGATCGCCAGATTACTCACCTGCTAAGGCAAAAAAGCCAGGTGCTCGGCCCGAAGCGCCAGAACTCCCTGACTTTTCATAGATTTGCACAGCGGCTAGCTCGCTGACGGCGATCGCGACCTTTTTATCTGTTACCTTGTCGCAGGTCAGCTCTAATGTCACTGGATTACCAGACGAGAGCGCAGAGAGCACTTCTTTATAGGCTGCTTCAGCCCCTTCCTTATCTTGCTTTTGCACAGTTAAGGGAAGGGCGGTGTGCTTTAGCGCTAGTTCAACGATGTACATACAGTTTTACTTACAAATTTAAGGTCTGTTGAGTCCGCCCTCTAGTATAGCTATCGTGCGTATAAGCCTCCTCTTTCCCAGAGCTTTATGTCTTATTTAGAAGATTTTTAGGGAAAGTGATCCTATAATAATGAGAACAAGGGTAAAGATTAGTAAACGACCTTTATATTTTTGGTGACTCAATGGTATTTATTGCGTTCATCAGTCTTAGGCCGTGTCTTTACCCTGTCCTATATAAATGATCCAATTAGGAGATCCTTTTTATGACCATAGCAATGGGCCAAGCGCCCGCCGCGCGAGGACGGTTCGACGTTCTCGACGACTGGCTAAAGCGCGACCGATTCGTTTTTGTAGGCTGGTCCGGTTTGCTTCTATTCCCCTGCGCCTTTTTGGCTATCGGTGGATGGATGACCGGCACTACCTTCGTCACGTCGTGGTACACCCACGGCTTGGCTAGTTCATACCTAGAAGGCTGCAACTTCCTAACGGTTGCAGTCTCTACCCCTGCTGATAGTATGGGCCATTCGCTCTTGCTACTGTGGGGCCCCGAAGCCCAAGGAGACTTCGTTCGCTGGTGCCAGATTGGTGGCCTATGGGCGTTCGTTGCCCTACACGGTGCCTTCGGTTTGATTGGCTTCATGCTGCGCCAGTTCGAGATTTCTCGTCTAGTCGGCATTCGGCCATACAACGCGATTGCCTTTAGTGGACCGATTGCGGTGTTCGTCTCTGTGTTCTTGATGTACCCGTTGGGACAGTCATCGTGGTTCTTTGCGCCGAGCTTCGGGGTAGCGGCCATCTTCCGCTTCCTATTGTTCTTGCAGGGCTTCCACAACTGGACGCTGAACCCGTTCCATATGATGGGCGTAGCCGGCATCCTAGGTGGTGCGCTACTGTGTGCAATCCACGGAGCGACCGTAGAGAACACGTTGTTCCAAGACGATGAGAACGCGAACACGTTCAGAGCGTTTGAGCCGACTCAGTCAGAAGAGACCTATTCGATGGTAACTGCGAACCGGTTTTGGTCGCAGATCTTCGGGATTGCGTTTAGCAACAAGCGCTGGTTGCACTTCTTCATGTTGTTTGTTCCGGTAACGGGGCTATGGATGAGTTCGATTGGTATTGTAGGATTAGCTTTGAACTTGCGAGCGTATGACTTCGTATCGCAGGAGATTCGGGCAGCCGAAGACCCTGAGTTTGAAACGTTCTATACGAAGAACATTCTGTTGAATGAAGGTATTCGTGCGTGGTTGAGTCCGCAGGACCAGCCGCATGAGAAATTTGTATTCCCTGAGGAAGTTCTTCCTCGTGGTAATGCACTGTAAGCCTTAGTCTTTGATTGACTAGTTACATAATCCCTTCTAACCTCTTAGCTCTGTATTGGGCTAGGAGGTTTGTCATATTTGGCCTAGCGAATCTGGCCGGGTATAGCAGTGGCCGGATGCATATTCTGCGAGATGGCAAAGCCTACGGTCATTGCTGACCACTTAGCTCTTCATGCATCAAGGGTTTCAGCCCTAGAAAATGTGTAGATAGTTTATGTGCTTTCACATCGTTCTTTGAGCGCTTGGTTAAAGTCAAGATATTTTTGATAGCTCACGCAATAGATGCCTCGCAAAGCTAGATAAGGAATTAGTAGCCCAAAATTCTTGTGGCTTTGACTAAAGTAAGTTTCCTCTTTACTGATAGCTTCGAATGTAAACGTATGACGAACTGAAAAGAGGAAGGATGCTCCGAAATATCCCTTCCAGACAAAAGCGTTATATGGATCTATTGATAGAAAGGTGGCTTCCAACCAGTGCTGTCCGAACTGCTCAAGATCTTCTAGGAACTGGATCTTCTTTCCTACAACGAATTCAGCTTGAGCCTTACGTACAAAAGGATTCCACTCTGAATAGGCTTCAAAGTTGGTTACCTGATCCCAAACCATTTCCCGAGGGGCGTTAATCACAACCTCTGTCTCCCATCCATTCATTAGGGCCATTCGCTGGCGGAAATTAGGGTGTTGTTTAGCAGTTGGTGCTGGTTGCGCCATGGTGTTACCGCCACTTGTTCTTTCTTATTGAATATTGGACTGTTTTTATGTTCGTTCTATCGAAATACTTTCTACTTGACCAATTGAACAAAGGAGTCGTTGAAGATGAGTGGGTCGGACAGTTTCGGCTGAAATTGGCCTTCATAATGACTGTCATACCGAATAGCCTGCTGAGCTGATGCCATCTTCTTAGGACAGTCATGCTTTAACTGTGCGATCGCGCCTTCGAATCGTAAATGGTTTAGCTGAACAACCCCATCAGCTCCCCAGGCCGCTTCAAATGTCATACCGCTTCCTCTGGTTCTTTGCTGCAACCCCAAACGATCATACACATCAATCTCTGTACCTTCCTTGGTGTGACCAACGCCATCACCGCAATAATCAGCACGTACCATGCGGGTGCAGGCTTGGTGATAGTCCCGGAGCGATTCACCATCAATGCGCTTCCAGGGCATATAACCCCAACGAACACATTTAGCTAAGGCTCCGCTAGTGCAAGCAAATGTGATGCTGCTATCGTTGAGATGCGCTCCTGTTCTATCCCATCGTCCAGACAGCGGAATGGCTTTTGCTATGCCTTCACTGTCTGGGAAACACAGGTTTTGCCACTGTCCGTTAGCTTGCTGATACTCAACGGTATAGAGATAGATTTCTTCAGATGGATCTCGACTATCAATCTGAACATCTTTGATGTTGAGAATTTGCGCCTGCCCTTCCTCATTGAAGCTCGCAAGTGTTGCTCCAACTACTTCTTTTCTATATACAAAAGAATCACGGCTCGATCCTACAATAAGCAAGACCAACAGTATGAAAAAGATGCGTTTCGTCTGCATATGAGTATAGCCAAAGCAGCTGGTATTACTGAAAGGAAATTTTACTGCCATCAAGAACAACATTCTCCATCTCTTTGCTGGACATATTGATACTTGTATTGTCTGTATCGATCCAATCAGAAGGTATCTGTTCAACAGGTTGAGTAACGCTATTACGCAAAGAATCTCTATTCATTTCGAGTCCGTTTAGCTGTAGGCCGTTTAGCTGTAGTCCGTTTAGCTGCAGGCCGTTTAGCTGCAACCCTTGATTCACAGACTCTTTCTGATGATAAGTCCCAAGACTTGTTAGTTGAGCTACGGTGAATAAAAGACCTAATCCAATACTGAGATACAGAAACTGTTTTACATGTGCGATCATGATGCTCTCTCCACTTAAGCAGTATTTGCTGACTAACTTTTGTATGTATCTTAAAAGCTACTCTCTTGATGCAAGAAAGTAGAATAAATAGCTAGTGTCCGTTAGCGCAGCTTCTTCTACAAGAAAATGTATTCAACGGCGGCTACAGAAACCACGTGTCCCCATAGCTTTAACTCACGGCTGCATGTAGTCTTATTGCCGTATACAGTCATACATTAAGAGCCAATCGAGAAGAAATAGAGAAGTTGTCGTTTGTTTATCTCCTGCATTGTGAGCTGTATTGTTGCTCTGTGTACGGGCAGCAGCTGGTCTACTAGTGGCACGATTGGCATTGCGCTGATTGCAATTGGCAAAACGTTCAACGTTCCAGTAGGGATGATTGCTGGCGCAGTGATTTCAGGCGGTTACTTTGGCGATAAGATGTCTCCCCTATCGGATACTACTAATCTGGCACCGGCAATGGCGGGGACTGATTTGTTCACCCACATTCGTCATATGGTTTACTCATCAGGGCCAGCCATTGGACTATCTCTGATCGGGTTTCTGGTGCTCGGATTTTTCTATCAGGGTGATAGCTTGAGCGGGAACGCCATTGCTGATGTACAGACGGTCATTCAAAGCAACTTCAATCTGAATCTATTGCTGCTAGCGGTACCGCTGTTGGTCGTAACGATGGTGGCGCTACGGGTACCTGCTCTACCTGCTCTAATTTTTGGAGTGCTTTTAGGATGTTTGGCAGCGCTGCTTTTTCAGCGAGGCCTGCTAACTACGATGCTCGATGGAAACTTTACTTTGGGTGGAGCCTACAGGCTATTGCTAGAGATAGCTGCTGACGGCTTTAGCATCGAGACCGGCAATGCGGTGATTGACGATCTGTTTTCTAGAGGGGGCATGAGCAGTATGCTCAACACGATCTGGCTAATTATCACCGCGATGTTGTTCGGCGGCATGTTAGAAGCGTGTGGCATGCTACAGAAGCTGGCTAGCACTATCCTTGCAGGTGCAAATAGCGCGGGTACCTTGGTCGGATCAACCGTAGTCACCTGCCTGTTCATGAATGCCACTGCGTCGGATCAGTACATCGCGACACAACAACAGTGCCTTACTTGTCTTTTATCGCTGCTAGAAGATTGTAAGTCGGCATGCCAATCTCGATGCCCTTTTCGGTGAAGGCTCGCCGTACACGCAAGCGCAACTCTCGTCCGACCGCCCATTGCTGTAACGGTTCTGTTTGTATCCAGATGGTGATTGTTATACCGCTGTGTGATATCCCATCGATTCCTAGAACAGTTGGCTCAGCCAATATCTTGTCATGCCAGTCGGGATCGTCGTATAGCTTTTGAGCAACCTCTTTAAGTGTGCTCAAGGCTTCGTCGGGGTTTGTCTGATAGGCTACATCAACACTGAAATTAACTCGCGACCAGCTTCGGGTTAGATTCTTGACCTGAGCAATGCCGCTGTTAGGAATGGTCACTAGCTCACCGTCGCCGCCTCGAAGTTGCGTTACCCGCAAGTTCAGAGCTTCGACCAGCCCAGCGGCTGTACCGATATCAATTACATCACCGATGGCATACTGATCTTCCGCCAAGATAAAAAAGCCGTTCACCAAGTCTTTAACTAGGTTTTGGGAGCCAAAGGTAATAGCTAGGCCTGCCACACTACCAATGGCTACGACCGATCCTGTTGGCAGCCCCACTGCTGAAAGAGCTGATAATAACCCCGCTAAGATAATGATAACAGTGACTAATCCTTTAAGCGCTCCAGCAATGGTGGAAGCTCGCAGGTGACGTCGTTGAGCATCTCCGTAGGTCAGAAGGTCGCTTAGGTCAATTCCCTTTCTCTCAGTTGTGAAGTAGTCTATTAGAAAGCGGCAAAGGCGAATAGCCAACCCTGTGATAAACCAGATGGTTAACACCTGAATCAGTGACTCTAAGAACCCAAGGTAATTCTCCAGTAAGTAAGGTGAAACAATCGCAACTGTAGTAACCCCGCCATACCAAGCTAGAATAATCAACCAAAGCAGCAGCCATTGCACAAAGTCTAGTACAGAAAGCTGACGGTCTAGGTTAAACACTCGCTGCATTCCTTGCACGAAACTGGCTCGCTTCTGTTCTATCTGCTCTGGTAAGAGGCTGGGTTTAGTTTCCGCAATCTCGTTCCATTCAGCTTGCTGCGAGGCGGCTTGAACTACTTTTTTTCTCTGTCTAAGTACGCCCTGGCGCCTAGATAAGCTGTACTTTATTGCTACTCCAACGAACGTAACGAGGAGCAGACCTAGAACAATTTGAGTGACTTGTCTCTCTGCTGCTGGCAGTTTCATCAGACCGCTGCGGATATCTTCTTCTAAGATGTCGCGCCATTCGTTGGCTAGCTCATCGATGGGCTGACCGTTAAAATCAGCATCATTAGCAGTTACCGAAACTAAAACCAAAGGCCGAGGGTATTGCTCATTCTTAACATCGATAATGGCGATGTTATTCAGTTTTGATACCTCGAATACAAGCGTATCCGGGTTCATTTCCCGCCTTAGCAAAAGTAGGAGCTTGGCCTTAATTTCTTCAGCACGTTGCTCTACAGGTCGTTGTTCTAACGATGCATCGCTCTGTCGGTTATAAACTGTTGGCGAAGCGATCGTGAACAGCGGGTCAGGATTGAGCGGAGACCTTACGAGGATAGTTTCAATATGGCCATAACGGGTAACCTCTGACGGTGGACCTACGACGTCGCCTTGTCCAAACCCGTCGGGTAAAGAGAATTGGGCAAAGCCAGGTTGCCCAGTGAATCCAGCGACGACTAAGGCTAGCACAAACGCCAATCCTAGCTTGAGCCAGTGTCTAGACGGTAAACGCATTAATAGCATTAGAGTTATTTCTTAGGGCTCGAGTTTCTTTGAGTTCGGGTGTGATTTTACACTAGAGTGTGAACGACTAAAGTGTGATAGATGCGTCGAAGTAGGTAATAGGTAGACTATCGGTGAGCCCATTAGTCGCTCACAAGATGCATAACTCAATATCAAGGTGCGATCGCCCAAATTCTCTCGTTTTCGAAAACCGCTAGCTGCCCGCATAAAATAGTTTTAGCGTTCCCTTCTACGTCTAGAGATTGAATCAGCGCAAACAACAGCAGAGATTGCTTGAGTACTTTTTCCCAAGAACCCGCTGAGAAGGTCGTAATAAACCCTATTGGTGCGGTGGTTGGTACGGTGTAATTAGAGGCTTCAAAAGATAGACGACAGACGATCAAAAAAGTAGCTTCAGATGCTTACAGAGTACCTTCATCAACATCGCTGTATTGATAGTTGTAAAGCTCATCACCACTAACAACATTGATAATGGCAATGCGGCTCTGATCGCGATAATAAACTACCCTAACTTGTCCTTGCTGAGCGATGAAGGTGTCGGGCGCTGTCTGCTCTAGCGTATCGCTAAAGGCAAAGCCTCCATCTGTCACCTGAATATCGATCTCATCAGCATTTCGAACAGTAGTATAGGTTGTTGGAGAGGATGTACTACTGCTTGAACCACTCGAACTTTCTGAGAAAGTGTAGTTGTAGAACTCTTCTCCGGTCTCGTCACTGATGACCGTAACCCGTCCGGTATCGCGGTCATACATCACCCTTAGGCTGCTACTCGTTGCCTGAAACAGGTTGCCATATGAGCGTTGCAATATATCGTAGAAATAGAAATTACCGTCGGTAATCTGTACCGCAATTTCATCTGCGTTCTGTGGCGTCATGTACGTAACGGGCGTACGCTGCTCAATCATTTGCGCGATCGCAGTCTCTACTACCTGATCTGGCAGGTTTACTGCTGTTAGTCCACCTATTAAGGCACTAACTGAGAGCAGAGCAGCTCTAGAGAGATTTGTGTCAAGAGTTTCGTTGTATCTCATGTGTGGATTCGCCAAGCGATATAAAAATGCACAATAAGGAAGGGATTAAGCAGTTAGACCTTTTAGTTCTTGGAATCTTTGAAGTCCTACAATCTGCCATCGCTCGGAAAGATGATGAAATCACTGCGAATCCAGCCAATCGCGCCTGATTCTAGAAACTGCACACGACACCAGTTGAGATCGCTCGTAGCTGTATCAGTATCCTGTTCACAATTGAGAATATCGATCTGATCTCCAGCCAAACCGTAACCCAGCGCCCTTGAATAAATAGTGGGTTCACTCCGCAAGTTGATCTGAGATCCGCGCTCATGGGCAACTAACGTACCAACGCGATCGCCTGAAGCCGAAGACGTGCTTCCATAAGAACTGCTACTATCCCAATACAAATAAAGATGCGAGCCATCAACAAACTCAAAAATATTGCCAGCATCGCCTAGTCCGGCCTGTCGATAAACTGGGTTCCCATGCTGATCAATGTAGTTCCCTGGCTGGTCACCTATCGGATCGAATTCGTAGCGTACGCCATTTGCCTGTAGCTGAATGCCAATATAGCCCTGCCTTTGCGAGAACGTACAGTTACTAGAAAGGTAGGCATAGTCCTCTCCAGGTGCATATAGATCGCAGTGAGCAGCGGCGGTGTCAGCTTTTGCCATCAGCCCGAAACCAGCTACTAGCCCGGTGGCTATAGCAGACAGTAAGCCAGTCTGAAATGTCTTCTTCGTGTGTAGAGCCATAGCAGGGGGAGATTAGAACGAAAAGAAATAGGAGAAAGAGGTTACGGAATCAGGCACTAAAAGGAGTTCAAGTGCGAGCTTACGATGTGTAAAAACAGACTTGCACTACTTAGTAACAACCTTGAAAATTTTGTTCCAAGTATGACTATCACTAGCGACATCAATCATACTTGCACAATTTTTCCTGGTAAGAAGGGTAACTGTATTGGAGACACCTGCCTAGATAGAAGCATCTGTTTGAAGTGGTTAAGGGTTTATGTGATAATGCCGACCGGTACTTAGGGCTGTGATTTGTGGGGAAGATTATCGTGAAGATCGTATCATCATTAGTAGCGGCGATCGCAGGCAGTTGTCTGATTGGCTTAGGAGCGAGTGTATATGCTCAAGACCCGGCCCCCGGTTTACAGAATCTTGTGGGTGCGCGGGGCCGCGATGGTGAAATGTCTCTGCAAAACCAGGGCTATGAATTTCGTTGGGCCGATAACTCCAGCGGAGAAGCCGTCTATAGCTACTGGACCAACTATCAAACTGGACAATGCATTTCAGTACGAACAGAGGAAGGTCGTTACGCGAGCATTGTGACCTCCCCCGCCTTTGACTGTGACCAGGGGGACCCTGCCCATGTGGAAGATACTGGAAATACGGTAGATCGTCGGCTCGCTGACTTAATTGGCGTACGGGCTTCCTCTGGTGAAGCTGCTCTACAGGAGCGTGGATACAGTTACGTCAGCGGAGAAGAGTTTGATAGTTCTGTTGCAACTTATTGGATTGAGGGCAGTACCGGAGATTGCGTCGAAGTGATTACTTCTGATGGAGTTTATCAAGAAATTTTCGAAGCAGAGTGGTACTACTGTCAATAGCCTCGCTCTCTAGCTGACACTCTGATCTAAGCTATGCTGATACGGTTGCGCTCTCTATATCTTTCTAATTTCTATATCTTTCTAATTTGCTAGAGAGAAACAATCTACAAGAGTTCTTTCAATCTTGTTGTAAGTTTGTTTCTCTCTAAGGTAGAAGAGCTTAGAAAGCAGGACTTCAAGCACAGTAGTTCTTCAAGATCGGTTTCTTGTACTAGCTACCATCGAATATATAGTTAGAGAGATAGGCATAGGCCTAGTATGGTGCCCTAGCTTCAGCAAAATTCTACCTGCTATATTAGCCTCTTAGTCTTTCTGTATTCTGAAAAAGACTTTTGACAAAAGCGTCAAGTCGTTGCGATAGTTTCTCATCTTTGAAATTGCCCTCCGAATCGAAGGCATTCCACGCCTGACCGATGGCAACTTGCTCAGGAATCACCCAGGCATGAACCCATCTCATGATCACCCGCAGGTCATTGAGCGCATTGCTGTTTGACTGTCCGCCAAGCACGCTAATCATACCGGTGACTTTGCCATCTAAATGATCGAAGCTCATTAAATCTAGGGCGTTCTTGATAACGCCGCTAACGCTGCCATGATACTCAGGCGTGGCAATCACAAGTGCGTCTGATTCAGTTACGTGCGATCGCATCACTTCAACATCTGGATACTCAGGATAGTCGCTGCCGCCATCGCAAAAGGGCAAGGTCATTTCTTTAAGATCCAAAACGGTTACTTCAGCACCTAACAAACGCAGCCGCTCGGCGGCTAGCTCAAGCGCCTGCATGCTATAAGAATCTTCTCTCAGGCTACCGCCTATACAAACTACTTTCACGATTCAATCAGTCCTTTATCTTGATATGTCTGATAGCAGGTCGTTTCTAACAGGTGTGTCAACGTTTTTGCGATGCTTCAAGTTTGACCCACCTGACTACGAATCAACCGACAGACTTGCCTTTTGGAGGTCCATAAAATAGCACCGATCACTGCTAGGAGCACGCCTGTTAGACCATAGGTTGCGGTTAGGCCAAGGGCGTTGCTCACGGGGGCGGAGACAATCGGCGATAGAAATTGGCCTAGAAACATAAAGGTTGTTAGTCCGCCTAAGGCTCTTCCTCTCAGTGCATTGGGCACTTCGTTAGACGCCCAGACGTTGAGGTTTGGCATCACTAACCCCAGACCAATTCCAATAGGGACCAACACCAACAGCATTAGCTGATAGCTGCTGACTAGCCCAATCCCAATATAGCCTATCCCCATTAGTCCAAAGGCGATCGCCAAAATGCTAATAAAGCTGAAGCGCTGTTTGAACTTGCCATAGTTCATTGAGGCAAAGGCGCTGAAAAGTGTCGAAAGTGCGATCGCTAATCCGGTTTGAGTAGCCCCTGCACCTGTCAACTGCTCCAGATAAAACGGCATCTGCACCGGAATTAGGTAGAAAGCCAGCATTTGTAGAAAGGTTGCACCATAGATCAAGATCAACAACTTTACCGGAAACGCTACTTTGGCAGCTGGTTCTAGAGTATCTACTGGCTTCTTTGGGGTTCGATCTGGCTCGTACAGCGCAGAGAGTATAGTCGGCACTATCAGCCAAGAGAGTAGATAGATTAGGAACGGGAAGCGCCAGCTAAGATCGGCGATAAACCCACCGACCGAAAGAAATAGAACACCTCCAAATCCCATGAAAGCAGCTTGCAAGCCCATAAAGTTGGCTCTATCATCGCCTTGATAATAATCAGCGATCAGCGTTGTCGCACTGACCATAACTCCAGCCACCGCAATCCCTAGAAACGCTCTACCAACCAAAATCGCGAACACAGAATCAAGCCAAACGCCAGAGCTACCTGCTAGTCCATACAGAAGCGCTGAGCCGAACAAAAGCGGCTTTCGCCCTACCTTATCTACCATCTGTCCAGCAATCGGCGAACCAACCACAATAAACAGCGCAGGGACTGTCAGCACCAGCTTCACCCAAAAGTCAGCGTCGGTAACATCTGAGAAATGTGTCTGCATCGCCGGTAATGAAGGGGCAATAGTTGCACCTGACATTACCGTCAGCGTACTTGCTAGTAACAGAGTCGCTTTTATTAACCACGAATTTGATCTATTGTCTTTGGATCCGTCTATAGATCCACTGGAGGCGGATTCTGTCATAAGCGATGAATTGAAAGCTGATAGATGTGTTGTCACCACCTCTGATTAGTTATATCGATAGTCGCAGATTCTCTACTCTCTCCAATGGCATATGCATCAAGTGAATAGAAGCGTTTTTAAAGATAGAAATTTGTATGAATATAGAAAAGCGAGCGGCCACCCATGATTAGTAACCGCTCTATTCACGTATTCAGCTCGCCTATCTCGAAGACAGAGATAAAGGTTAGCCTTTGGTCTAACTTTCAGTAGCTAGTTCAGTACTGCCGCGACGCTGACCGCCTGTCAAGCTATTGAACAACATTACACCAACTGCCTTGATCAAGTTCCCTTCTAACTCTTTGAACAAAGCCATATTGATACCAAATGCATCATTTGCCTCTTCTACAATCGCATCGGCCATAGCATCGTCTACGGGCGCTTCACTCAATGAGGCTCGGTAGTTGTTCTTAAAAGCCTTCTCATCATCGATCGTTGGAAACTCGTAGAAAGCAACCCCGTCGCTACCTGATAGGTTCATTGCTCGCTGAGAGATAGTCTTTAGAATCTGTCCACCTGATAAGTCGCCCAGATAGCGAGTATAGGAGTGGCCCACTAGCAACTCAGGCTGAGTCGCAGAAATCTCACGAATACGATCGACATAGCGCTTACCAGCTTTGGTTAGCTGAATCTCATCACGCCAGTTAGGGCCGTAGTAAAAAGCGAGATCTTCTTCTAAACTCTTCTTACGGTTAAGTTCTGGAAAGTAAATCTTAGAAACAACAGGATGATCCTTGTGCTTTTCTAGTTCTTCTTCCATCGCGCAATAGATGAAGTAGAAGTTGCCTACTAGCTTGCGGTAAGACTTTTTCTCTACCACACCACGCAAAAAGCATCGAACAAACCCGACGTTCTCGGCCATAGTGTGAGCTTTTTTAGTGCCCTCACGGAGCTGGGTCGCTAAATTGTTGCTCATGTTTTTTAAAATCTCTAACTTAGTTGAAGAACTCAGTGGAGCTATCTACTTTTGGAAGTCGCGCCTATGAGCGTCGCATGCCAAACGACCGATTGAAAAAGCGCGAAGGTAGAAAAGCAGGTCAGCATTTTCGCTTAGGTTTAAAGCTTAGAATGCGCCTTGATCCTGAGAAAGATTTCGCAACATTTTGTCACGTTGAGCAAAACAAATGTTGCTTCGATCACAATGTTGCTTCCGTAGCTTAACGTTGCCTATTGCGAAGCCTCTCTATTCTTGCTAAAGCGCTTCAGTCGAAAGTAGATGAGCTTCGCAATAGATGAGCTTTATCAGTAGTTGAACTTTCCGCAGGCACTTGTCGTAGAAGCGCCTGCTTTCTTCTAAATATCAAGATCGGCCATATTTAATCTAGGACCGTAGGTTTCAATGAAATCGCGACGCGGGGCAACGCGATCGCCCATCAGTACGGTAAAGATTCGATCCGCTTCAGCCGCATCTTCGATCTCTACTCGCTTCAGCGTTCTGGTTTCAGGGTTCATGGTGGTATCCCATAGCTGCTGCGGCATCATCTCACCCAGTCCTTTGAATCGCTGAATGTTGTACTTCGCGTTTGTGGGCATAGCATCGATGCCGTCTTGTAGCTCTTTTTCGCTGTAGCAGTAGGTATGATTTTTGCCTCGCTCTAGCTTGTACAGCGGTGGACAAGCAATGTAGATATAGCCTTGGTCAACCAAATCACGCTGATAGCGATAGAAGAACGTCAGCAGCAAAGTGCGAATATGGGCACCGTCTACATCTGCATCTGTCATCAGACAAATGCGATGATAGCGCAGGGTGTCAGGCGCGAAGTCTTCGCCCTTAATACCGAGTCCTAACGCGGTAATTAGCGACTGGACTTCATTGTTCTTATAGATCTTAGCGTCGTCGGTTTTCTCAATATTGAGAATTTTGCCTCGTAGCGGCAGGATGGCCTGGAATCTGCGATCGCGCCCCTGCTTAGCGCTACCTCCCGCCGAATCCCCTTCGACAATAAAGATCTCCGATTCACCCGGGTCGCGAGAGCTACAGTCAGAAAGCTTACCAGGCAGTGTCGAAGACTCTAGGACTGACTTACGCCGAACAAGATCACGCGCTTTCTTCGCGGCCTCAGCCGCGTTGAATGCCTGAATTGCTTTTTCTAGAATCGCATCTGCCACACTAGGATTAAAATCTAAGTATTCAGTGAGCGCCTCTCCAACCAAAGAGTCAACAATTCCGCGTACTTCAGTATTGCCTAGCTTCGTCTTTGTTTGACCTTCAAATTCTGGGTCAGGCACTTTCACCGATACGACAGCTGTTAGTCCTTCTCGGATATTTTCACCTGCCATGTTCGACTCGGTATCCTTACGCTTTTTACGCTTACGCGCAATGACGTTCATCGTTCGCGTCAAAACAGTTTTCAACCCTTCTAGGTGAGTACCGCCATCGACAGTGCGAATGTTGTTGGCAAACCCCATCAAATTGTCAGAGAAAGCATCGCCGCACCACTGCAACGCGGCTTCTACCTGAACGCCATTCTTATCTGAGTTAACGTAGATAACATCGGGATGGAGCGGCTCTTTTTCATTGTTGATATATTCGACGTACTCTCTGATTCCGCCCTCATAGAAGTAGTGAGAAACTTGGGGCTTGTCAGCTTTAATCAGGTCGAGTCGATAGTCTGTGAAGGTGATATCAACACCTGCGTTTAAGTAGGCTAGCTCTCGCAGGCGTCTAGCAATGGTGTCATAGTCGAATTCGACCGTATGCGTAAAGATCGTTGCATCTGGCTTGAACGTTACCTGCGTGCCTGTCTTGGTGCTACCTTTGGATGTCTTGAGCTTACCGATGGGGTTACCTTGTTCAAATCGCTGCGTGTGAACTTTACCCTCGCGCCAGACCGTAACCTCTACCCATTCAGAAAGAGCGTTGACGACCGAAACCCCAACCCCATGCAAGCCACCTGATACCTTGTAGCCACTATCGCCGCCGAACTTACCGCCAGCGTGAAGGACAGTCAGTACGGTTTCTAGCGCTGATTTACCTGTGGTCGGATGAATGTCTGTAGGGATACCTCGACCATCATCAGTTACGGTGACTGAGCCGTCCGCATTTAGAGCAGCAGTAATATGTGTACAATGACCGGCTAGGGCTTCATCGACTGCATTGTCAACGACCTCATATACCAGGTGGTGCAGGCCACGCGGACCCGTACTACCGATATACATGCCTGGGCGTTTTCTAACAGGTTCAAGTCCTTCTAGTACCTGAATCTGCTGAGCGCCGTAGTTGTTTGCCATACGTGTTCTCCTGAGGTCAGTGGCGACCGGTTTCCTTAGGCTGGGTTTCCTTAGGTTGGTAGGTTCTGTGTTCTTTGCGATCTCTTCTAATAGCAGGCTGTTGACAGCAAGGCTGTTCTCAAGAGCTATCTCAATCTGTCAGCTCTACTAGGCCCTGATTGATCTCATTAAGGAGTCTAATTAAGCCCTTCTTATTTAGAGGTATTGAAGAGATATTTAGAGGTCATTATGAGTTTATAAGGAGTTATAATCGCTAATGCCTCGAGCGTTCTAAAACGGTTTTAACGGCTCATAAGGATAATGTGCCTATGAATTCTAGCACATTGGCGTTAAAAGCGATTTTAGAGCGGTTTTAGCACATTGATTAACAGAGGGATGCAACCCCTCATTTTAGAAGGGCAAAACTGTCCCGTAAATCTGACCTTATATATGGGCTCCAAATGCATGTATCTAATTAACCCCTCGATGCCAGTGCAGTTACCTACAGAATGCTGCTAAAATGCTGCCAATATAGTTCTTTTGTACTATACTAAACCACATCTAATCATTATTGTTGGACCTACGGCTTCCGGGAAATCAGGGCTGTCGATGGCGCTGGCAAGTCAATGGCCAGCAGTGATTTTGAGTGCTGACTCTCGGCAAGTTTATCGAGAGTTCGATATTGGGACTGCGAAGCCTCCGCTGGTAGATAGAAGGCAGGTGAAACACTACTTTGTCGATATCTGCGAGCCGACTGAAACGCTGACGGTAGCAAATTATCAGCAACAGGCGAGGGCGGTCATTGCGTCGATGCATCAGGCACAGAAGAAAATACCTCTACTAGTAGGTGGAACTGGGCTATATGTGAACGCGATCGCCAAAGGCTTAAAAATACCTAGAGTCGCTCCTCACCTAGAATTGCGATCGCAGCTCCAATCGCTCGGACAGCTACATTGCTATCAGCTTTTGCACCAGGTAGATCCTGAAGCAACTAGCCGGATTCATCTCAATGACCAAGTTCGAACATTGCGCGCGCTAGAAGTTTTTTATATCAGCGGTCGGACGATCTCTAGTCAGCAGGGTGAAAATCCACCGGACTATCCGATCTTATATATAGGACTTGCTTGCCAGCCAGAGGCACTGCGATTACGCATAGCCACTCGTACCCATCAGATGATAGAAATGGGCCTGGTTGGCGAAGTCTCTTCGCTAATCGAAAAATATGGCGTTGATCTACCTCTACTAAAAACCCTAGGGTACGCTGAGATAGTGCGCTACCTAGCCAGAGAATGCTCTTTAGACTCAGCTACTGAGGCGATCATTCAACACACTTGTCAGTTTGCCAAGCGTCAGCGCACCTGGTTTCAGAAAGAAAAGCAGATTGAGTGGTTCCCAGCCGAAGATCCAGAGCTGATAGAGAAAGTAAGTAAACGGGTCGAGGAATTCAGGCGAGAGTTATGCGTTGACTCTGCTTGATTTCTGATACAGCCAATATTCTGATACAACCAATGGTGAGCTGCACCCATCATCTGTAGTCATCTAAGGTCACAGTTCCTCAGTTTCTAGCTCAGGGATCACAACTGCCTGCCGCTTCAACGGCTCTAGCTCTTCGTTCTTTGCAGGGACCAATTCCTTTTGACGCTCTTCTAGCTGCTGTTTTTCTTCTAGTTTCAACGGTAGTTTGAGCGGTACTTGAGTCTCTACCTTCTTCGTCTTCGGTAGGCTTCTTTCCAGAGCACTTAGCGGTCTAGGAATAACCATAACGGAGTTCAGCTCACCAATGCGTTCGGCCTCATTCATTCCGGCTTCGACCGCGATCGCAACATTAGAAAGCGAGCCTTGAATAATAATCGTACACAGCCCACCACCAATCGTCTCGTGCGAGATCAGCGTGATCTCCGCCGACTTAGTCATCGCATCAGCCGCCCCAACCATCGCTGGAAAGCCCCTGGTTTCCAGAAGTCCGATGGCTTCACCTCCCATTAGGCTACCTGCCCCTTCCAAATCTTCTATTCGAGGCAGTAGCGGCAGCACCGCTTCAAGATTAGCAGGTGGCCTTGGGATCATAGAAGATGAGACAAACTGACCAAATTCTTTTGCCATCCGTTCACCCGCGTGAACTGCCATTCTGATATCAGCAACGCCTCCTCGAACGATCGCCGTACAGTGTCCTCCACCCGTTTTCTCGTAGCCCACCAAAAACACGTTAGAAGATTTAATCATGGCATCGGCAATGCCAATAATCGCTGGGAAGCTAGTAGTAGACACCATTCCAAGCGCTGTGTCCCGTAATGGATTACGCCGCTTGGCGGTTATTCTAGTGGCCTGATTTTGCGGAGAAGGGGTGGCGTCTGAGCGCATGACGAGCCTCTAAGGTGGCTAGCTGTCGTTGGGATAGTAGCTGTCGCTTTAGCGATCTAGCTTGCGGTTGTTGAGGTGCCCTGTAGATTATGAGCCTTTCAACGGATTATGAGTCCTTCAACGACTGCCGATTAGGAAATAAAGTGGATATAAGCTGACTGACCTGTTTACGGCCATAGATATAGCCATTCGACTGACCATCTGATTGAACAGTGATTGAGGACGAGCCGTTTTGTGACAGTCCGTAACTAGCGGCAGGACTGCTACTAGTCGAGCTGTTCAATTGTACGCCATTCGTCAAGGTACCGTAGCCGTTTTGAGTAGCGATTGACTCTCGGTATCGACCATCCTGATCGCTTAGATCTGGCGTTTCAATTGGCCTAGGTCCAATTGGAGGAGGTTCTACAAAGGTATTGGTAGACTCAGACAGCTCTGCGTATGCTGATCCTCCCCGAACACCTATCGGCTGGTCGAGCGGCTTACCTGAGGGTGGGGCTGCTACCCGGTTGAGCACAGAACAAGGCGGCACAATCGCACTTGGCTCAATTTGTGGATCGATCACAGTGCTGCTAGGGCTTACACAGGCATTCGTTCCCACTACCCCATGTCCAATAATGAGGACATTTGCCCCCAAACTAGCGCCTGCACAAATTGTGAGAATGCCCTGACGAGACTGCAAGCAGACGCCACCTGCTAAACACGCTCCTTTTTCGATAACGATGCGGCTGCCTGAAGATGCCTGCAAGACGACACCGGGTGCGATCGCTGCTGTCGAATCCACAGTCACATCACCCACCACACAGTAGTGAGTATCGCTAAGTGATCGTGGCGGCTGATATAGATGAGGATTCGACGGTTGCATTACGACCACACAGCATTAATCAAGCAATAGTAGGCTAAGGACGCTGAATAGTAGCCTCTAGAACGCGGCGCTTAGCTTGGGGGTCTATGCCCACTAACCGCACATACTCCCCCTGATGCCGAGCTAGCTGCTTACCCAGTGCGGAAATCGCTTCAGCGGGACGGCGCGCATCAATTGCTTCGCCTGTTTTCCAGATACCGCTGCGATAGCGCCGCTTATCGGCATATTCTACCGAGATCCTATGGCCCTGATTAATTAGCTGAGTCACCTGATCCATTACATTAGACTCTAAGCCACCGCTACTATGGCTATTGTAGCCGCTGCTCTGGCCATTACTATTGTAGCCACCACTTTGACCATAGCTGCTAGGCTGACCGCGAAAAGCCGGATCGTCATAGTGAGGGGGATTGCTGTTTATCGGATCGCGGCCTGTAGAAGTGACTCCACGGAAACTCGATCGGTTGTTTCGACCACCGCTTTGAACAGCCTGTTGACCCGGTCTTTGAATGGTTAGTTCTACGACCCGCCGCTTAACATTGGGATCGACGCCCACCAAACGCACGTAGTCGTTATTGTGCTGTGCCAGCTGCTTGCCTAAAGCAGAAATTGCTTCAGCCGGACGCCGCGCATCGATTGCAGGCCCGGTCTTCCAAATACCACTACGATAGCGCCGCTTATCGGCATATTCAATCGAAATTTTGTGCCCTTGATTGATGAGCTGAGTCACCTGATCCATCACTGTAGCGTCTATCCCACCGCCATTACTATGATTTAGGTAAGCCGGGTCGTCGTAATGGGGTGGATTCGCATTAATGGGTCCGCGAGCTGCCCTCCTACCGCTGGTCGAAACACCACGGCTAGAATCAGACTGTGAGCCAGATTGAGCACCGTTCTGGCCCGACTTTTGGCCGGGCTTGTGAATCGTAGTTGCCGCCCCACGTGTCTTGGTCTGAATATTGACGCCAAAGATTCGTACATACTTATCGGCGTTTTGATCTAGAAACCGTTGTAGCTGGTTAACTGCCGCAGACTCACTGCTAGCATTGATAGAAGGGGCTGTCTGCCAAATGCCGCTACGATAGCGCCGCTTATCGGCAAATTCTACTCCGACATGGTTGCCGCTGCGGATGATTCGACCCACCGCTTGGGCAACTTCGCCGCCTGCGTTTCCTCCACTTTGAGCGTAGCTTTGGCTCGGCTGGGCGTATCCGTTTCCATTACCCTGAGCCTGACTAGAAGCGTTAGCAACAGGTCTTGGATCGACTTCGATTGGCCTTCCATCCGCTCTTTGAATCGTGGTCGTAGCTGTACGGCTATTTGAGCCAGAATCAATCCCAAACATGCGAACATACTCACCACTGTGCTCATCTAAGCAGTGTTCTAACCGTGAGAAGACTTCTCTTTCGTTCCTAGAGTCGATAGGGGAACAGACTTTCCATACATTGCTGCGATAGTGACGCGGGCCTGCGTGCTCTGTTCCGATCAGGTAGCCACCACTGAGTAAATTACGAACTTCTTGGACTACGCCAGCAGGTAATCCTCCTTCGCTCTGGCTGGCCCCACCGCCACCGCTGTAAGACTGACTGCTATAAGACTGGCTGCTGTAGGATTGGCCACCATATGAGCCACCCGAGGACGCTGTTTTAGCAACTGGCGCATCGCCTGGTCGTTGCACAGTGACCATACCTACCCTTTGCTTTCTCGCTGGATCGATGCCGAACATCCGCACGTACTCGCCGGTGTGTTCTGCTAGACAATTTTCTAAAGCGCTAAAGACTGCCTGCTCTCTTGTGTCCTTGATTGGCGTACAAGTTTCCCAAACACCACTGCGATAGCGCCGCTTGTCTGCGTGCTCCATACCGACGCGATACCCTTGAGCAAGGTACGAGCGCACCTGCTGAACAATTTCGGATGAGAGTCTTTGGGCTTGCATGGCTGCTCCTTCAGTGGCAGTAGAGAATTGATTAGATTGGTGTGATGTATTTTTTGCTGCGTACCTAGATGTCTGTCCAGATGTCTGTTCAGACAGATTGCTAGAGACGTTTCTATAGCGGGCTCTAGACGATGAAGATTGACCCAAGCCGATGACCTCTCTGGCACATTCGAGATCCTCAGAGCGGACTTTGGGTAGCTGATCGGCTTGGTGTTGTGAGGTGATGATACTGCCGGAGGGCACACACCGACCAGGCGGAATCTCGACATCTTGGATGAGAGTGTGCATCATCACGATACAACCATCACCTAGTCTGGCATTAAATAACGTTGAGCGAAATCCAATGAAGCAGTTCGCACCAACAAAGGCAGGACTGCGGACGATCGATTTGTGGGCAACAACGCTGCTAGCACCTATGTAAATCGAATAGGCTTTACCCGCTTGGGAGGCGTCGTTAGCGTTCATTACCTGCGTACCCGCGATGCCTTCGACAAGCACCCCTGGCAACAGTTTGACGCGATCGCCTATCAAAACAGAAGCGCCCTGCTCTGCTGTAACAGCAGTTCCAGGCGCAACCATCGTCCCTGAACCGATACTGACATTGCCTTCTATAAAAGAGAACTCGTGTATATCGGCAGAAGACCCTACTTTTGGATTAGCAGAAAGGCTCAACCGTGGGATAGCGGGAGCCGGACTTTGCTTTACTCTCTGGGCGACCATTTGCCCCTTTAACCCCAACTAGAACGTCTTACCTAAAACTTTTGGTTACCTAGAAGCTAGCGATCGCTTACCTAAAATCTTCTCGCTTATCATAGAGCAAGCCCGTATCTAGACTAACCGTATCGATAATGGCAACAATTGCCGCATCAATCGGCTTTTGAAGGTGTCTCTGTTGCTGCCTAGCCGCACTACCACGGCTGACTAGCACCCACTCACCAACGCCTGCTCCAACCATATCAACGGCAACTTCACAGTCATCTTGGAGATCTCCAGAATCACTAATCAATTGGATTAGCAGCAGCTTAATCCCCATCAAACTATCGTCTTTTACGGTACTAACTACCGTCCCTCTCACCTTCGCTAGGCGCATAAACTAGAGCCTATCTACCGTAGGGACGAATACCACTAACGCTTTCACGGAACTGCTCTACCGCTTCTGTATAGCGAATTGGCAGTACAAACTCAAGATTCTCGTGTGGACGAGCAATGATGTGAGTTGACAGCACTTGACCACCGTTCACCCGCTTGACGTTCTCAACGCCCGCCGCGACAGAAGCTTGAACTTCAGAGACATCACCCCGGACAATTACAGTTACCCGACCACTACCAATCTTCTCATAGCCCACCAAAGTCACACGGGCTGCCTTTACCATGGCATCAGCTGCTTCAACCACTGCTGGAAACCCCAGCGTCTCAACCATACCTACTGCAATTGCCATACTCTCTTCCTAAATAACGATTTAATGCAACAAACGAAATGCTCTGCTGATCTCTCACAGACAGTCAAAGGCTACCTACACATGCCATCGGTTAGCACAAAGCTAAACATCGTGCTAACCCTACAAGAAATGCGTATTCGATACGCTTTTGAATAAACTTTCGAAGAAATTTGAACCAAGAAGTTTCTCAAAAGAATCTGCTATCTACGAACGGAATTGTTCTACTGCCTCTGTGTATCGAATTGGCAGAACGAATTCTAAGTTCTCGTGAGGGCGGGCAATGATGTGAGTAGAAAGCACTTCACCACCGTTGACGCGCTTGACATTCTCAACACCCGCAGAGACAGAAGCCTGAACCTCCGAAACATCACCACGGACAATGACTGTAACTCGACCACTCCCGATCTTTTCATAGCCGACCAACGTAACGCGAGCAGCTTTCACCATCGCATCAGCCGCTTCAACCACTGCGGGGAATCCTTTAGTCTCAATCATTCCAACAGCAATAGGCATTATCCAAAATCTCCCAAAATAGAGAAGCTACCAGGCGAATTTTTGATAGAAAAACCTTCGCTTGACCACGGAGATTCTAGTAGAGAGTGCGTACAAAATCAGCTGTTTCTACTTTTTAAAATTCTTTTAAGATCGCCTGGACAACTTCTTTGCGTCATAACTCAGAATAAAATGATGCTGCCGCTTTGACAATATAAGACTCAATGATTGTCCCTGATAAGCCTCATTGTTAAAACTTATGTAAATATCATTTCAATCCATGTTTATTTGTGAAGTTAAATGAAGAAAATTTGCTAGCCCGATAGTAGGGCATGCTTGAGCGCCCCAGCACTCAGGTATTATAGAACGGTATAGAGGAAGCTCTATGTGTAGGTTTAGTAGCTTACTGCCTTCCGCCAGTCGGCTTTCGGTAAGACGCTTAAAAGACGTCTAGTTTTTCTTTACTAGACGAATTAGCTAATACTAGTGATCTAGTCACAGAAATCTAAAGCACTGAAAGCAAGAGTATATAAAGCACAGAATTAAGAACAAAAGATTGAGACAAAGCCGAAGGTTTGATTTTTATAGAGCTGTCTTTAAGGCAAGGCCATCTTCTGGTTGTGGAATTTTATTTTCTTACGAGCTTCAGTCGAGTTTTAGTTATCTGTGCAGTTCTCTTTCCTCGATCTAAATGGATGGCTTATGAGCCTATTAGCTAGCTATCCAATTAGCTATCAGCGGTTGTGAACGACCGTTTCACGATTAACTATACGAACGGTCAAGCCTCTAGAGAATCGGGGCGACAAGTGAACTGATCCTTGGCAATCACTAAGTGCTGGTGAATAAATGCTGGCGAATAAGCGCTGGCGAACTGTTGAGCAGTTTGTGTGACCTCAGTCTCTGTGACCCCAGTCTTGGTGACATCAATGAGCTAGTTCCAATCATTTTACCCATACCGAGCTGGCCATCAGCTACTCGAAGTCAGTCAGTCGAGCCAAGTGTTGGTTTGGAGCGCTTGTCTGAAAGCCTTTTTAAGAAGTAATCACAATGCAGTTTTTAATTCAGTGGAGTTGGCTAATTCCAATGTACGGACTAGTAGGAGCACTACTAGCACTTCCCTGGGCAACTCGTTTGATCCGTCAGAGTGGGCCGAGGCCGGCGATGTACATAAATGTCTTGATGACGGCATTAGCTACCTTACACGGGTCCTTACTACTACAGGCTATTCAGTATACGGGGCCTCAAGTCGTCAGCTATGAGTGGCTGCAGGTCGCTGGACTTAATCTTTCCGCCTCTCTCGATCTTTCTCTGGTCAATCTAATTTTTTTAGAGCTAACTGCCGGACTAAGTTTGCTTGCTCAGATATACGGCATGGGCTACTTAGAGAAAGATTGGGCTCTGGCTCGATTTTTTGCGTTGATGGGCTTCTTTGAAGCTGCGATTAGTGGCGTTATTCTAAGTAGCTCTCTATTTTCTACCTATTTTTTGCTAGAGATGCTAACGCTTTCTACCTACTTACTAGTAGGCTTTTGGTACGCTCAGCCGCTGGTAGTCACGGCTGCTAGAGATGCTTTTTTAACTAAGCGGGTAGGAGATGTACTGCTGCTGATGGGACTAGTTGCTCTAAGTGCCTATGCTGGCAGCTTGAGGTTTGACGATTTGTACATCTGGGTCAAAGAATCCAACCTTGCTCCGATTGCAGCAACATTGACAGGGTTAGCTTTGATTGCAGGGCCAACGGGTAAGTGCGCTCAGTTTCCGCTCCATCTGTGGCTAGATGAAGCCATGGAGGGGCCTAGCCCAGCCTCTATCTTACGTAATTCGGCGGTGGTCACCTGTGGCGCTTACGTCTTGATTAAACTGCAGCCAGTGGTGGTGATCTCGCCGATTACGCTGGACGTTTTGATTGTGATTGGAGCGACCACAGCGATTGGTGCGTCTTTGGTAGCGCTGGCTCAAATTGATTTCAAGCGAACGTTTTCCTACTCTACTAGTGCCTATATCGGCTTGGTATTTGTTGCCGTTGGCACTGAATGGCCAGGAGTAGCGCTGCTATTGCTTTTTGCGCATGCGGCTGCTAGAGCGTTGATATTCATGAGTATTGGCGCGGTGGTTTACACCACACATAACCAAGACCTTACAGAGCTAGGTGGCATCTGGTCGCGGATGCCCGCAACCACACTGACCTATCTCACCGGCGCTCTAGGACTCACCGGGGTTCTCCCTTTTGGCTGTTTCTGGGCGTTTGCACTGGGCATCGACTTTCTGTGGTCGGAGCATCCCGTGCTGGTGGGAGTGTTTTTAGTGGTGAATTTCTTGAGTACGCTTAATCTCGTGCGGGTCTTTCGACTGGTGTTTCTAGGAGAGCCGCAGTTAAAAACCAGGCGCACCCCTGAAGTTGGCTGGCTAATGGCAGTACCGATGATGACGCTGTCTATTTTCGTACTAATATTGCCGGTTGGACTACAGCGCCTATCGTTACTCCCTCCGTCTGAATATTTCAATATGACCGCTCTGGTGCTCCTCATAGGCTCTGGCGTTTTAGGGACTGGGCTGGGATTCTATCTACCTTTGAACCGAGCGTGGTCGCGCTCTAGTGTGGCGCCGCTTCGTTGGTTTCAAGATTTACTCGGTAATGATTTCTATACCGAGAAGCTATACGAGCTGACGGTCGTGAAACTAGTCTCACAGCTATCCGCTCTAAGTAGCTGGCTTGATCGCTACGTTGTCGATGGAGCAGTCAACCTGGTTGGCGCGGCGTCTCTATTTGGAGGCGAAAGCTTGAAATATAGTGTATCGGGACAATCACAGAGCTACATTTTGACGATTGTGGCAGGGGTTGGGCTACTGGTTTTGATGACGACTTGGACTATGTGGTAGTGGAACAGGGTAGTTGAACACAGCGTTCACTCTTATGGCTTGCTTGCGAGGGAGCTGCTATGTCTATGCTGCTAGAAATACGCTCCGAAAACAGATGATCAAGAACAGAACTATTCAGAAGGTTAAGGACGAACAGTGATACTGAGTGCGCTGATATTGACTCCACTGGTGGGCGCTTTGCTCATTAGCGTTTGGCCTCAAAAAATCGAGAGTGATCAGATCCGAAAAGGTGCCCTGATTACGCTGGGTGTCAATTTGGTGATGACGACCGCGCTTGTCGCTCAGTTCGATATCACCGATTCTGGGTTTCAGTTTCTAGAAAAGATAGCTTGGATAGAGCCGTTGGGACTGACCTATTCACTAGGGGTCGATGGGATTGCGCTGCCTTTGATTGTGATCAATAGTCTGTTGTGTTTTGTCTCTGTTTATATCAGTCACGGTGTGAGGCGGCCCCGGCTGTATTATTCCTTGTTGCTGTTAATTACTAGCGCAGTGGCCGGGGCATTTCTAGCACAGAATCTGCTGCTGTTTTTCTTGTTTTACGAGCTAGAGCTAATTCCACTCTACTTATTAATCGCAATTTGGGGTGGAGAGCGGCGCGGTTACGCGGCAACTAAGTTTTTAATCTACACAGCGTTCTCTGGAATTTTGATCTTAGGAGCGTTTTTAGGACTGGTATTGCTATCTGGAACGGGGTCTTTTGACTATGACCCCTCATTGGCGCAGACGCTGAGTGTGGTTCAGCAGACGGTGCTGATGGGGGTTTTGCTCATCGGGTTTGGGATTAAGATTCCGCTGTTTCCCTTTCATACCTGGCTACCGGATGCTCATGTGGAGGCATCAACGCCTTTGTCTGTGCTGCTAGCAGGCGTGTTGCTAAAGCTAGGAACCTATGGGATGTTACGCTTTTGCGTCGGGCTGTTTCCACAAGCATGGATGGAATTATCGCCACTATTGGCCTGGTGGGCGGTGGTAAGTGTGCTATACGGCTCCCTTGCTGCGATCGCCCAAACCGATATGAAGAAGATGGTGGCCTACAGCTCGGTAGGTCATATGGGATATATCTTGCTAGCTGCAGCAGCGATTACACCGCTGAGTATTTTGGGGACGGTGCTACAGATGGTCAGTCACGGGCTGATTTCGGCGCTGATGTTTTTACTAGTAGGCGTTGTCTACAAAAAAACAGGCACTCGCGACCTAACGATCCTGCGAGGGTTAATGGCACCAGAAAGAGGGCTACCTTTTATCGGTTCACTCATGGTCTTAGGGGCGATGGCTAGCGCTGGCATTCCAGGCATGATTGGCTTCATCTCTGAATTTATCGTCTTTAGAGGAAGCTTTGAGAGTCAAGCGCCGCAAACGCTATTCTGCATGCTGGGCTCTGGCCTCACGTCGGTATACTTTTTGCTGATGATCAACCGGGTGTTTTTTGGCAGGTTAGATGCCGCACCTGATGGAACTGGTGGGACGATAGAAGTGACACTGCCCAAAGTTAGCTGGCGCGATCGCGTCCCGGCGATGACGCTTGTGCTGATCATTTTTGCGTTTGGGCTACAGCCAGCATGGCTTACCCGCTGGATGGAATCAACAACGAACAGCTTCGTACCAAACTATACCAACTATGCTAATAACCCAGGGAGGTTGGTAGGGAGAGGGTCAAATGACGCTGTGATTGCTGAATTGTTGCCACTCAATCAGCCGCTTGACATGCCAATTACTGTCTTACCAACTCACTAAGCCACTCACTAAGCCAGCTGACTAGCAGCTCCGTCTTCTCTAGCTTCCTATTTTTTCCTGCCAATGATCGCGACTTTCTCAGCCCCTCCTCTGCAGCCCGCCCCTCAGTATTCCATCGGCGACTATATCGATCGGCTGCTATCTGGCGGTACGCTACTACCTAACACGCCTGAGAATTTGTTAGAAGTAGTCGGTGTGCTACATGCCTATGGCATTGTGCTAGACGCCTATGCAATCAATTTGCAGCACATTGCTAACACCCAGTTTCTCAACCTTTTTCCAATTTTCAAGTACTTCGATGGCAAGATTAGCCTTAAAAAAATAGTCAAGCACTTGTGGCATGACCGCATCAACTACGAGTACGCAGAGTATGTTATGCGCACCATGATGTGGCACGGCGGTGGAGGACTAGATGCCTATCTAGATTCTGAAGCTTTTTTAGCCTACTGTAGCCCTGCTATTCAAGCCAAAGCTAAAACTAACCCGATTCTGCTAGTTTTTAACAAGCTTTTTCCCGACTATCTACCAGAGCAGGTTCGTCAGCTCGCCTACTATTCTGGTCTAGGACAGTTTTGGCGGGTGATGAGTGACATCTTTATGGATCTTTCAGCCACCTATGACCAGGGCAAAATCAAGACCATTGATCAGGTGATTGAGCTGATTAAAGCTGGACTAGTGGCGAATGCTAGCAAACCTATTGTCTACAAAGTCACAATTTCTGGCACTGAGTACGACATTCTTCCTCAGGAGGCTGAGCTTTCTTTCTTGTTTGATACCGCGGTTCCCTACGTCGAGTCGATTTTCTTTAGAGGCACTCCCTTTTTTGGAACCATTTCTTACAACGCTCAGGCACATCAAATTCCTATCGACCAGGGCCACTTTGACTATGGCGCGCTCTATGCCGATCCGCTACCGATTGGTGGGGCGGGCATTCCACCGACATTGCTAATGCAGGACATGCGCCACTATGTGCCCGACTATCTGCAAACAATCTATGCAAAGTCAGTCCGCGGGAAGGATGATGTGCGCGTACAGCTAGGACAAAGCTTTCAAAAGTCAATGTTCTGTGTCACTGAGGCGGCTGTGCGTGGGTTGATGCCCTTCCCAGCAGATACAAATAATCCAAAGGAACAGACGGCCAATCGAGATTATCTCAACGGGTGGATGAAACGGTTGTTCCAGTCGAGAATGAACTTGATTCAATAGCAAAAGCTGGTTGAATGCCGATAATTATCGATAGTTAGAACGACTAGCCGATTTCGCGCCGCCAAATAGAGATCACTTCGTCGCTACTAGCGGTGATCAGTGTTCTGCTATCTGGGGCAAAGGCGATCGCCTCTATCCCCCAGTCATGAGCTAGCTTCGCAACACAGTCATTACCCTCTATATCCCAAAGAGTCAGAATGCGATCCTCACTGCCAACCGCCAGATAACCATTGGAGCCCAGATAACCACTGGGACTAAGAGCGATCACCGTAATCAAATAGGAAGACCGATAGAGCGTGATAGGCGCAGAAATTTCTAGATGTCCATCAACGCTATACCAGAAAACTTCATTAGCAGTTGAGGCAATCACTCGATAGCCAGCAGCGTGATTGAACGATTGGATTGCCAGTGCTATCACGCTTTGGCTTATATTTGTCTGCGTCGCTACAGCCAAACTTTTAGCGAATCGAAATCGCCATTTCCCTTCTACTTGCTGACGTTTCCACAGTTTGATAGTCCCATCATTACCAGCACTCACTAGCAGATCACCTCGAGTAGAAAGCGCTGCTGCTGTTACTCGTTTTTGATGCTGTGTTAGCCGCTCAGACGGTAGCAACGTCTGAATATCCCAAACTACGATTTGGCCGTCGCTGTTCGGACTCACTAACTGAGTACCCTCAGGGGTTACTAATAAATCTGTGGGTGTCCAGCCAGAGGTCGGCATCGTATTGAGCAAACATCGCCGCGCACTGTCCCATTCCTTCATCGTGCCGTCTTCGCTAGCACTATAGAGGGCTCTGCCATCTGGATGGAATGCAAGCGCGGTCACTGCCGCCGCATGGCCTGAACCAGTAAGTAAGCGACGGGCAAACGTATGCACTAGCTCTCCACTCGATAGGGACCATAGCCGTACAGCACCATCTATGCCACCACTTGCAAAAGTTTGGCCATTTGCGCTGACAGCGAGCGATCGCACTAGCCCAATTCCCGGCGCTAGTCTATGTTGCTGTTGCCAAGTCTGGGGGCGAGTAATCACAGCAGGCGATGCTGCTTTAGAAAATCGCTGTTGGCTCGCAGACCACAAGCGCTTTAGAGCAGTGCCGCTTTCCAAGCTGAGGATACTTTCAAGACGTGGAACAGATTTCTTAGCGCGAGCGATAATGTCTTGAGAGCCCTTGATCAAAAAGTTTTGAGAAGATTGTAAGCCGAGGGCGACCTGGTCCATACTTTCGTAGCGCTGCTGTAAGGAACGCGCCACCATTCGGTTTAGCACCTGGGTAAATCTACTTTCAATCGGCGTCGGTAGGTAGTCTTGCCAGACCCAGCGATCTTCCATGGCAGAGTACAGATCAAAAGGGTGTAGCCCGGTTAATAGATAAAGGCAAGTTAGCCCTAGACCATACACATCGCTAGCGAAGGTTGCTTGGCCCATCGATTGTTCTGGAGCCGCATAGCCAGCACTGCCGATCACGGTTTTAGCGTCGCTGTGGCGAATGGACTTAGCTGCGCCAAAATCAACTAGCATCGGTAGCTTTGCTTGCCTACCATCAGCGCTATTGTCTGGGATTCTAGCAATGACAATATTGGCAGGTTTGATATCGCGGTGAATAATCTGCAAGCTATGAACGTATTGCAAGACGCCTACTAGCGAATCTAGCAGCGATCGCACCTGTGCTTCTGCCCATGGCCCATCGGCTTCTACCTGCTGCTGTAAGTTCTGGCCCGCTGCGTACTCCTGCACTAGAAAATGACCTTGCTCAGAGGCAATCGCTTCAAACAGTCTAGGGATTTGAGGATGCTCTCCTAATCGCCGTAGCCTTTCAGCCTCTGCGCTAAATTTAGCGTTTGAAGAGTCTGAGCTAGAAGGACTTAGATAGATCTGCTTGATCACACACCGCGATGGGCGATTTTGACCAACCGGCGCTGTCGTCAGCTGCGTGGCTAAGAAGGTCCGACCAAATCCACCTCTCCCTAAAAGCGACTGCAAGCGATAGCGATCGCCTACCGTCAGAGCACTTCCACAAGTCTGACAAAAAATCGCGCCGCCAGGATTCTCAGGCTCTGGACAAACAGGATTAGGACAATAGACCATTATCCTTCCAGCATGCCACGTATCTTCGTCCTACCGCTCTTGCTTTTCTATTGCTCTTGTCTAATATCGCTTGATCTTTGCTAGCTACTGTTCTACCAACGCTTGTCTAACAGCGCTTACAAAATAGCCACTAGGTAGGAACTGCTTCGCCAGGACGTAGCCTAGCCCACTTCCCCATATCCTTAGAAAAGCTATCGCAGCCTACGACGTCATATTCAAAGCCAAACTCGTTTTCCTGAACAATCTGATCACCGTTTACCTCTACCTTTGGCAGCATGATGTTGGCATTGATTGTGGGATTGTTAGGTTCAAAGCTAGGTAGTTCGCTCAAGTGAGGCTGCTGGTGATTAGTCTCTACCGCATGGTAGGTAACACAGCTATCGACGTAATGGCAGTTCACGCAAATACACATAGGCCCAGACCTCTGGTCGCTTTGTTTTACTTTAGCGTAAGTTTTTCTGGAATAGCGCTCTCTCTCCACGGTTCCATAGACGATGGCGATAGAATAACAAACTGTTGTTTATGATGGCGGACCACAGACGCTGTGGTTACTGTCCTTGCATGTCTCCTTTTGTTCCTGAAACTTGGCCTTTTTCTATCGACGAGCTGCCTGATGAAACCTATCTAGTCGGCGGTAGCGTTCGCGATCAGCTTCTGCAACGGCGCTCTAACTATCTAGATTTAGATTTAGTGCTGCCCTATCAGTCGATAGAAACCGCTTTAGCCTTAGCCAAGCGATACAAAGCAGGATTTGTGGTTTTAGATGAAGCCAGACAGATTGCCAGAGTCGTATTCGACCAGGTGACGATCGACTTTGCCCAACAGCAAGGTGATCACATCGAAGACGATTTGCGACGACGCGATTTCACCGTTAATGCGATCGCCTTCGACCCCCATAGCCAGGAACTGATCGATCCACTCGATGGTCAAATCGATCTCGATAACAAGATCCTACGTATGGTCAGCTACCAAAATCTAGCTGACGATCCCTTGCGATTGATGAGAGCCTACCGTCAGGCCGCTCAGCTAGATTTCACATTAGAAAACGAGACTCAAACTGCTATTGGACAGCTCTCACCTAAGCTGCAGCAGATATCAATGGAGCGAGTTCGAAGTGAGCTTGATGCACTACTTAGCCTTTCAGCTAGCAGCGCTCAGCTTAACGCTATCTGGGAGAATCGACTATTAGCGTTCTGCCTACCCCATTTTGATCGCAGCAGTATTCAGCGGGTTATGGCAATTGAGACGACGATTGCGCAGCTTCAAGCAACTTATCCCGCTTTCGCTCAGAGATTAAGCGGTTGGGTTAAGCCCGTTCCGGTGGGCTGCTATCGTAGCTGGATAAAAGTGGCTAAACTTAGCTGTTTACTTAGCCCGGACGTTGCTTGCGCCGCTCAAGAACTTGCTCAGCTCAAATACAGCCGCTCAGAAGCGAAGAGTATTCTCAAGCTTGTACAAGCCGGCCCAGCGATTACTCAGCTTTGCAGCGGCCCGATGGATAGAGCCCAGCAATTCTTCTTGTTCAAGCTAGTAGGGGATGCTTTTCTAGCAGTTGCCTTACTCGCTTTAGCTCGGGGTGTGAAGATGCCGGTACTAAAGCCGATGATCGATCGGTTTCTAGATCCAGAAGATACGGTTGCTCATGCGCAGTCTCTACTGAATGGAAATCTATTGATGCAGCAGCTAGGAGCCTCGCCCGGCCCTCAAATTGGCAAAATATTAGCTGCGGTCGAGCAGGCTCAGGCAGAAGGTCAAATCAAGACCCAAACAGAGGCGATCGCCTGGGTTAAAAAGCACTATATCCTAGATGCCTAGCTGTCATTAGAAGGGGCTAACTCTCTAGCTCTATTAGGCCCTAGTTCTATAGCGCCTTAGTTCTATAGCACCTCAGTTCTACAAATTCGAGCTTGCTAGAACCGTTCATACACCGCAGGTGCGACCCTATGTACGATACCGTACTTGGATGGACTACATCGCAACTACATCGCCGACCGATGACGCACATCCATCTCATGCGCCAAACTCTTCTCACTCCAGTCCAGGGCATGCATCTCGCTAGCGGGTACCACACTGACCACTGGCTGTCGACGCCGACTAACCGCACGGCGAGTACTTCTCACGCTAGGTCGTGACTGCTGCGAGCGCGTGTTAGAACGCGCCACCGTTGCTCGAGATACCAAGGCCCGCTTACTCTTCCTGTTAGATCTAGCTGATGTTCGAGCTGCTTGTCCGGTCGTAGAGCGTGTTCGTTGCTTCGAACGAAGCTCAGCAGCAAGACTTCTAAAGTTTGGCAGAGAAACGTCAGCGGCTGTTTTAGCTGTTGTCCTAGCAGTCGGTTCAGCGTTTGTCATACTGCGTATCGGCGCCTTTCTAACTGGATAGCCCGCAGCACTCCCGGCTTTACTACCCAATTTACTAGCAACAGATTTACCAGTCGCCGCTTGGTTGACACTACGCTTGCGACGAGTAGGCACACTCATGTTTGAACCGCTGCGCAAACCGCTATGGGCCTTGCGAGCTCGCGCTCTAGCAACGGCCATCTTCATCGCTCGTCGCCTTGAGATTACAAAGCAACCCACCACACAGGAGCTAATTAGTAAAACAAAGGGCAGCGCCAAAGACAACTGTTCGCTAGTTGCCGTGTCGGAAGGTGATAAACCAGCATTCCTTTCAGTCGCGCTTTGAACAGTATCAGCAGGAGCAGGCTTTGGAAGCGCCTTAGTCAGTCTTACCGGACTTAGCATGCCTCCTAGTGCTAGCGTGCCAAGCCCCACTGAAGATATCCAAAAGCCCAAGACTAAAACCCAAGGTCGAACTAACAGCAGCGTAAGTACTATTCGATAGGCACTTTTTTCGTTCTTTTTCCTTTCAATCTTGCGGTTTTCGTCTTTGGTATGAGTGGGCCTTCGGGGATAACCTAGGTCAGCTTTTTCAGAAGGAGATAGCCTTCTAGCAGTTCTCCGGGCAGTTCTCTGGAAAGGGCTGAGGCATAGAAGCTTCACTTTATTAAAGTTGGCTATCGTCGGAAGCTTCATACGTTTTAATCTCTTTTTTGCCTGCTAAGGTACCGTACAAAGAGTTTCTATAGAGAGCCTCTTTCCTATAAAGTTATCGGAATTGTAAAGGTATATCGAACGATTGGCTAGTTTTCGATCGGGTTTTCTTTGGAATAACATCAAAACGCTCCAAAACCACTCCGTAAAATTAACGGAGTTCTAAAGCCGGAAGATAATCACCAGGATCTTGAGCAACCCATCCTGAGGGTGAATTGCGACGGACCTCGAAATACAGATAAGTTGGCTGACTATCTCCAACCTCGCCTACCGTTGAACCAGTCGATACAGACTGTCCCACAGAGACTGAAATCTCATTTAGATTGGCATATCTGGTCTGCAACCCCTGCTCATGGTTGATTACCAGCAGTTGTCCATAGCCTTCACGCTCCCCCGCAAATGCAACAATGCCCGTTCCTACCGCCTTCACTTCAGTCGGAATAGGCACACCAAACGCTAGACCGCTGTTAAATACGACTTCGTCTCGGACAGGATGCGGCTGCCAACCATAGCTCAGTTGGATAGCGGCAGGCTCGGCTAAGGGATAGCCGGATAGCTGTGGTGCGATCACATCCTGGTTAGCCGCTACCGTTCTACTCATACCTCTACTAGCACCGGGGATAAAGACGCGGCTAGGCACTTGGCTAACGCAGCCGTTTAGCTCAAACAATAGATCTGGTTGGCTGTCGTATCTTTCAGCTAGGCTCTGCCAGGTATCGCTAGAAGCACCAGCGACCACTTGACCATCAAAAGGAGGAATGACTACCTCGTAGCCGCCAGGCACAGCAGCACTTGGGGAAGGATTTAGACCTCCATTGAACCTAGCAAGCGTGTCGGAGCGCAAACTGTAGCGCTCAGCTATCGTTGCTAAAGTTTCACCAGAAGTAGCTTGGTGACGCTGCAATCGTGAGAGTGCTGCTGGACAGCTAGCCGCCACAGCGGAAGCCATCACTGACGAGATAGATAGCTGTGCGATCGCAACAGAAAAGATAGTCAATAGACGCCGCATAAACATTTTCGGTCGAAAGCTAATAATGGAAACAGGTAGTCATTCTGATGGTAGCTAATCCCTAATTTGCTAAATTTAAGTCGAGGAACGAGCGAAGAGCTTGTGATGCACTGACTTGATGCCCTTAGCTCAACGCACTGGACTGAATGCACTGGAATGAACGCACTTGACTAGGCAGCGCCGGATTGAACGCCCTGAACTCAGCGTAAGAATCCTAAGAGAGCCTAATCTTATCTTCAGTGAGCGGCCTTGTCTATCAGGAAATAGAAGATAGAAAACGTCGGCTGATGGTCACTCTCAAAGACGACAGAACTCGTTAAAGTAGTGGGAACGCCTTCATATTTTTGGCATCAAACATCGTTTCTAGGCAGTGAGCATGGGGATTTCTCCTAAACAATTAGGGCTGGGTGGATTCCTATTACTGCTAGGCTTAGGAGTAGGCTGGACAGGGCATGCATATGTTCAACAGACAGCGTCTGAGCCTTTCAATATCTTTGAGCCGGCGATCCCTAATCAGGTACAGAACCCTACTACCATTCAAACTGCTCAAGAAACTGTCACTACGCTGCCAGTACCTGCTAGCACCCTGCCTAGTGAAGCCAACTTTATTGCTAGCGCGGTCGATAGAGTCGGCCCTAGCGTCGTCAGAATTGATGCCTCTCGATCGGTTAGCAGCTTGAGCGATCCCTTCGAGCGTCGTCTGTTCAATCGTTTTTTTGAAGAAGAGGATAGCAATTCTCAGCTTCCTCGTACTCCCCAACTTCCAGAGCGATTAGAACAGGGAACTGGCTCTGGCTTCATTTTGAGCCCCGATGGCAAGCTGATGACCAATGCCCATGTCATCGAAGGGGCTGACAGGGTAGAGGTTACGCTTAAGGATGGCCGCACCTTCACAGGAGAAGTCATTGGCGCTGATCAGATTACCGATGTCGCAGTCATCAAGATCGATGCCAATGACTTACCGAGCGCACCATTAGGGACAACAGACAATCTATCACCCGGACAGTGGGCGATCGCCATCGGTAATCCGCTCGGTTTAGACAATACGGTCACCGCTGGCATTATTAGTGCTCTAGATCGATCGAGTACTCAAGTTGGTATCGCCGACAAGCGTGTCCAGTTCATTCAAACTGATGCAGCAATTAATCCAGGAAATTCTGGTGGTCCATTGCTCAATGCTAGTGGTGAAGTCATCGGGATGAACACGGCAATTCGAGCGAACGCGCAGGGGCTTGGCTTTGCAATTCCTATCGAAACGGCTAAGCGAATCTCAGATCAGCTGTTTGAAACGGGCGAGGTGCAGCATCCTTATCTTGGGATCCAAATGGTGGATCTAAATGAGCAGATGCGCGATCGCCTTAACCAGGATGAAGATCTTGACGTCAATATTAGCGCCGTTCAAGGCGTGGTTATCGTTCGAGTGATGCCTGGTACGCCAGCCGAATCTGCTGGCTTAAAGCGAGGCGATTTGATTACGAAGATTGGCGGCAATGCAGTAGAGAACGTTACCGACGTGCAGTCCCAAGTCGAAAACGGTGGCATTGGCGAAGAGCTAGAGGTTAGCGTTATTCGCGCCGGGAAGACTCAGCGGATCAGTGTTAAGCCAACCGCTTTACCGGAGGACCTGTAGCCGCGCTGATCTCGTAGCACTTCTCGTACTCGCTGGGAAAGAGGCAAATCCAAGTTGCACTTGGTATCGCACCTGGTATCGCATCTGACTGGGAGAGGCTAGTGTCACAAGTGGAACTGCTATCGCGAGGGGAACTACTCTTCAGCTTTGCGTTTATCGGTTGGATCTAGGTCTGGGCCCAAGGAGCCGGAAAGGTTGGTTTCTAGTTCCATCCTTTGCTCCATTCGTCGTAAGAAATAACCTGTCATCATTGCTGAAGCCAGTAAGCCTGCGAGGTTTTCTCTATCGGTGCTGACCTGCACGTTGAACCCGTCCGCAGGTAGCACGCCTACCAATCCTTGAACGTTGTGAGAAATAATTTGTCGGATTTCACCGCTAACAGACTGCGCCACTCTGCTTAGCACTTCGGGAGGCTGATGCTGTAGGTAGTCCAACAGCTCATTCGTCATACTCTCTTCCGAGTTGAGATTGGTGAAGTCTGCGCTCTCAGGATTGAAAACCATATGAATGAGGAATAACTAACCTTAGCTTAACCGTGGGAAACGCTCTTAAAACTGGTATGTTCCCCCACAAATGCCCTGTCTATAAAATTTCCTATGAACTATTAAGGAAATCTATGGTTACTAACTATACACAGCTTAACGAATAATACTGTGCTTAGGTAGCTTCTGGAGCTTCTGAAGCAGCCTCTTCTGGCTTCTTCTCTTCTGCTCTAGCTGCTAGCATCGCTTGTGAAGCTGAATCAACAGCGCTAGGATCACGGCTTTGGCTAGCCTCATGCGTTGCTTCACTATCGGGGTGGTGATCTTGGTGGGTAGCTGGCTCAGCTTTCTGCTTTGGCAGCCGCAGCGTCGAAATCTGAGGTAGCTTATCAATCTCGAAATGCTGGTAGAACTTTTCAGTCACCTGTAGCCAAGAAGAGCGGCCATCTGCCTGACGCCTTTTTTTGACAAAACCCTGATCGACCAGATCGGGAACATGTTGATATACACCTGAGCCACGCACGTCAACTAACTCACTTTGAGCGATCGGCCCACGTAACGCGATCGCAGCGAGTGTCCGCAGAGCCCCTAGGCCAATGTCCAAAGGCACAATGGTATCGACCAAAGGTTTATACACTTCTCGTAGCTGTAGCGCATAGCCTTCTTCTGTCTCAGCAATCTCAAGCGCGCCTTCACGATGGGCGTACTCATTCATTAAGGCAATCAAGCCTTCTTCTGCTGTTTCGCGATCACAGTGAGCAAATTCCGCAATCTGGCTAATCTTCAAAGGCTGAGCCTTCAAATATAGAATTGCCTCAATCTTATTTGCTAGCTGAGACATCACTCACCTCTCTTCTCATATACTCGCACTCAGTTGCGCGGGCTACGCACTTAGTTACACTCGCCGTTATACTCGCCTCTGTTACACGCCTTTCTAAACTCTATTCAACCTTTGGCCTAGAGTAGTTGTTCGTAGCTGTTCTCAGTTCTGCTCGCCCAGAATCAGTCTAGGTTTCGCCCAGTCAGCTCTACAAAGATGTCTTCTAAATTGGCAGGCCGTGTCATCATTCCTGTTTTGTCTGGCTGCTGATCTAGATACTGGTTAGCTGCAGCTAAAGAGGGGAAAAACAAGTACTCCCATCTATCGCCTTTTTGCTTCATAACAATACCTTCGCCATGCTTCTGCCGTAGTTCACCCAAGGTGCCGCTTTCAATCAGTACGCCTTTGTCCATAATGCCGATGCGATCGCACAAGTATTCCACTTCTTCCATGTAATGCGTCGTTAGCAGCATCGTCATCTTGTGCTCACGGTTCAGCTCTAGGATAATTTCCCACAGTCGCCGCCTAGTCTGCGGATCTAATCCTACTGTCGGCTCATCTAGAAACAAAATGCTAGGCTGATGCAGTAGCGCTCTGGCAATCTGTAAACGGCGCTTCATCCCACCAGAGAGCGTTTTCGCTTTATCATTGGCGCGATCACTTAAGCCTACATACGCTAGCCAACGGCGAATTTCCGCTTGTCGCCTGGCCGCTGGGAGATGATGCATCCGTCCGTGGAACTCCATATTCTCCCAGACGGTCATGTCGGCATCCACGCTAACCTGCTGTAGCACGACACCGATTTGACGGCGAACTTCGGTAGGCTGACGACTGACGTCATAGCCCGCTACTACAATATCGCCTTGCGTCTGCTGTGCCAGGGTTGTCAGCATCCGAATCGTCGTTGATTTGCCTGCCCCATTGGGTCCTAAAAGTCCGAAAATCTCTCCTGGCTCAATCGCTAAGGACAGATCGTTTACCACGCAAATATTGTTATAGACTTTGTGAACGTTTTGCAGAGAGACTGCTGCAACCATCAGTTTGAAGCCCTATCAACTTACCTACTCAGCCTATCTCAATCGGCTAGACTTTCTTCTACTTCCCTACTACAGATATCCATCGCCTCATGCGAGCTAGAATAGAAAATGGTGTCCTCTTTGTACGTAACGAAGATGTCCCGCCCTACAAAAAGACCGGATCAGTGGTCCGTAATAGCTATTTTTGGGCACTTAAATCCATTGCTGATCGCGCTCCGTTTCGAAAAGATTGGGAATTTGAAGAGCGCGTATGGATTGCCTTAACACGGATGCTCACTTCATTTGCTGAGTCGGGCTACTTAGGCCTCAAAGAAACTCAACTAGAGTTTTATTTGGACGAAGAAATTCCTGCTGAATTGAAAGCTATGTCGACTTGGCTAGCGCCTGATGCCGAACAAGCGGACACAGAATAGTTAAGAAGACTAGAGATAGTCAAGAAGACTAAAGTAGACGAACATTCGAAGGCTTGACCTGACCTGGCCCATATGCAGTAGCCTCTGTGACGTAAGATTGCGGCTGTGTCGAGCGCAGTGGCGAACGCGATATCTCAAACAAAACCTTGAATAAAGTCTTGAATAAAAAGGGACTCGCAAAGATTACGAGTCCCTATACCTTTTTAAGCTCAATTTTTAAACGTTCTATTTATTGTATTTAATGCGTTCAAACGAATCTCTACATCAAGCCAAGCTGACTCAAGATACCTTTGCCAGTTGCAAATTCGACTGCGATCGCAGAGACGAACCCAATCATTGCTAGTCGACCGTTCCAGGTCTCAGCAAATTCCGTGAATCCTAACTTAGCTGGTTCGTTTGTAGTAGGTGAATTTTCCATTGTTCGTTTCCTCAATTAGCTATTTCCTTCGCCTCAAGATTTGGAGCATTAGCACCAACATCTTTAAGCAATGTAAACACATGTTAACGAATTCAACAAAACCTAACTGTATCTTCCGATATATTTTGGGATATCGAAGGACATTCACTCTGCAGTATGGGGTGCAATCAGGCTAGAAGACCGCTTTTTTGCAGAAAACTCCTCAGTTTTTCCGACGCTATCTTTTCAACTCTGTTCACGACATCTGCTCAGAAACAGCTAGCTCAGCCACTTCGCGCTCCTTGTCTAATCTACGCTTTCGGGCATACAACTGAATCGTGATCACGAACGATAAAATTAACCCTGCTATCAGCCATGTTGTCGCATTCGTCGGAAAGCTGTTTTGAAAAACGACTAACATCACTATCGTTACTAGCAGCAGCGTAGGGGCTTCGTTGAGCGCTCGCAGCTGCTTCGGGCCCCAACCACATTCACCAGCCGCTAGCTGTTTACGAAGCCTGGCGCAGTACATGTGATAGGCGGCTAACAGCACCACAAATCCCAACTTAGCGTGCATCCAGCCCTCGTGCAGGACATCTGGACGCTGCCATAGTAGTCCTCCCGCCATTGCTAGTGTCAGCAGCATACCCGGCGTTGTAATGATCTTCAGCAGCCGAGTCTCCATAATCTCGTACTGCTTTTTCAAAATGCTACGAGCAGGTTCTGGCTCTTCTTCTGCTTCCACATGGTAGATAAATAGGCGCACCAGGTAAAACAAACCTGCAAACCAAACCACCACACCAACAAGATGAAACGCTTTGAACCAGTAATAAGCCATTGAATATCTTTGCCTGTTTCATTAGGAGAGCGATAAGAGCACCAACGAAAGCCTGGACCACTAACTCCAACTGGCAGCCAAACTTTCTTCGGGACTGTGCCCTTTATTTTCCGCTAGCAGCTTATATTTTGATCGCATAGCTCATAGGTTCTTAACGTTACTATTCATTTGGACACTTACTCATGCCTGGACCCACGCCCAGCCCAGCTCACGACTCGCATTCTGTCTCCTGGAAACCGATCGGGACATACGAAGATATTCTGTACCACAAAGCTGATGGCATGGCGAAAATCACTATCAATCGCCCCCACAAACGCAACGCCTTCCGCCCCAAAACAGTCTTTGAAATGTACGATGCCTTTCATGACGCAAGAGAAGATACGACTATCGGCGTCGTTTTGTTGACTGGGATGGGACCACACACTGATGGTAAATACGCCTTCTGTTCTGGCGGCGATCAAAGCGTTCGTAGAAAGGCAGGCTACGTCGGAGAAGATGGTATCCCTAGGCTCAACGTCCTCGACCTACAAAAGCTGATTCGCTCTATGCCTAAGGTTGTCATTGCGCTAGTTGCAGGCTACGCCATCGGTGGTGGACATGTACTACATTTGGTCTGTGACCTCAGTATCGCAGCTGATAATGCCATTTTTGGCCAGACTGGACCAAAGGTGGGCAGCTTTGATGGTGGGTTTGGCGCTAGCTATCTGGCCAGAGTCGTTGGGCAAAAAAAGGCACGTGAAATCTGGTTTCTTTGTCGTCAGTATGATGCCCAGCAGGCCTTGGATATGGGTCTAGTTAATACTGTGGTGCCAATCAACCAGCTAGAGAGTGAAGGCATCAAGTGGGCACAAGAGATTCTGCAGAAAAGTCCCATTGCTATTCGATGCCTAAAGTCGGCATTCAACGCTGACTGCGATGGACAGGCAGGACTGCAAGAGCTGGCGGGAAATGCAACTCTGCTCTACTACCTCAGTGAAGAAGGTGCTGAAGGGAAACAAGCCTTCTTAGAAAAGAGACAGCCGGATTTCAAAAAGTTTCCTTGGCTACCCTAAGCAGTCATCAAGGAAGAATTAGCTGCTCTTAAAAATACAGTTAGCCCTAGCTACACAGCTACAAGTTAGCGAAGAATCAAAGTTAAAAAGATAGTTTCTATTAAAAACGACTATGTCGTCATGAGAGACATAGTCGTTCGCTGTCTAATTTCGACCTAACTTAATCTTGATCTCACCTAATTCTTGATTTGCGATCGCTAAGGTGATTAGACAATCAAAACTAAGCAACGGGATCAGGTGGCTAGATTAGTCAGTGATCGCTGAACAAACGGTCTTTTTAAAAGTACTTGTAGAAGCATTAGCAGAAAATAAAACTGAATTAATCTGTCTAGAGCTAATCTGCTCAGGTGGTGTCATCCACTCTGCGATCCCCGATGGGGGCTGTGAGCTGTCTGCAAAAGGAGCATCCGAGAAGCAGCAGGCACTCCAGCGAGCATTCACAGGGGCACTCAGTCGACTGCATTGTCCGCCGCGTCTGCCTTCATGGGAATAGAATCTGCACAGCCCACAGCGACTTATTTCACAGTTTGAAGCAGCCATAATTGAGTTTCTTAAGTTTATAGTCTCGAACTTCATAATGACTTAATTAAAGAAGCCATTTTCCAACATAAAAAAACCCGAATCTATTGCCAGCATGAGTGAATCAATAAGAAAAGGACTTGTTCTATGTTTACATTTTCTTCAGATTTCAGTAAAGAAGTGAAACATGGTTGCCCACGGGAGTTTCAGCCATCTTGAAGAAACAGCCATCCTCGGGGATCACCTATTTAGACTTGCCATTCACAAGAGAAAAAGCTCATAGATTAGAAGAACTGTAATCTTTCGCAATGAGGGGATTCTTATCATTAAAATCAATCAAAAATATGCCCAGGAAGGGATGATTTTTAATTGGCTTAATAGAGATCGATGAAAAAATACAAACGGCTTTCGATGGACATATAGCAAGGTGCGGATGCATTCGCACCTTGCGAGTCACTTAGCCTGTTGAAACACAAGGGTTATAGCCAGTGACTATGCCGTAAGCTAAGTGACCAAAGCTATAGTACGTAGGTAGAGTACTAGACGTCGGGAAAGTACTACGGCATGATCCCGCTGATGATAGACTTACTGCCATTGTTTGCTTGCACATAGGGCACAAACAGACCACCGATCTAATTCTCCTTGTGGGCATCGGCACCGACAGTTAGGGCATAGCGACTGACTCTGCTGCATTCGTTGAATCAGGTGAGCCCATCTTTCATACGCTTCCATAGGGGTCGTTGCTTTAGTGTCGAAGGGCTGAGTTGTTTGTCCGGTATGGCTAGGGTGTTGGAGGCTGGTTTGATTAGGTAGGCGCGATCGCGCTGATTTGGCTTCAGGCGTAGTCCATTGCGCTGTAGAGAATCGGATGTTTTTGATAGGTTGGCTCTGATAGCGATTTAGCTTTCGTAGAATTTTGAATCGTTCGTAGGTAAGTGTTTGAGCCCATACAGGCGTAGCCGTTGCAACGTAGAGTTCTGCTCTACATATTCTGACGGGTTTGGTTTGTCTAGCCACGGCAAAGCCAACTGCCTTCGGCCAATGCGCTAGCACTAAGCGAAACTGTCGTTGCGTCTGCCAGCTATCTTGAGTCTCTAGCCCCTTGATTAGGCTATTTAGGCCTTCTAGTCCCATAGTTAAACTGGGTTTAGATGTATTGGTTTTTGGGTTGGGTTCAGCATTGATACATCAAGATATGATGTTATTTCGCTTGGTCACATAGGGCACCTTCTATTAACTATTACAAATGAAGGGGTCTGTCATGGCGACGCAGCGTACTACTCATGAATTATCGGCTCGGCTAGGTGCTGTACTAGGCAGCGTTGATATCAGTCTAGACGCTGAGCTAACTCGGTATCGTCGTAGTCGTCGGCTCACAGGATTGAGTGGAGAAGATATCTGCCGAGAAGATGCCTATAGAAACACACAGAGCGATCCGGCTTCTGATGTGGAACCAGTCGAGGCGACTCTAGTAAGTACCCCACCGCCAGTTCCGCCTAATAGAAAGCTAATGGCCGCTGGTTACTATGATCGTGACAGCCAAGACGCTAATCCGCCATCGATCCGCTTCTGGGCGCAGCAAAAATCTAGTAACTCATCTAATGAGCTAACCAGTCATTCAGCAAGCATATCCACATCCGCCTTACTAAGCTCACTGACTGAAGCCGATCAGACTAAAGCCAAAGCTGTCGGCAGTGGAATAGTTCCTACTATCGCTCCACAAACTCATTCCCCACTAAGTCAGGTCACACAGGCTCACCAGCCGGGGGAATCTGCGCAAACTCTATCTGGAATAAGCACGCCTAGCAGCTACCTAGCCTCTTCTACAAAACTCATCGGAAGCCTAGAGGACAAATCAGCACAGCCCAACCCAGCTGAGCTTGCAGCTACTGGTCAATCTAGACGTAAAACCGTTTCTCTACTAGCTGGCGCAGTGCTGGGCTGCTTAGGACTCCTAACCGGATTGGGGGCTAGCTACGTCATGTCAAATTCGCTTGCCGAGCAGCGTCTAGCCAACGAACTGGCTGATCCTAGTCCGGTTCTTGGTATAGAAAACACCGCTGCTGCGACGTTTGACCCGCCTGGACCAGACCTATCGAGCGCTGAATTCGTCCAACTTAAAATTGACAATCTTAGCTCGCTGCAGATGCCCAAAAGTGACCCTATCATTCCTAGTACTATTAGCGCAGGGCAGCCACCGACGACGCCTTCTCATCCATCAGGGCTATCTTCGGCGGGACCAGTAGAGACCGTCATACCGTCTGTGGCTAGACCTAACTCAGCTTCAGTAGCGACTGAGACACAGGCCGCTGTATTGCCGATTGGGCAAACCTACTACGTCACGGTTCCTTTCAGATCAGAGCAGGGTCTCTGGCAAATTAGACAATCTATCAGTGAAGCTTTTGTCCGTCGGTTTGCCGATGGTAATCGGATTCAGGTAGGAGCTTTTAGCAACGCTCAATCCGCAGAGCAGTTTCTTGAAAAATTAAAAGAGAATAACATTGTGGCTGAAGTGTATGGTCCTACGACAGAGTAAAGAAACTTGCCATATAGCGTACGAGTGTATCCAGCGCTATCTTTAATTCAGTAAGTTCACTGGAGAGCTCTACCGATGGGACTGCTTGATCGCATTTCGCGCTTGGTTCGCTCTAATGTCAATACGCTAGTAAAGGGGGCTGAAGATCCTGAAAAGATCCTGCAGCAGACGCTGCAGGATATGCAGCGTGATTTAATCGCTATGCGTCAGGCGGTGGCTCATGCGATCGCCACCCAAAAGCGCACTGAAAGGCAGTATGAGCAGGCTGGGCGTACGGCTCAAGAGTGGTACAACAGAGCCCAGCTTGCCCTCCAAAAGGGGGACGATCCCCTCGCCAGAGAGGCCCTCGAACGCCGCCAAACATATAGCCAAACCGTTCAAACGCTCGAGCCCCAAATCGCTCAGCAAAAAGAAATCGTTCGGCAGCTAAAGTCTAATATGAGCCTATTAGAACGAAAGATTTCTGAAGCCCGTACAAAAAAAGATATGTATATCGCTAGGGCTAGAGCTGCTCAGTCGAGCGTTCGACTACACGAGATGCTGATGAGTAATTCGCCAGGATCTACCGGCGCGTTCGAAAAAATGGAAGCGCGAATCATGGACCTAGAGGCGCAGGCAGAAGTTGCCGGAACGTTAGGCGCAGACGATGTCGAACGACAGTTTGCACAGCTTGAAGGACAAGGCAGCATCGACGCGCAGCTAGCCGAGATGAAGACAAAGATGATTGAAGGGCACTAAGCCCTGCGTGTAACTTCCAAGCATGTATAGCGATCTGCACTGAGCGTATAGCCTGTTCAAACGCTACAACCCTTAACCTACAAAGCGTCGTATCAACTCCCATTGGTTCCTCGATACACAGGCAAGGTGAAGTGAAAACAGCTGCCCTCGCCCTGCTTGGAATCAACCCAAATTTCTCCATAGTGGGCCCTGACTACTTGCTGACAAAGCGCTAGACCCAGACCATATCCATCTTCAGCGCGATCGCGTTTTAGCCGAAAGCTTTCCTCGAAAATTTTCTTCTGGTTTTCTCGAGGAATTCCCGGACCATTATCTCTAATGCTAATTTGCACCTTTTCGGTTGTTCGATGCAGGGCTGCGATGCCAATTTTTCCTGCCACAGGCGTGTATTTAACTGCGTTGTCGACTAAATTACTAAGGACTCTTTGTACTTGATCCGCATCGGCATAAACGTGGGGCAGATCCTGCGGTAGGTCAGTCTCGATAGTCTGCTTTTTAGCCGATAGTTTCGGTGCAAAAAACTCGATTACTGTCATGCACAGATCGTTTAGGTCTAAATCTTGTGGCGAAACTTCTATGTTGGTATCAGAGCCTCTAGCAGCCTTCAAGATCTCGGTAATCATGCTGCTGACCGCTCGAATCTGCGTCTTAGTGCTCTGGAGCAGGTGAGCAATTAGCTCTGGCGTAAACTTATCTGCTTTCGCACCGTTCGGTTCAAAGGCTAGCTCCAAAGTTTCTAAGGCAATCGAAGCTGCTGTCAGTGGGTTTCGTAAATCATGAGCCATCATCGCAATAATGCGATCTTTAAACTCGATCTGAGATAATAGCGTTTCTTTTTCCTGTTCTAGCCGAAAGATGTCATCAGAGAGCCTAATCACCTCGGTGGATTGATCGACCGCATTGACTTTGACACCATCAGATCCAGATAAAGACAAAAGGGAAACCACTTTGTCGTTTTCTGACGACTCATCGAGGAGCTCTTGATTCCACCGTGGCCACCAGTGTGCCAATTTAGTAGCCACATCACCACCCGCCAAGATTTGGTAGCTGTCCTCTGAAACCTTAATCAGTGCAGGCGTGGCCACCAGCTTGAATCGCTCCGCTAAATAAGGTTGGTTATTGACATCAACAATCTCTAGACCAACCTCATCCGGTGCACAGAGCGCCTTTACCTGAGCGCGAATTTGCCGAATTTGTTCGGCTGAGTTCGGTCGTTTGTCAACAAAGAACAATAGTTTGAAGGGTCTACTATCCTTAGGCAAAACCGGAGTGCGCCCCTCCATTCAGCTTCCTACCATGACGTGTTTGGATAAGTCTACATGATACATTCCACAAAATGAGTCTACAAGCACTGGGCTAAGAAGCCGATGAAAAGCCCAGAAGACATTGATAGATCGCCAGACTAGGATTAATTGGAATTGCAATCACTAGTTACTCACGAATATTTGGCCGCTACAATAAATGAACTGAATTCAGTGAGGTGATGTGAACGCAGCCGAACAAGCATCAACAATCGAATTTGCTAGTAAGATTGCAGCAACGATTGGACTCTTTAAGTCCGAGTTACCCGACCTAAGAGCAGACCTCAAACCCTGGTTGAACGATTCTACAACGCGAGATTTAATCGACCCGGATTCAGTCGATATCGGATTTCACTTTCCAGGCGTTAGTCGTCTATTTCAGTGCCGTAGTCTATTGATTCAAATTCGTCTTCATCAGGATACTGAAAGCGATCGGCGCCGTGCCATCGGCCTTGAAATCGCAGGATTTGATCATCAGGGGCAACGGTGGCGGCTATCTACCATCGATAACTGGCAGTTTGAAGGCGCTATCATACCCGATCCAGCTTCAGGAGAATCTTTGAGAAACTGCTGTCGTCGGGTGTTCGAAGTTTTCAATCAAGAACTACCGGCAGCTTGAGTAGAGTACCATCACAACCAGGCCATTGATCTGCAATGTTGCCACCAAGCGCGATCGTCAGCATTATGATCCGAGCGTCTACTGCCTTACTTTCCTGCTGGGACGCTCCCGTTCCAAGGTTGATTGAAAAAGCAGGATAGCAGGCGGCGCTTAGGCTCAGGCGCAAAGACTCTCCAGGAAAGAGGCTAAAGCAAGTGGGGTGTAGTGGTAGTGAGACGGATCTTCCTTTTAAGCTCTGGCCGGGTGAGTTCTGGCCTACTAGCTCCCGGTCTGCCAAGTGCTGAAATCGCCCGTACCCTTGTGTGAGATTGTAGACGTTGCCCCGGACGACTCTAGAGAGTATGGCGCAAAGATCGTAGCTGGTCGTTGACGCGGCGATCGCAATCACTACTTTTGGCACGCCTACCACCCGCAGTTCCTCGGCGAATGGCGCTGATGTATAGGTCAGTACATCCCCTCGCGCATCCACCGCCGTGCGCTCAAACACCCCGGCAGGAATTGAGCTGTGACCACCCGCAGCAGGACAAGGATTCCACGGATCATGTACGAGCGTATCGAACTGCGGCATCTGGGTTAATGACTCACTGAGCACGCCGCTGTCCTCACGAACATTTGCGAGTCCATCGCTATAGAGAAAATAAGTTATTGTGTTGTTTTCTGGCTTGGTTTTGTCTTCTGATCTGGAGACTGCTGAGTTTACCGCCAGCTGCTCAGTCGTTTGCTCAGTCATTTGCTCGGTTGGCCAGGCATCGAGCGATCGCCACTGATTTCGGCCCATCTCAAATAGGTTCACCGGCGGCGACTGCCGCAGCTTAGCCATATTCTCTCCTTTCAAAATTCCATCAAACCACTGGAGCTGTAGTCGATCAATTGGACTAGCCGCAGCAGGACCAAAATCCATCGCGCCTACTTTTCGGCCCCAGGGGATATGAATCCAGGGTCCAACCCAAAAATGATGCAGATATCGACTACGCGCTGCCATCTCCAGGTATCGCCGCAAGTCCCCTCGCAAATACGGATCAAACCAGCCTCCCACATGCAGCATGGGTAGATCGACTTGGTCGAGCTGCGGCGTTAGCTGCTGCCAATAGCGATCGCCTTTGGGCGCACTCACCCAATCGTGAAAAAAGGTGTCTACATCCGCTAGGACCTCACGCCAACCTGGGGTGGACTCATCTGTCGGCAGAGTGCGAGCCGCCGCTACTAGCTTCTGATAAGTCTGACTATCGCCCTCTATTTGAGCAGTTTGCGCTGCTAGCTGGATTGCCCACACTAGTCCTAGATGAAAGCACAGCGCTCCATTTTCATAAGCCCAATCTTCATAGAGATGATAGCCAGTCATTGCTGGCACGATTGTCTTAAGCGCCGGGTGAGCTGACTGCGCCGCCTGTAGCTGAGTCATACCTTGGTAAGAGAAGCCGTACATCGCTACTTGGCCATCGCTCCCTGGGAGCCGCGCAGCCCATTCAACCGCGTCTTCCCCATCTAAAACTTCGTAAGCAAATAGTGAAAACTCACCCTCAGAGGTTCCTCGCCCTCGAACGTCCTGAATGGCGACGATATAGCCATGCGCAGCGTACCAGCGAGGGTGGGCATAAACAACGGTAGAAGCGATCGCTCGCCCGTATGGCTGCCGCATCAACAAAACCGGAAACGGACCGGCTCCTTTGGGGAAGTAGACATCTGCATCGAGCCGCACACCGTCGCGCGTATACATAGAAAGGGTCTGCTGCGCCTGAATAGAAATCATAGTTTGGGGTATGGTTTTGAATACTGAGGAGATAATAGGGATAAGCAAGGGGATGGCATGGAACCCATTTTGATCATTAGTAACCTGGTGCTAGTTGGATTAACAGGAGCCTATGTATGGCTAACCAATAAAAACCTCAAACAGCTAAGGCAAGAGAGCAGCTACTATCGCAACGTCGTAGAAAAACGGCTCAGTCTCACTGCCCTGCCCCATCTTTACTGGGACTTACAGCCAACTACAGACTCAGAAGGGCATACTAGTCTTGCCCTTGAAGTCTTCAATATCAGCAATGTTCCTGCCTACGATGTTCACGTCAGCCTAATTGGCGCGTACACCGAGGAAGCACTTGGCATTGCTACCTTTATGCGAACTTATGTTCAGCCCCGCCACCGCAAGTACCCGCTTCAGCCAGATAAAGTCGGCTACTATGGTGTGCGTAAGGCTGTGCGTCTCTCGTTCCTACCAACCCAGCAGAAAATTGCGCTTTCGCTGCCCTTTCCTATTCAGCCTGCCGATGTCTATACCCTTGTGCAATACCGTGAGCTCTCGGGAGAAAACTACTATCAGGTCTGCTGCTTTAGTGCTATCGATGAATCAGGAGCCTATAGAGCCAACATTCTAGAGCCCTTTGAAGTCGATACGATGGAGCGATTACACTTATTTGATCTAGAAGATTTTGTCATACCCGAAAGAAAAACAGATGGCTCGGATGAGCTGCCCTACTACTTAGTCGATTTCGTTGACTTGTGGAACCATTCTATTTCCAGCCGTCTTATTTTAGAAGCGCCTCACACTCCGTCTAGCTCGTCGGAAGAGGATATTCCTGTTCAGGCCGCTTATGACTTCTAACGCATCATCTACGCCATATCTAAAGCTAGGAGCGTCGACTCGTCAGAGTTTGATAGCTCATCCGGTGACGCTGACCGATATTCTGTTAATCGACGATGATCCCTATATTTTGCAGGGCTTACAGCGGCTATTACAAAAGCATGGTTATCGTGTGGAAACCGCCAATGACGCAGATAGTGGCCTTCACAAGGCGATTCACTTAGCCCCTTCTGTTGTTATCTGCGATCTGCTCTTGCCTGGCGGTTCTAGCGGAATTGATATCTGCTGCCAAATCAAGCAAGATCCTCAGCTAGCGACCACTGCTTTTTTGATCATGACTAGCCATAGCGATCTTGCCAATCGAGTAGAAGCATTAGAAGCTGGCGCAGATGATCTACTCATCAAACCTATTGATACAGCCGAGCTAGTCGCTAGGGTCAATTCTGGGCTACGACTTCACAAGCTCATGCAAGCACTCAGGGCACAAACGCGTAGATTAGAGAATGAGTTAGCGGAGGCAGCTACCTACGTTACATCGCTTCTACCTCAAGATACGCCGGCAGATGCTAAAAACTGTATCTCAATCACGTCTCGATTTATCTCTTCTCAAGAGCTAGGGGGAGATTGTTTTGATCACTACTGGCTCGATCCTGACTATTTGGTCATGTATCTGCTAGATGTATCAGGCCATGGCCTAGGAGCGGCGCTATTGTCGACCTCGGTTCTAAATGTATTGCGATCGCAGTCACTTCCCGGGGTGGATTTTCGTCGTCCCGAGACCGTTCTAAAGGGGCTGAACGAAACCTTTAAGATGACCGAGCAAAACGATAAATACTTCACTATTTGGTACGGCGTCTATCACCGAGTGACCAGGCAGCTCGTCTATGCCAGTGCTGGTCACCCCCCGGCACTACTGGTTGAGCCTGCGATGCGTCCTCATTCCGCTTCAAACAGTGTGGTCAAACTACAGCAGCTGAGAACCCCTGGCATGCCGATTGGCATGATGAACGACAGTATCTATCGATCGGAGAAATGCACTATCCTAACTGGCAGTCGTCTATACATCTTCAGCGATGGCATCTACGAAATCTATCCAACCAAACCACCGATAGATTCGGTTAAGCCACAGCTAGGTCTAACAGGTCTGGTCACTATCTTGACTGAGCTAGAGACGCAGCAACAGCTCACCATCAGTACCCTCATCGAACGAGTCAGTCGCTTTGGAGGCGATCGATTTGACGATGATCTCTCTTTGTTAGAAGTTGACTTTCAAACCTGATTGCCTGTCACAATCTAGTCCTTAATTAAATTAAGTACTCCTGCTTCGTCCTCGATCCTTAACCTGCTCGATCTTCAGCCTTATAAATTGAGATCAGATATTGAAGTTGGCTCAAAAGTGAGCCCAAATACTTGTTCAAACTGTTCGATCAAGGTTTGTTGGACCTGTTTCAAGCTGATGTCTGGAACAAACTGCGCAATCGATCCCACAGACTTCCCCTCTAAACCGCAGGGAACAATGCGCTCAAATCCACCCATATCCGGACACACATTTAAAGCAAACCCGTGCATCGTAATCCAGCGGCTTACTTTGATACCGATCGCTGCCACCTTATATCCATCCACCCATACGCCTGTCATCCCTTCAAGGCGATCGCCGCGTAGCCCATACTCAGCTAGCACCAGAATAATCACTTCCTCAAGCTCTCTGAGATACCAGTGCAGATCCATTCGATGCTGTTTCAAATCTAAGATAGGATAGCCTACCACCTGACCTGGACAGTGATAGGTCACTTCCCCACCCCGCTCTACTCGATGAAGCTCGTAGTGCTTAGAACCAGGCGCAAACTTCAAAAATCTGATATCAGCGCCTTGACCAAGCGTATAGACAGGCGGGTGCTGAAGCAATATCAGCGTATCTCTCATACTACAACCGGCACGCTTATATCTCGTGACGAGCTGCTGCTGCCATCGCCAAGCCCTTACATAGGGTATCGCTGTCTCTAGCGAGACTACATAGCCCAATCGTTTATTCACCGTTTATTCAACTGTTCTACTATTATTCAGCTGTTCTACTAAGCTTTGCATTAAACCGTTGAGCAGCTTATAGTCTTTACCTTTCTACCCACTAGCACTTTTTTTACATATCGGATCCTAGGCTCAAGTCAAGATTTATCAACGGATGCTTAAAAAGTTTGACAGTTTGATACTCGGCCAAAATGCCGATGCTAGGCTTAAAAAGCATAAAACTAAACCGCCACAGGGGAGGCTACTTCATGAAGCTAGTAATCCAGGGGAAAAACATCGAGATCACTGACGCCATCCGTAGTCATGTACATCAGAAAATCGAAAAGGCAACCGCTCACTTTCAAACACTTATCAACAAAGTAGATGTCTGCCTGTCTGTCCAAAACAACCCCCGAATTGCCCCGAAACAAACCGCAGAAGTCACTGTCTTCCTCAACAATGTCGTTGTTCGCGCTGAAGAGAGCAGCGAGAGTCTATATGCCAGCATCGACATGGTGACCGATAAGCTTACCCGCCAGCTTAGGAAATACAAAGAGAAGCGTCGCGATCAAGATCACGCTACTGTACGGCCAACAGACGTCGATGCCACTATCAACGCGCCTGATATTACTTCTCACAATGCCGATATTAGCGAAGTACTCAACCACCAGCCCAAACTACCTGACACAGTTGTACGCAGCAAGTACTTTGCGATGCCGCCAATGACTGTACAGACTGCCCTCGAGAATCTAGAGCTCGTTGGACATGACTTCTACATGTTCCGCAACGTAGAAACTGGAGAAATTAATGTTATCTACGAGCGCAACCACAAGGGCTACGGTCTGCTACAGCCTCGACAGAACCACCAAACCAAAGTTGCTCAAAATAACAACCACAAAGAGAACAAGGCAAGCAGGTTGACTCCTGTTGCAAAAGCTATCTAGCGAATTTCTGTTGCCTTTTCCCTTGATTGCTCTTTGCTTTCTATCGCCTCTTACCAAAGGTGAGCTTTCGAAAGATAGCCCTCTTCCTAGCCTATAGAGAGAGGGCTACTTCAACTGAAATTAATCGAGAGCTAGGCAGCTTTCAATAAACTATCCAATTTGCCCTTGCGCTCAAGCGCGTGGATATCATCACAGCCGCCGATGTGACGCTCATCGACAAAAATTTGAGGCAGCGATCTTCTCCCAGCACGTTCAGCCATCTTGCTACGGGCCTCTTCATCGCCATCAATGCAATACTCCGTATATTCGACGCCTTTCCTATCTAATAGAGACTTAGCTCGAATACAGAATGGACAGCGACTCCAGGTATAAATCTCAATCTTAGGCTGCATACTTTTCCTCTAAATAGCACCGTATGTACCTCTAGTCTAAAATGTTCTTTGCAATTCGACTGTATCAAGAAGCAAGGTCTATAGAAGAAGACCTATAGAAGACATCTAGAGAACGCCTAATACTGATGCAGATCTTCTTAACTGGAAATCTTAGGTGGAAATATGCACTGTAAAAGAGGTATCTTCTATAGTCACGATATCCTCGTCATATAGCTTACGACCCCTTCTAAGTTCCATCTCACCGTTCACTAAAACTTCTCCACTGCGGATAATTAGCTTCGCTTCACCGCCAGAGCGGACGACGTTGATTATCTTCAGAAATTGGTCGAGCTTGATGAAGTCTGCTGCCATCACCCTATAAGCATTGCATATAACCTGTAATACTATAGCAACCTGCACTTAGCCTATAGCATGTTCAAATGCTACAAACCCTCGTCCTACGAAGCCTAAGTGCATAGCCTCACTTGCCTTGCAAAAAGCAAGAGCGCTGTTAATGTGACCTCGCTTTGGTTCCCAGCTTTTGAAGGGGACTAGCTTAGAGGTTAGGAGAGTCTTAGACCAGAGCGGGCTCTGGTGAGCTAAGGGTTTCAATCATCTGCTGAGCAAGCGTTATCTTACGCTGCTGCTCTGCCTTCGCTTCTTGCCACTGGCCAACCGCTATCGAGACTTCCTCTAACACCTGTTCAAATCCGCCTATATGCCCTTCCATAATCGATAGCATAGACTCGTATAGCATAACCTGGCCCTGCAATTCACCGACTACTTGATATTGGGCTCGACAGGCCAAATCTGCGTCAGCGATCTTCTGTCGCTGCTTATCCGTAGCCTGCTGCTGCTGCTGCCGAGTCTGCTTCAGTGTGTCTAGCTCAGACTGTATCTGGGCAATCTCCGCTTCTAGCTGCTGGATCTGCTCATCTAGCAACGCCCGCAGCTTGTCAATCTCATCTAAAACTGGCTCCAGTTCAGTCCCTGTTCCTTCCTCGTCAGCGGCTAGCCCCTGACGGCGTAGTAGCACGGCTTGATGTTGGCTTAGCACTTCCTGACGCTCTAGTAGATTTCGCCTTTGGCCTACCAGCGTTCGGGCCAGCATCACGTGGCGATCATTCGCTTCTTCGATCTCTGTTTCTAGCTGCAGCCGGTCATAATCATTTACCTCAGTCAGCTTACCTTTAAGCGCATCAATTTCATCTTGCTGAAGCTTCAGCTCTTCTTCTTGATCGTTGACGAACTGAATCATTTTTTCTAAGTCTTTCTCTAACTTAGTCACTAGTGCCTGCAGCTCTTCCTCCGCCATCGCTTCCAAGGATGCAACGTCTACCTTCTTGCTTAGCCTCACTTTGTCAGTAGCACTTAGTAGCTCGTATACCTGCTGATGCAGCTCAGTTTGGTTCTTTAACTGCTCCGTCAAGAGGTGATTGTGCTCTTGTTTGGTAACAAGCAGGGACTGCTGCTGCTGCAAATGAACCTGGGTATTGTGAAGCTTTAATTCAGCTTCTACCAGCGATTGCTTCATCGCCAGCAGGTTCTGGGTTTGAGCGTCTAGCTCCGCTTGTGCCGCCGTCAGCTCAGCCTGTCTTTGTTCGAGGTGCTGTCGTTCCTTATCTAGATCGGCTTGATGTCCAGTCATTAGCTCAAAAGCATTTGTCACCTTACCGGCGACAGTCGAAGCAATTGAATCTGGCTGGCCAAGGTCCGCAAGCGCCGAATTGATTTGAGCAGTCTGCTCATCGCTAAGGCTACCTCCGCGATGATGCTCCGCTTGAAATTCTTCTTTTCGCTCCTCAAACTGCTGAATTTCGCCATTTAGATGTGCCCACGCACCTTTTAACTCGGCGTTCTTACGAGCTAGATCTGCTTGTAGTTGGTCTACTGCAGCCTTCTGTTCCTCTATCTCCTGCTGCTGTGCCCTAACGCTTTCTAAGTCAGCTTCAGCTTGCTCTATCTGTTCTCGCCTGGTCTCTATTTCCATCTCTCGACGGCTCAAGGCCTGGCTCTGATAGGTCAACGACTCCTTCCACTGTTCTATCTCTTCACCTTGAGACTTAAACTTCTTGTTCATTCCAGAGAAGTTCTGCAAGACGCTCACTAGCGGCCGGCCAGCTTCTTGATGACGTTTCACCTGGCGGTTGCTAGTGAGCTCTACCATCACCAGAACTCCGTTGGCATACGGCGCGTCATCGGGTGCAGGAATTAGCTCTTCATTCGGCACACCTGTCCAGTCATGCTCGGATCTTTGGGCAGCAATCAGCTTAAAAGTAGCTTTGCCACCACCCATAAATCCACTCTTCCTTTGTGTCTCGGCTAGATAAAGCACGCTGGTAATTCCCTTTACTTGTGCAGGCTATCGGGCTCCCAGTATGCCCAGCATTCGCTGAGCGAGACACATCTGTACTGACACTCATCAAGCAAAAGGCAAGGTCAAAAGTTTTTGAGGAATCTACCAGCTGCTATCCCATAGTTGATAAATAAAGTTAGCGCTTAGGCCATCAACCGGTACTTTGATGACAACGTAGGGAATGATTGACCAGCAAGCTGCACGGGTGCTGTTAGATATTGTGATGCCCAATCGGATGCATCCGAGAAGCGCGAGCCAAGCAAAAGGTTGAAGGACTTCGTCCTCACACCTAGGCGGAGAAGATCTATGTATACAAGAAACTGACAACATTCGCTATGGTAGAGAATCCTGACTTTCAGGCAACAGAAGGAAATCATCAAGCTTCAAAGCCTCAGAAAGCTGAGACGCGCGAGGGGGAACTTCACCTGCGTTTTTTTGTTGCAGAGGGGAGTGAATTTGCACTGCCGGCTACGGGAATTCGTCGAATCATTCAACATGCCCCTGATTACATCACCCCAGTACCTAATGTTTCGCCTCTTCTACTAGGGACACTCAACCAACAGGGACAAGTCATCTGGGTCGCGGATTTAGGTCAATTCCTAGGCTGTGCCAAGTTGATGAACACAGACTGCGCCGAAATTCCAGTTATTGCTGTAGAAGAGCAGGGAATAGTGCTAGGTCTAGCGGTCGACAAAGTGGTAGGCACAGACTGGCTAGATCCTGAATCGCTTAAGGCAACCACAAACCCATCAGACGGAATGGCACCTTTTTTGAAAGGAGAATGGCTTCTAGGCTCAGGCAGTCCTTTGAAACTACTTGACCATGTTGCTATTTTGCACTCAGCTCGATGGGTGGCTTAGCAGTAGTCCTATCATCCGTGATACCCACAAATTTTGCATCAGGATTTCAGAGTCGGCAAGAGGAAAGGAACAATGACATCGGCTACGGACTACGCACAAACATATCAAGCAGCAGAAATAGCATATATGCAAGGTCGCTTTGAAGAAGCTGCTCAGGCGATTGATGTGTTGGCAGAGGACTATCCAGATGACGTCAGCGTGCTGTTACTCAAGGGCCATATCTATTGCTATGGCCTACAAGAGTACGAAGTAGCTAAGCAACAATACAAAGCTCTCTTGCATATCTCTTCTGATCCAGAATTTGCCGACTATGCTAATAACGGCTTGGCCTATGCTAATCAATCTATCAAACAGAGTGAAGGAAGCTACTCAGAAGAAGATCTCTTCGATGAAGAACAACTAGGAGAGGTAGTGCCCTCTCCCATGCCGGAAGAATTCGACGATGGCCTCCTAGAGCCTATAGCTGAGGTCGATATCCAACCAGAGGATTTCACTTCAAATGATATGGACAGCCAGGCAGATACACTAGCCTGGTCTAAAGAGTATAAAGCCGAAGCTCGTGGCGATGAATTAAGCGAATTCGGCGACTTGACAGACGATTTTGATAGCGACTACGACGGGGACGACTTTGAGAACACAGGGTCGTGGGTAAGCAGTGATGGCAATCCTTTTGAACTTTCTGCTGACCAGCTAGATATGGAAGGTGAGGATCCTTCGTCAGCATTAAAGGATGGGGACAATCCGTTCGATCTAAATGGCGTGGCAGAGAGCAGCGTGGCAGATGATCCGCTAGCGGCGACCTCAGATAGTCCGTTTGGTATGCCCTTTACCGATGAAGTATCTGGCGGGTCTTCTGTAGAGGACGATATGTCTGTATTGAGCGATGACGCTGATGTTGACTTTGACATAGCAGAGTTCGATGAAGCTTTTGGCGATGCCGGAGAAGCTAACGAGCGAGACTCACTATTGGCAGTGGGCCAAAACTCAGGTACTGGTGCTGATGAAACGTCTGAATATGAATCTAATAGTTCTCCAACGCTTGATAGTGATGATTCTTTGGATGAAGAAGACGATGGTTCGTTTGAGGGAGTATCTTTTGAACCTCAGATAGAGGCTCAAGCAGAAGAAAACACCTTCTTGATGGGGGATAAGCGTGATGATTCTTTGGATGAAGAAGACGATGGTTCGTTTGAGGGAGTATCTTTTGAGCCCCAGATAGAAACTCAAGCAGAAGAAAACACCTTCTTGATGGGGGATAAGCGTGATGATTCTTTGGATGAAGAAGACGATGGTTCGTTTGAGGGAGTATCTTTTGAGCCCCAGATAGAAACTCAAGCAGAAGAAAACACCTTCTTGATGGGGGGCGATAAGCGCATAGATAACCGATTGGAGGAAACCGACTCAGACAAAGTAGCCGCTACAGATAAGCAAACGACCCTCGCCTCTGATGGGTTACCAGGGGAACTACCTGAGTTATCTGATAGTTTTGATGACTCTGACAACTTTGAGACTATTCCAGAGTTTGCGCTTGTGGATAGTTCTATGAACTCTACGACTTCGCCTGCAAGGATTGAACCTGAACAGGTTGACGGACTTGAGGACAATTTACCTGACGCGATCGCACCAAACAGTACCGATAGCTCTAATAGTACCGATAGCCCCGATAGTACCGATAGCTCAGATAGGCAAAGTCCAGTTATGCCTAGCTTCGACAACACAACGAGCAGCTCGAAGCTTCAAGAGCAAAGAAAGCCGAGCTTTCTAGGAAATGCTCCAATGAGGACCAAACGGCTGATACTAGCAGGATCAGCAGGACTTTTGTCTATGGTTGCAGTTGGCACCGTTGGGCTACTGATGATCCCTTCAGCAAGTGGAAATCCAACAGGACAAAGAGGTTCTAGCCCTGCCGCACCGCTGGCGGTCAGTGTAGCCGCAGGGCTAGTTAGTTTTGGCAGCGTCTTCGGCTTAGGCTCCCTGATGGATAGACATGCCAAAGAAAGCGTAGAAGCGCTACGAGAAAAATTCACCCAACTCTCAACCGGAGATTTCAGTGCAAGAGCAACCATCTCAACCAAAGATGAGTTTGGGCAGCTTTCTAAAGAATTTAACTACATGGCTGGCGCTATTTCTAAAACAACAGAAGAAGCGCAGCTCAAGGCACAAGAGCAAGAACAAGCCAAAGAAGACTTGCAGCGTCAGGTGATTCGCCTACTAGACGATGTAGAGGGCGCAGCCAGAGGTGATCTAACCGTAAAAGCTGAGGTAACCGCCGATGTGCTAGGAGCGGTAGCCGATTCGTTTAATCTAACAATTGAAAATCTACGTGAGATCGTTAAGCAAGTCAGCGTTGCAGCAAGACAAGTCAGCCAAGGCTCGACAGAAAACGAACAATTTGCCAAATCCCTATCCGCCGATGCTCTTCGGCAGGCTGAAGAGCTAGCTGTTACGCTCAATTCTGTCCAGATAATGACTGATTCTATTCAACGGGTTGCTGAAAGTGCTCGCGAAGCCGAAGAAGTTGCTCGCACTGCCTCTGAAACAGCCCTGCGAGGCGGTGAAGCGGTAGAAAGAACCGTTGCTGGCATCCTAGATATTCGAGAAACTGTGGCGGATACCACTCGTAAAGTCAAACGTTTGGCGGAATCTTCTCAGGAAATCTCTAAGATTGTGGCATTGATCTCACAAATCGCATCTCGAACTAATTTGCTTGCGCTGAATGCCAGTATTGAGGCGGCAAGAGCCGGAGAAGCGGGTCGTGGATTTGCCATTGTCGCTGACGAAGTCAGACAGCTTGCCGATCGTGCTGCCAAAGCATCTAAAGAGATCGAGCAAATTGTGATACAAATTCAAGGTGATACAGGGGGAGTAATGACTGCTATGGAAGAGGGCACGCAGCAAGTGATTGAAGGGACTCGCTTAGCAGAACAAGCAAAACAGTCGCTAGAGGATATTATCCAAGTATCTAACCGGATTGATGTCTTAGTACGCTCGATTACGGCAAATACTGTTGAGCAAACTGAAACCTCAAAAGCGGTTGCTCAGGTGATGCAATCTGTAGAACTGACTGCTCAAGAAACCTCGCACGAATCCCAGCGAGTATCAGGATCAATGCAAAATTTAGTCGGCGTTGCTAGTGACCTATTAGCTTCAGTTGGTAAGTTTAAGCTGGGTACGGCTGAAGATACCTAAGCAGACAAATCAGTGTTAGTTTCGACAAGTTAGTTTCGACAACACCTGTACATACACGTCTGATAAAGACATAGATGGAGAGAACGCGGCTATGCTGCCTGAGCAACAACAGCGCATCATGGGATACTTCATTGAGGAGGCCAAAGACCATCTCAATACCATTGAGCAAGGGTTGCTCAACCTTCAAGCTACTATTGAGGATTCAGAGAAGGCCAATGAGATTTTTAGAGCAGCGCATTCAGTAAAAGGCGGCGCGGCGATGCTCGGATTAGAGAGTATTCAAAAAACGGCCCATCGCCTGGAGGACTACTTCAAGGTTCTAAAAGAGTCGACGCTCCAGGTCGATAGGACATTGGAAACTATGTTCTTGAAGGTTTCGGATGGACTACAAGATCTCGTAGAACAGCTAGAAGGTTCTTCGGGGCTCACTTCTGAAAAAGCCCAATCAATCACGGCTGAGATCGATCCAGTGTTTGTGCAGATAGATGCGCACCTAAACGCCTTGATCGCGGATAATCAGGATAGTGTCTCCCCAACCGACAGCAGTCGTGATAACAGCTCGGCAAATGTAGAAGCGATACAAGTTAGCTTTGGGCAAGATGTCGCAGCGCTACTACGACAGATGCTGAGTTTGTTCAAACAGCCAGATTCGCCAGAAAGTAGGCAAGAGCTTCAGACCGTGTGTAGCCAACTAACTGCGCTCGGAGAGAGGTTTAGGCTGATTGGCTGGTGTGAACTATTAGAAACTGCTAGGCTAGCCACGACTAATCTTGAGAAAGCGTACCGAGTTCTAGCGCCCACTCTGATTAAAGAGATCAAGAATGCTCAAGACCTAGTCCTTGCAGGTCGCGAGTCAGAGATTGTGGCTTCTGATGCGATGCGATCGCTACTTCCTAGAGACGTTCTAGAAACTGAGCAAGCAAGCAGTCTGCCTGAGACTGATCACTCTGGTGCTGATGAATTAGATTCTCTAGACCTTACTGACCAGGAACTGGACTTCGACGAGGTTCCTTCAGAGCTTTCTACGCTTGATCTTCATAGCGAAAGGAAGGAAGAGATAGATGAATCGCTTAGCGCACTATTCGCGACAGAAAACAGCGTTGCACCAGACATCGGCAGCGAAGGGCTAGAAGATTTTGCAGACCTGTTTGAGGATAAGCTAGAAAAACTCGACGATACATCAGAGAGTCATGTTTTGATGCCTGAAAAGGCACAACTAAATCCTGAAAACCTAGATCAACAGGAACAAGATGACATCGCAGATCTATTCACCGAGGTTTCTTTGGGCGAAGCGTCTAGCAGCGATCAAATAGAATATGCTTCCCCTGCGAATGATCTGTTCGATGAAACATTTTACGAGAATTCGAACATATCAGAGTCTGACGATGAAGTCGCTAATTCAGAAAGCCTATCAGAAGCTTTTGATCTACCTGCGTTTGACCAAGAACTACTAACAGCCGAAGAAATAACAGCTGAAGGCATCACTTCAGAAACTTTGTCTTCGGGATTTCTTTCAAATCAACCGACCAGCCCTAGCAAGGAAGAGATTGAATTTCCAACGTTGACAGGAATCAAACTAAATGAGGCGGAAGAGGATGTTGATAGCTTTTTCTCTGAAAGTGATGATTTTGCGCAAGCTGACTTACTCGCAGAACAGAGTAGCCGTTCCGTAGCAGGCGATGATGGCGACGCTAGTGCTAGTACAAATGAGGATTTTGATCGCCTTTTTGCTTCAGTAGACGACGTTGCCGAAGATGCTGTCGAAGAAGATATCGAGGATAGCGCTTTCAGTTTCGATGAGCTATTGCCAGAAGACCTTCTAGAGTTCGAAGAAGCCTTTGGGAAAGAATCTACTGAAACCACGGAAACTGACTCTACTGCAACAGAGATCTTTCAAGCAAATAATCTGCTTGAAGATTCGTTTGAAGCGCTACCTGAAGCAGATCGTTCAAAAGAGGACTCCTCAGACGATTTTTTAGAAGAGGTTTCTTTATCCGAAGAACAGAGTGTGTCTGAGAATTCTTCATCAGATGTTGAGGCGCCTTCAAACGAACCTTCCGTCGCTCCTATCTCACAGACAGATAGTTCTGCTGATGCAATCGAGCCTAATAGTAAAACCGAAGATTTTGAAGGCGGTGATTTTGAAGATTTGGAGCGGCTGCTATCAGACGATGGAGAAGGTAAGCTGCGACAATCGCCAAGCCCTACCCCTAGTCATCACTCAGGGTCTGGAGCAGTCCAAAGAAAGCACAGTACACACGAACAAACGATGCGTGTGCCAGTTGAGCAGTTAGACAACCTGAGTAATTTGGTTGGAGAGCTGGTGGTCAACCGCAACACGCTAGAAAAAGATCAAACTCGGCTGCGGCACTTCCTTGATAATTTGATGTCTCAGGTGCAGCAGATGAATGAGGTGGGCCAGCAGATGCGCGATCTCTATGAGCGATCGCTTCTAGAAAGTTCTTTAGTAGCCAGCCAAAAATCCTATGCTGCGGTGACCAGCAGTACCGCGCCCAAGGCAGAAGGCCATGCCACTGGAGCGACTTTTGACGCGCTGGAGATGGATCGCTTCACCGGCTTCCATACCCTTTCTCAAGAGATGATCGAGCTAATCGTTCGGTTACGAGAGTCGGCTTCTGATGTGGGATACACTGTAGAATCGACTGATCAAGTTACCCGTCAGTTCAGGCACGTTACGACTGAGCTACAAGAGGGATTGAACAAAGCTCGCATGGTGCCTTTCTCTCATGCGTCAGCTCGATTGCCCAGAGCAGTACGAGATATATCGATAAAGTGTGGAAAAGAAGCCACGCTAGTGATAGAAGGCGAAGATACCTTAATCGATAAGATGATCGTAGAGCGCCTCTATGATCCGCTGACGCATCTTGTTAATAATGCCATTACCCATGGGATCGAAACGCCTGAACAAAGAGTGGCAGCAGGGAAGCCCCCTGAAGGGCAAATTACAATCAAGGCATTCTACCAAGGGAATCAAACCTTAATTTGTATCTCAGACGATGGCAGTGGAATCGATCCTGACCTCGTCAAACGTAAAGCAATCGAGAAAAAGCTGATCACTCAAGCTGAAGCCGAGGAGCTTTCCCTAATCGAAGCGTATGGATTAATCTTTCAGCCCGGATTTAGCACAAGGGATTATGCGGATGATTTTGCTGGCCGAGGGGTGGGCATGGACGTTGTGCAGACCGCTCTAGCAGAGCTTCATGGCGTGGTTACGATTGATTCAAAGCTAGGTAGCGGTACGAAGTTCACCATTCGACTGCCATTGACACTGAGTATTTCTAAGGCGCTGTGCTGTATCAGCGCTCAGGCGCGGATTGCCTTTCCGATGGATGGGGTTGAGGATATGCTCGACATCGGGCCTTATCGCTTGGTTAAAAACGAAGAAGAGCAAGACTGTATCCGCTGGCGTGAGAGTTTGCTACCCGTTCGCCCAGTCGCTGATTTATTGAGATTCAATCGAAAGATAGGCCGCAGCCAAGTATACGGCAGCAGGCTAGACGACGAGATGCTGTCGATTGTGGTGCTCAGAAGCGCCGATACCTTTGTGGCTGTTCAAGTAGATCAGGTATTGGGCGAAGAAGAGATCGTGTTTAAGCAGTTAGAAGGGCCGGTGCCTAAACCGATTGGCATCTCGGGTGCCACAATACTAGGCGATGGCCGGGTGATGCCGATTGCAGATGTTTTAGAACTAGTTGATATTGCAACCGGACGGTTACGTCGTGAGCCAGTTTCGCTGCGGTGGTCAGAATCAGACGAGACCACTGAAGAGACAAAGCACGTTCCTACGGTGCTGATTGTCGATGATTCGATTACCGTACGCGAGTTGCTCTCAATGACCTTTAGCAAAGTCGGCTATCGGGTCGAGCAAGCGCGTGATGGCAAAGAAGCTTGGACAAAGTTGCAATCTGGACTCCCTTACGACTTGGTATTTTGCGATATAGAAATGCCGCGAATGGATGGATTGACGCTACTTTCACGCATGCAAAAAGAGCAGACTCTCAAGCAAATTCCGGTGGCAATGCTGACCTCGCGCGGCGCCGATCGTCACCGTCAGCTAGCACTAGCGCTAGGTGCGAGTGGCTACTTTACCAAGCCGTATCTAGAAGAAGCGCTCTTAGAAGCCGCGCAAGAGATGCTCGCGGGCGAAGTTCAAACAAAAGGGCAAGGTAGCTAAACACTTCTACGCTAGGATCAAAGGGATATTCATCCGCTTAGGTTCAGCCCTTAGAATCGCTATGGTTGTCGCTACAAATGCCTTTTCTGCTAAGAGTACTTCTGCTAAGCGAGATTGGCGACCGGTGGTGCAGGCTTTTGAGAAGCTGCTAGATGCTAATCGGGTGATGCGGCGCAAGGAAGAGCTGCTGGTGTATGAGTGCGATGGGCTATCTAGCTACCGTCAGCGGCCAGCGGTGGTGACGCTGCCAAAGACAACTGAAGAAGTCGCAGCGCTCGTGCGGCTGTGTCATGAGCAAGAGATTCCTTTTGTGACCAGAGGGGCAGGGACCGGGCTTTCAGGTGGGGCGCTGCCGATTGAAGAATGCGTGCTGATTGTGACGACCTGCATGCAGCAGATACTCGATATTGACTACGACAATCAAAGAGTGGTTGTACAGCCAGGTGTAATTAACAACTGGATTACTCAGGCGGTCAGTGGGGCAGGATTTTACTATGCGCCCGACCCATCTAGTCAGCTTGCCTGCTCGATTGGGGGCAATGTCGCCGAGAACTCCGGCGGCGTCCACTGTCTGAAGTATGGGGTGACTACAAACCACGTTTTGGGACTGAAGCTGGTATTGCCAAATGGCGACATTGTAGATACCGGTGGAGCGGTTTCTGAGATGCCTGGGTTTGATCTGACGGGTGTGGTCGTGGGCTCGGAAGGAACGCTGGGAATTGTGACTGAGGTGACGCTACGGATTTTGAAGTCGGCTGAGTCTGTGCAGGTGCTTTTAGCCGACTTTACCAGCGTTGAGGCGGCAGGAGGGGCAGTATCAGACATCATTCAAGCCGGGATTATCCCAGCGGGGATGGAAATGATGGATAACTTTAGCCTTAATGCGGTAGAAGATACGGTGGCGACGAACTGCTATCCCAGAGATGCGATCGCCATCCTGCTAATAGAAATAGACGGCATGCCCGCCGAGGTCGCAGCCACTGCCGAGCAGATAGATCGGTTTTGTCGTAAAAACGGCGCTCGGCAGATTATCCAGGCAACTGATCCAGATGAAAGAGCCCGTCTATGGAAAGGGAGAAAAGCGGCCTTTGCGGCGATGGGCCAGCTTAGCCCTGACTATTATGTGCAAGATGGGGTGATTCCCCGCACAAAGCTGCCAGAAGTGTTGCGTGAGATTGGAGAGCTAGGGGAAAAGCATGGCTATCGGGTAGCGAACGTGTTTCATGCCGGTGATGGCAACTTGCACCCGTTGATTTTGTATAACAACAGTGTGCCGGGTGAGCTAGAAGAAGTAGAAGAGCTAGGTGGCGATATCTTAAAGCTGTGTGTGCGAGTGGGAGGGAGTATTTCGGGTGAACACGGCGTGGGGGCAGACAAGCGCTGCTATATGCCAGATATGTTTAGCGAGACGGACCTAGAGACGATGCAGTGGGTGAGAGGGGCGCTGAATACGAAGGGATTAGCAAATCCAACAAAAATATTTCCAACACCGAAGACCTGCGGAGAATCAGCGCATGCTAGCAAGGGACAGTTTGCTGATTTGGAGAACTTTTAGCATGGCATTCAACACTGAGCTTTCAGATTGAATTCTCAGAGCCAAGCAACCTAGAGAAGTTTTTACAACAAGTTATTTTGATGTGTGAGTGGGAAAGATAGTGCTGTTGTAGCTCTGTGGGAGGATCGCTTGTAAAAATTCTTTTAGGTACCGGTAAATTACGGATTAATTTTTGTTGGAAGTATTCACGCTTGTGTATATCAGCTGACTGTTCAAGTTTTCTTGAGGGGCAGATTAAGTTGGGAGCGGAAAGCAAGTCACCGATTGTACGGGTTGACTAAAAATCCAACTGCACAGAGAGTTTCAATCGTCTTTGAGATTCCTTATGCATGCAGATGGACAAGCTTGCCCTTTAATCATACGCAACTTACTTCAACCATCACGGAGACAATCATGACAACTAACTTAAAAGCAAAACTGCTTCAGCACTTTGCAAGCAAAAAGGCCAACGGCGGTTTCACTCTCATCGAACTTTTAGTTGTAATCATCATTATCGGTATCTTGTCGGCGATCGCTCTGCCTTCTTTCTTGAACCAAGGAAACAGAGCCCGCCAGTCTGAAGCTCAAACCTATGTTGGTTCTATGAATCGCGCTCAGCAAACCTTCTACCTAGAGAACGGAGAGTTCACAGGTACAATGGACGACCTAGGATTGGGCATTCCAGAGGAAACAGAAAATTACTCATATAGTGCTGACGCAGCTACAGCAACTTCAGCAGCTGATCAGAGAGTAACCAACATAGCGGAAGCCAGAGAATTAGCCCTTAGAGGGTACGCTGGAGGCGTTGGGTTAGAGGAGGTCGGAGATAACTTCACATCCTTATCTATTGTCTGTGAAGCGGATGCTGCTGGAACAGATACGCCTCCGGTCGCAGTTTACAGTGGTGCTGGAAATCTGGTATGCGGTACCGGCATGACACAAATCGGCGGCTAATAGGACGATAGCTAGGCATTCAGATACAGCGAAGCTCGTTCATCCCTTCAATTCGGCGACGTCCAGCAATTAATTAAACAGATGTTTCTCTTCACAGAAAAACATCTGTTTCAAGTAGATTAGTCGGTGAGAGTATTTGTCATATTCTCACCGATTTTCTTCCATCAATAGGTTTTCAGAAAACAGATAAGCACATAAAAATGCGTCTACAAAAAAGAAGAAAGCATTTAAAGAGTCTATTGATCCTTACCGCCTCTTTTTGCTGCGTGCTGATCGCAATGCTTCAGACTAGCGAAATTCGACAGTCAAAGTCTACCGGGCTTCAAAGCGACCCTCGGATAAACGCAGTCGGTCTGAAAAAGCGCCTAATTGTACTGCGAAATTCTCCTACTTTTGGATTTAGAAACTTGTTAGCAGGCGGCACTTTTCTAAACTTTCTTCAATACTTTAGTGATACCTTGACATACCCTGACGATAGTAAGAGCCTAAGTCCTGACTTTTTTGATACCATTCTCACGTTCGAGCCATTCTATACCCCCTACTATCTCTTCCTATCAACTAGTACAACCTTCCACGCGGCCCGACCTGAGAAGACAATCGAACTGATGAAAAGAGGTTTGGAGCAGATAGAGCCGACTACGGTAGCCGACGGCTTCTATATCTGGCGCTATAAGGGGATCGATGAGCTATTGTTTCTAGGCGATGGCAAAGCCGCTCAGCACTCCTTTGAAACCGCCGCTGACTGGGCGGCGCAGTCTGACTATGCGGACAGTGATGTGATCGAAAAAGCGTCTAGACAGACTGCTGAATTTCTTGCGCAGAACCCAGAAAGTGAAATCGCCCAGATGAAAGCATGGAGTAGCCTTTTGGCAAGCGCCTTGAACCAGACAACTCGGCAGCAGGCGATCGATCAGATCGAAAAACTAGGTGGAAAAGTAACTATCACTGAGAATGGACAGTTCAAAGTTGAATTCCCTACTGATAAGTCACGCTAATCAACACTTGAAAGAGCATAAGCCAGCTCATTTGTGTGGATGACGCTGTAAAAGCAGAGCGTGCTAAATCCCCATGGGACAACACAGCCTGCTTCGACAAGCTTTTTAGGAAAGTGATCGTCTTTCTGTGTTCAATCTATCAATCTCTCTATCTAGTTGAGGGAAAGTTCTTGGTGGTTCTTGATAGAGCTCTAAAGGATCTAGAAAAAAGCTGGTTTGAAGAGCACCTGGATATAGGGACTGCTTGATTTGGTTAGCGTACAGATTTCGATAAGCAAACCCGACCATATGACGTTCTTGAGGAGGCACTACCCGCTGGACAGAATTCATCCACGAGCGAATATCTCTGTGTTTGTTGATGTTTTGAATAACCTGGTCTTTTTCTTGTTGGGTTCCTTCAAAATCTTTTAGATAGTTTGACAGGTACTGGTCCGGTAGTAACCAAGCTTGTATCAACTGTAGGCTAGAATCGTCAGGCGCTTGGTCGACATACGTTTGTATAGTGTTAGCGGCTATCTCAGGATTACTATCTATTTCTATGAGAATCTGAACTATCGGACTCAAAGAGGTGACATCGACTCCTTCTATTAGCCTCTGGTACCACCAGCTAAGCAGGGCTAGCTGCTCGTTCAACCAGCTGAAGTGGTCTGAGAGAGGATTGGTCTGGGCTAAAATCCGACGGTAGCTATGGATAGTTTGATCCAAAACAGAGGGTAGCAGCTCTGAGAACGGTTCGCTCATCCATATATTTGTGGTCAAAAATTTTGGATTAGATAAGGCTTCTAATGAGAACGCTGAAGTAGCTTGGTTAGTTTTTCCTTGGTCTAGGTAAGACAGACCTAGCGTGTAGTAAGTGTAGTTGCGGCTACGTGGGATTAGTGATACGGCCCGCTCTGCATAGCTTTCTGCTGCTTCCGCTCTGCCATTTTGGATCAATAATGTCGCTATATTTTGGTTAAACCAGGGGTCATTGGGCGCTGATCTGATTGCTGATTCTAAATACTCAATCGCCGATGCTGTCAGTATGTCTTTGTCTTTTTGGTTAGCAGCACCTTTTCTAAGCTTAACCAATCGCTCTGCTGCTAGCACAGCATAGGTGGGATCCCAACCCACCACATCAGAGGCTCTAGACCATTTGGCATCGGCTGAAACGACATTTCCATTCTTAACATCGTTTGCAGCCGCTAGGCTTAGATATAGACCCGTATCAAATCTTGCCCAAGCTTGGACGTTGATGCCAATGAAAACAAAGACTGATAGGCTGATGATACGACGTGATCGGCGCGATAACTCAATGCTTAGATCCGGTTTCTGAATGTACGCATCTCCAAGTCTGACCAGCAGTGCGGTGAGGATGAGCAGCGAGCTGCTAATTCCTATATTCTCTAGCTGATAGTCTGTCAGACTAGAAAAGCCATATCCTACAAAGCTAGCAGCGATACCATAGAGTAGGTATCGATCTGTAGAGTCGGTTACTTTTGAATAGATTCTGCCAGTCATTCTGATCAGCCAGACTAACCAGCCAATATAAACCCCAAAGCCAAGTGCGCCTAACTCAGCCAAAATCTGAGCTGGCGTATTGTGCAGCTGTTGAATTAGGGCCATTCCACCACCAGCTTCTATAGGACGGTACAGGCTATAGACCCGAGATAAGTTGCCTGGACCAACACCTACGATGGGATGTTCTAAGAAGATGTTTCTAGCCGCCTGCAGCATAAACAGGCGATCGGCAGTTGGGCCGTCTGCTACAACAACGGATGCTGTCTCATCGACTTCTGGTGAAGTTGAAAATTCGAACAGCTCACTCATACGCGGATTGCTGAAAGCAAGTGCTAGGGCTGTCAAAAGTATCAAAACACCGCCAACCAGATAACTTTTTTGGACTTTTCTGCGATGCTGCCAGAGTTGAAAGGGCATTCCTAGTAAAAGCAACATAAGCGCGCCTACCATGGCCCCTCTAGAGCCACTGACGTATAAGCCGACGCCGATGACGCCGCTAAAAAGAATACATACCCACCTTTTCCATCCTTTCTGCGTCACGCAAAGACTAAGCGAGATTGGGAAAATTAGCAGGTTGTAGCCACCGACAAAATTGTGATGTCCTAAGGGCGAAGAGTTACGCAAAGCGCTGTGAAAGTTATCTGAGAGCCACATATCAGGATTGGGCTGCCATAGCCATAGGCCGACGACAGTGGTGACCGTTCCAGATACTACAGTTGAGAACCATAGAAAGGTTCTAGATAGTCCGCTTCGAAGTAGATGAACTAAGAGATATAGAGCGACAATGTAATTACCAAAAAGTAGAAAGTTCCAAACCGCTACTGCTGTAAAATCAGCATTTGCAACGGAAAAAAGAGTGACAGCTAGCATGGCAGCTACTATCCAATCCAATCCGTATCCAAGGGCGAAAAAAGGTGTCGAAAACTTTCGAAGACTCCCTATGGTACATAGACTCAATAAGAGAAAAGCAACTTGCCATATCAAAATGCAGGGCCAGCCAACCATCGCAGAATAGCTATTCGGAATCCAGCTAAAGCTGAGCAGAAGAAACAGGCCGAAGTAGCCTAGCCAATGGCTGCGTAGAGTGAGCCAGGATCGTGCTGGCGTAGCAGCGAGAGATAAAGCACCATTCGTAATTTCCATATCTCCTATTGGGATAAACTGATCTGGCTTAATATGCCCCTTTTCCTAAACAAACTATTTTGATGGTTTCTAACAAAATTTCTAGATCTAGGTTGAGCGACCAGTTATCGATGTAGTGAAGATCTAGCCGAATCGCGTCGTTGAATGTTTTGATATTAGCCCGACCTGAGACCTGCCACAGTCCGGTGATGCCAGGTAGCACCTGATGGCGAACATGGTGCCATGACTCGAATAGCAATGTGTCTCTAATCGGTAGCGGGCGCGGACCGACGATACTCATCTGTCCTAACAGCACGTTGAACAACTGCGGTAACTCATCTAGGCTGGTGCGTCTAAGTAGCTTTCCAATAGAGGTAATGCGTGGATCGCTAGCGATTTTGAACATAACGCCGTCTGTATGTTCGTTTTGCTGCTCTAAGCTAGCTTGCAGATCGGGCGCATTGACAACCATCGTGCGAAACTTCCAGGCATAGAAGAGTTTGCCATGCAGTCCAGTCCGCTCTTGACGAAAAAATATAGGACCTGCTGAAGAGACTTTGATCGAAACCGCAATGGCGAGGAAAAGCGGCGACAGCAGAATAGTTGCAGTCACAGCAACCAAAAAATCTAGCCCGCGCTTTAGCTGGTAGTCGGCGCCTCTAAAAAAAGAGGATTCGATTCTAAGGGTTGGTAAGCTAGCAAAGATTTCTGGCATACCGCGTCGATAGATCATCTCTCGGCTAGACGGCAACAGCCTTAGCACAACGCCAATGCTCCGTAGCTGCCAGAATAGGCTAGAGGCAAGCTCTGCCTCAGGAATATCTTCGGCCAACACTTCTTCTGGACGTAGCCGCATGATCGATTGCCAAGTGGTGGCTGAATGGGCAGTAGATGCGATCGCTGCTCCAACAACAAGATAGTTATGCTGCTTGTCTACTATCTGGGAAAGTGTTTTTAGCCTATGGGCGGGTGCAATCAAAAAAACGGTTGCGGGTCTGTGCCAGGATTCTAGCTTCGTCAGCCATAGGTTAGTCAGGAACCGGAAGCAAAAGATGCTCAGCACGCTGCCTAACCAAGCTGAGAGAAAGAGCGAGCGGGGCAGATTCAAATGAGGATCGTAAAAGTAGATGACAATCAGCGAGCCTAAGTAGATATAGCTAATTAGCTTTGCGGCTTTGGTGTAGTCTTGAACGGCATTGCTGTGGCTATATAGTCGGTAGTGCGCAAATGTGGTGATAGTAGCTAGAACTAGCAGCCAAAATAAGCTTGGCAGCCCTAGCCAAGTCCACCAGATGAAGACGTGGGGTATTGGCGAATAGAATTGATTGAGAAATTGGGCTAGTTTCCAGGCAATAGCGATCGCGCAGACATCTGCAAGAACCAGACTAAACCCTTTTATCCACGGCTGTCTGGTGCTTCGATGTCGGTGATACTTACGAGATGCGCGAATATCGCTTTGCAACCCAAGCTTTTGAACAGTGGTCGGGCGCGAACTCATAAGTTAACTATCAAGAACTACAACACAGATACGCTGTATCTCGTGGGTTGATATACCGATCAGCTTTGCGGTTTTTGGATGCGACTGTGACCCAAATAGCGACTTAGATGATGCTGCAGTAGCTGGCCAGAGAACAAAAACACAAAGGCAAGGTTGGTGAACAAGTAACGCCGCCAGAGCCGTTTTGGTTCTTGCACGAGTCGAAAGCACCATTCGAGACCTGATCTCATCATCCACCTCGGCGCTTGGGCAACTTCACCACTATGAAATTGAAAAGCAGCGCCCACACCAATCATGACGGCATCTAGCTTACCCATCTGACGGTACATCCACTCTTCTTGTTTTGGACAACCTAGTCCAACGAAAACAACATCAGCACCAGACTGCCTAATCCTCTCGACGTCGGCCGCTTCCTCTGCCGCAGTCAGCGTTCTGAAAGGGGGAGAATAAGTGCCTACAACTTCAAGCTTTGGAAATCTGGTTTGGAGTCTATCAGAAAGCTTTTGCAGGGTTTGCGGTGTGCTTCCGTAAAGATAGATAGGAAGATTTGTAGCGGCAGCGCGATCGCACCAGGCAAGCATCAGATCTGGGCCATACACGCGTGACTGACGCTTGGCTCCTAACCAACGCATACCTATCACCAAAGGCATTCCATCTGGAGTGACAATAGCAGCATGGTCAAGAATATTTCGGTATTGAGCACACCAAAGAGCAGTCATGACAACATGCACATTGGCAGCAACGATATAGCTAGATTGCTTGGCCTGGACAAGGGTTTGAATGCGATCACAAGCTTCACTGTAGCTAGTATTATTGATTCGGACGCTCAGAATTTCTGAAGAGATTTTCTTTGCACGCATAGCGAGAACCATTGCAGATACATAGCTGATAGTTCACGAATTTGGCTAGAAAACCTCACCCTTCCATAATTGAATTTGGCGCACAAAGCGGTAAAGCACTCATTTTCTTATCTGTAATTGCTTGATTGTAAATTTCAATTAGAGCTTTATAGTTAGCATAGGCACTGTAATGATTTTCGAACTCCCGTCGCGCCAGCTTTCGCATTGAGGTCCAGATCTCTGAGTTGTCTACCATCCATTGCACTTGCCGAACTAATGAGTTAGTATCGCCAGCCGTAAAATGTAATCCGTTGACTTTGTGAGTGATCATGGTAGACATTGCGCCTAGATTAGAACTAATGATAGGGGTACCTTTTGCAAGAGATTCAACAATTACCAGGGGCATACCTTCATACCAAAGAGAAGGAAAAATAAGCGCTTTGGCCTTTCCCATAAAGTAATTTACCTCTTCAATAGATCTACGTCCCAAGTACTCTATGCCAGAATTTTCTCGCGCAGCAATTTGAACAGATTCTTTCAAAGGCCCATCACCTATAACGCGAAGAGGAACAGAAGAGCCAAGTATTTTCCACGCTTCAAGTAGCGTCGTTATCCCCTTCTCCGGAGAGAGCCTTCCAACAAAAACAACGCCATTTTCTGACCCACAGCCCTCAGATGGAGTAGGAGAAACAAAGTTAGGCTTTAATACAATTTTTTCCTTTGGAAGACCATTCTCAGAGTATTTCTGTCTCGCGAATTCTGTAAGAGTGATAAATAGATCAACTTTTCTCTTATATGTATTTAGCAGCCTATGGAAGACAAGTGAGCTAGCTAAAACAAGTGAAGCGATTCGGCTCTTACGATAGCACCTGCGATACACACCTAACCATGGAACCGGCTGGTGCAAACAGTCCTCACAGACTTTCCCAGAACGAAAGAGATAAGCGTTCAAGCAGAACAATCTGTAATTTTGCAGAGACTGAACGACGGGAACATCTTCTGCCCCTGCTGCATAGTAGATAGCTGGTGAGATTAAAGGGAAATGATTTTGTATATGTAGAACATCTATTTTTTCTTTCCGAATTATTGCTCGCACGTTTGCATAATCTTGTTGACTCCAAAACGTTCGAAGTGCTAGCCGTAACTTCGGGATATCTTCTATGTCTTTATTGTTTCTGACGTAGCGAATGACTGTATTCCCGTACTGCTCTAGTAGACTGCATTCGCGGTCAAAAGACTCGTCCTCTCCACCACGATTCTGATATCGATTGTGAGCCATCAGTATCTTCATTCAAACTCATCCTGTCGTTGATATTAGTAATCAAGCATCTGCTTATTCACTTTTTAGGCACTCAGCTTCAACACATTTTCTTATTAGTCATATTTGAATGCGATCGCCTGCAATGCTGCGCCCATTCCAATTTTTGGCGCAAGGTCGTATAAAAATCTGACTAGCCTTCTAGCAAGCTCTGGCCAGTCTTGTACACTCTCAATAACTTGAGGACTGCTCGATAGGATAATGGTTCTATCAAATCCAGCTTCCTGTAGTGCATGCCGCAAAGAATCTGAAGAGAAATACACAATATGCTCTGGTGGGATTATATGAGACCACTTAGGTCCTCGTATGCGCGCTCCCAGGCTACCGATATTAGGCGTTTCAACAAACAAGACGCCTTGGGATGACAGCAGCTGATAGCACCGATGAAGCATACCTACTGGATCGATGAGATGTTCAATAACGTGGTAGCTGGTCACTAGATCGTAGGAATCTACTGGAAGATCAAGAGAAAGGATATCGCCCTCTAATACAGAATTATTCGTCTTCTGATTAGCTGTTTGAACTGCGGTTTTAGCTAGCTCTGTGCCAGTCACATCCCACTGCGCACGTTTCGCAGCACGGAGAAAGTCTCCTGTGCCACAGCCGACATCTAGAAGGGACCTTTTAGGTTTGCCTATCAGTGAAGAGGCGTGTGCCGTCAATAGTTTTTCTAGTGACTGATAGCGAGTTTCAGCAAAGAATTCACCCACCATTCTACTCTGACTGAAATCGTCATGATATCCATTGTTGTAAAAATCGCTTAGCTCTTGCTGGGTAGGCATAGGTGAGAAGAATACAACGTGGCATACCTTACAAACCTTTAGGTCTCCTCTTTCTAGTTGATGCAGTTGCTTGCTCTTTTTGTGATGACATACCGGGCAAACCACAGAGTTCATACTCATCTGATAGTGCGCCTCACCGTATCTAACTAGTTAAGTTTGCCCAGCGACAGCATTAAACCTACTTTCTTTGATTCAATACCTAACGATTGACCGGATCTTTCTATACAGACGAAACAATAAACCAAACTGATAAAACTGAGTAAATCGATCAGCTTGGTCATTTCTCAAGACGATAGAAGGATGCTTCAGAGGAAATGTCATCTCTGTAGTTGACATATTTGAAAAGGGAGACTTTGCGTAGGTCAGATGGGTTCCATCAGCCGCGAAGCCAATGTTTGATACTAGATTATTCTTTGGTAATATACATAGTCCGCTTTGTAACCAACAAGCCAAAGTCCATACATAATCCCAACTATCTATGTCGCCAGTATAAGTTCGTTGAAATATACTGTGCCAGTAACTAATTGCTGTTCTACCATAGAAAATATCTTTCAATCGATTGTCTTGTTTAACTTGAGGCCAAAACTGCATATCAGCGTCATAGTGTCGCCAAGCACGCTTCCACGTTGCCCAGCCCCAACAGTGAGGATAACGAGAAAAGTAGTAACTATCCTTCGTTCTTTCGCATCCAAACTGAAAATTATTCCCCGATATCGCCATGACTCTTTCGTCATTTTCGTAGTAGTCCAACAATTCGCTGCAAAACCGAAAAAAGGAAGCATCTGGAAGGCAGTCATCTTCTAATATGATTGCTCTATCAATTTCTTCAAAAGCCCAGCTCAGCCCACTTTCTACACGCGCCTTACAACCCAAATTTGTCTCTGAAAAGTTCCTAAAGACTTGGCAATCCCAATCTACCTGCTCAGCAATTCGGCGCGCTTCTTTGCATCTCTCTTTGTCTTCAAACCTATCGAGTCTTGGACCATCCGCAACGATAAATAGTTGCGATGGTTGAGCTTCTCGAATGCGTTCAAAAACTTTTTTGGTGGTTTCTGGCCTGTTGAATATCAAGAATATGACTGATTCCATAGTGTTCTGATCTATTTGCAAGACGCACAAGATTGCTCGCACCCGCGTCGTAGAATTTCTGTTTGACCTAAATGTCTTTCTTTCTAGCACAGTGAATAAGATACTTCACTGCTACTTTGAACAGTGGTGGAATGTAGCTTTTGATTAGGGTCCGGTTGTAGATCATTTTCTCGTAGAATTATAGAGGCAGACTAAGTCGCTTTATCTTCGGATCGGCTTAAGATAATTAGTCGATAGGCTGCTCTACAACTCAAACAAGCTAAGGAAAACTCTAGCTGAGTAATACGAAAGATCTTGTTATCATGTTTCTCGTTTTACGAAGAGGTTCAAATAGAAAGCAAGCTCCATGTACAGCAACCCAATACGAGAAAACTGTTGCTATAGCTGCACCAAATGCACCATGTTTCGGTATTAGAAGGCAGTTTAGAAGGACGTTAACGACACTAGCTACCAGAACAGTCTTTAAATGAATCTTTGTCCAGTTCATCGAAACCATAAACGCACTTTGCGCAGTGCCTAAAGTTACGAACAGGACGCTCCATATAAGCAAAGTAAGAATAGGTGCTGCTTTGGCGTAACTGGATCCATACAAGATGCCCAAAAGTTCTCGTGAAAATATGGATACGAATACGATGAATGCATAGCTTATCAAACTAAGCTGGTTGTATAGTTTTTGAAGATTACTATAGAACGCACTTTCGCCTTCTTCTTTTAAGCGGACGATTCTAGGAAAATTGGATCTTATGAACGCAATCGGAAAAAGATAAAATACTTCTGTCAACTGGACTGTGGCAGAGTATAAGCCTAGCTCTGTGCTACCTACCAGAGTATTGATCATTATTTGATCTATCCTCATATAAACTGTGATAGCAATTCCTGAGAAAATAAGTGGCCAGCTATCGGAAAGAACGTTTGTCATTCTAGATAGTGAGATAGCAGATGTATTAAGAACTTGCCTTCGGTATATATAGACTGAAATGATAGTGATAAAGGCAATTAAATACTCGCTACAGGAAGCTACAGCCAATACAATAATTGATTTTTCTGTTGCTACAGAAACTACTATCAGGGCGGTAGCCAAAGCGGACGCAATACTTTTAGAAAAGGTGATAGCTCCATATTTTAGCTTTGATTCGAAAGAGAACTCTATCGCTTCAGATGATCTGAAAATCATTTGAAGTGAAAATATGACTATCAGCAACCTAACCAACACATCTGAAATGAATGCGAAGGCTGTCCCAATAGCTAAAAGAAAGAATAAAAGCCCAGACATAATTCTAAAGAAAAATGCTGAACTGACTATCTCTCCGCCAGACTGTGGCTCTTTAATAAGCTCTCTTCTAAAAATTTGACTAGTTCCTAAGCTTGAAACTGCTACGAAGAAGCTAGTAAATGCCAAAGCATAGTTGTAGATGCCATACTGTTCGGGCTGAAGGTAGCGAGCTATAAGAATCCCAGATATTGCAGCTGAACATAGTCGAAGGAATTTCTCGATAATCTGCCAAACTGTACTTGCTATGATGCTTGTCGATTCAGATTCTCTAGCTATCCACGAAAAGAAATCCCTGAACCTTCGACGCAATAGATATTTGGCCATGTACTTGCATCAAAGATGAGGTAGATTAACTTCTTCATGGTGCTGAGGTAGTTGAAACATTGGCCCCGTCAGTATTTCGTTGTCTCTTACTATCGGAATCTAGTCAACACTAGGCTGTGCACTTCTCCGTACAAATTATCAGCAGTAAACATCGTGTATCCTTCAGTTAGTTAATCTTCTAGCATCTGAAGTTGATTACGAGCTTCAGCAATAGGTAAATTCAACAATCTGATTCACGAAATTACCCAGCCCAGAATCACTCGGATAGAGCGATAGATAGATTCAACTATCCACCTAAGAACAAACGAGTTGTAAAAAATTTCAACGGCGTAGCTCATCAGTCCAATTATTCGAACAGTTTCATAAGGCACTAGAAAACTTATCTTGCATGCCTAGAGTGCCCTAGCAAGACAGAGTTCTATCATGTTTTCTTGATAAGGCTTGGTTGGCTGTTGGATGATAAATTGCATTTAGAGGCGATCGCACTTCCACGATCCCACCTCACCAAAATCAAGCTAGCGCAACTAACCAAGCTTGCTGACAAAATCCTGGTGAGATGAATGATTAATTCCCCGCCTCAAAGTCTCCAGTACCTGAGCAAGATCACCCGCAACAAAAGCCTCACTATCAAGCCACAGTCCAGGAAAGGCAACACTCCGCAAAATACCTGCCTCATCTGGAGTTAGGACCTCGTATCTTCCAGCCTTTAAACTGAACCAGATAATGGATTGACTGCTAGCCTGCCAGACAAGGTATTCCTGCACTCCGTTTCGTCGATAGACTTGCTTTTTATCATGCAGATCATAAGAAGCGCTACTCGCAGCAATTTCTACGATTAGCTCTGGTGGCCCTTCTATATAATCGTCTTCGCTAATGCGTGATCGTCCGCCCTTGTCCGCATCAATCCGCAACAATATATCTGGCTGCGGTTCATTATCCGCATCTAATCGAACGGTTGTATTATCACAACCCATCACTCCTGGCCTTAGGGCTTTGTATGTACCTAGCCAGGTAATTAGATCGTGGTGTGGCTGACCGTGTTTTTTGACGCGAACTGGCGAGGCCAAATACACAACTCCTTCTATCAACTCTGCCTTCTTAAGATGAGGCATATCTTCATAACGCTTCTCAAACTCATCGCGAGTCAATCTATCCCCATTCTCTAGAGGAAGCGTTTCTTGAGTATCGCGAATAGTTGTGACCATCGCCGCTGAGCCAAAATTCCTGTTAGCGCTGACTATATTCTATCTAAAACCAAGCCTGTTCCCCTTTGCGCCAATCGCTCTACCTATCACCTTTTGCCAAGGTACTGATGCCATCCGAAATAAGTGCAACGAGGCGTGATCTTTGAGTAGTTGATCTCTAAATGGCGTGTGATATCATTGAGAACTGCTACATCCACATTTTGTCTAATCACTTACTAAGTCACCACCAAGCGTATGGCTCTGCTACAAGAACGCAAACAAGAAATTATCACTGAGCACCAGGTCCACGAGACGGACACGGGATCTGCAGACATCCAGATCGCAATGCTAACCGATCGGATCAACACCCTCAGTAAACACCTTCAAAAAAATAAGAAGGACTACTCCTCTCGCCGTGGCCTGCTAAGGATGATTGGCCAGCGTAAGCGCCTATTGGCCTATCTGATGAAAAAAGACGCCGAGCGCTACAGAGAACTCATCAAGAAGCTAGGCATTCGCCGCTAAGCTTCTGGCAAAATCGATTGCTAAATCGGCATAGCTAGAATCAACTCGCCATTGAATGAGGCATTGAACAGTTAGGTGGACAGTTAGATTTATACTCCGCTGAAACTCACAAGCTGCTAGTTACTTCACACAAGGACAAGATGGCCTCCAAGTCTGGGCGCGGTGCTAAAGACGAAAAGAAAGGCGATCGCGCGCCGCTACCCTTTGAACCCGGACGCGATCGCAAGAAAGTTAGCAAATCCGCTAGCAAAGCACGTGCTGACCAGTCATCGGCAAAATCATCCCGCGCAGCATCAGCGAAGCCTAGCAAATCTAATCAGAGCGCGTCTGATCAGGGCAGCGCCGGCATATCCGCTCGGGCGCAGGCTAGAGTAGATGAAATCAGAGCCAGCAATCGCAAGAAGGCAGAAGCCAAAGCAAAGGCAACCAAGGTCAAATCATCTGGCCAAAACCAAGCAGACGATCGAGGCGCGATCCCAGCAGCCGTCAGCAAGCGTATGCTTCGGCGAATGGCAGTACTGGCACTCAGTCCGATTGCCCTAGGCGTCGGTATCTTTTTTCTGTCTTACTATCTACTCAGTCGTGAGATTGTCGAATTTGCCCCAGTGGTCGTGCTTCTGACCACAATGGGCTGCTTTGGCCTTGGCGTTGTAGGTCTAAGCTATGGCATGCTATCAGCCTCTTGGGACGAAGCGCCTGGCAGCCTGATAGGAATGGACGAATTCAAGCTGAATCTAGGCAGAATGAAAGACGCTTGGCAAGCGTCACGGCAGTCTAAAACCTAAGCCCTAAATTAGCCTAGACCCTATGCACAGACGGCTGGGCACAAATAGCTAGACGCGATAGTCAAGAAATTAGAGCAGTAGAAATCAAAGCAGTAGGAAAAGCAATAGAAATCAACTACCAGGCTCAAGCATTAGCACTCGATACCCGGGCCGCCTGCGCTAGCAAATATAGCTCTGCCCATTGACTTGTGACCTGTTTCGGCGTGAGACCAAAAGACTGGGCAATCTTCTCTATGGGCTTGCCCGCTTTGAGGGCAGTGAGTATCTTTTGCTGGTGGGGATCAAGGCTCTCCCAGTAGCGATCCCACTCTTGCGAAGTTAGACCCAGATTATGCTGAATTAAAGACGTTTTTAGCCAGGAGAAAACCAGATCTGGCTGCTCTTTGAGCGTGAAGATGCGAATAGCATGGTAGCTGACTTTCTCACGCAGACGATAAGCCTCACGCACAGTAAGCCCAAGCTGACGAGAGATACTTTCTTGAGCGTAGCCTTGCAAATGCAAATCTAGCCACCCGGCAGCAGTATCCCCTAGCTTCGTCTGCAGATAGTCAGAAAACTGCTGCTTGACTAGCTGACGGTTGGCCTGCTGATTTTCCAGCGCCTGTTGAACCTCGTAGCGGTCTAACGCCTCAAAATCCAACAAGCTCAAGGTGCCTTCAGAATCATCAGTGCCGAGTTCTTCTGAGATTAGCTGAATGAGTTCATCGCTAGGAACCTGGGTCATGCCACCGCGCTGCGATCGCCGCAGGTAGTTGACAAACCGATACACCAACAAAGGCTGATTGCGAATAGGTCTCAGGCAATATTCTTCGATCGTGGCCAAGGTCAGCAGATTTCGTAAGCTAGACCTGTCGGTGCATTCGCCAATCCACTGAGCCTGCGATCGCAAGAATTTATCGCTTTGCAGCATCTCTTGGATCACCTCTTGCAGCACATCCTTAACGGCTCGTTTGCGATCGCGGCTCAGGGCGATCCAGGTTCGCACCTTACTACGAATCAAAAACAATCCCCCGAGCTTTTGCAGCAGTCGCTGATAGCCCCGCGCTGGCGATAGCCCCCAATAGCGCGAAATCAAGATGCGATAGCGATAATCCATCGCCTTGCAGGCCAGTTTGATTTCAGCCGCACTCATCGGCTCAAACCGAGCAGGATCACCGATTAGCCACTGAGCGATCGCATCATGCGTGTGTTCAGGCTGGTCAGGCAGATCGCTCTTGAGCTGACGCTGCCAGGAAGACAATATCTGAGAAGAGTCATTCTGGGGAAGTTGATTTTGAGCACTCTTTTGCTGGCTATTGTCCTGATGAGTGCTCTGATAACCATTAGTATTCGCTGGTATCACCTGTTTTCCCCGAACCAAACTATTGCCTACTTTAACCCAAGATACAAACCCCCCGAACTCCTAGGCTCTAGCAGTTGCAGGTATTCTCTGATACGGCAGTTTCTAGCGAGCCTCATTATTCTTCTATCAACGCTCCGTCAAACAGGCGCTCTCTAGAAAAGCGACTTGACCTTTACGAGCAGGTTTTCTAAGATAGCTGCCTTGAGCGATTTTTCACAGACCGAATAGAAGCCAGTCCAGTAGATGCAGTAGTGTCGCCCATCAAAGCTTTAAGCCGTCAAATCGGCGTTCAGCTATAGCTAGACGTTTCCTTTGGCCATAGCCACTCCGAACGAGAGTATTCATGACACGTAGTATCTTGCGCAGTAAGCAAAAACAGGGCTACGCCCCGTCTGCTCCCCATGCTTCCACCCGTTCTACTTTCAAACGAGCGCTAGATATTACGGGTGCGCTAGTAGGGCTAGTGATCTTAGGTGTGCTGCTAATTCCAATTGCGATCGCGATTCGCCTAGACTCCGAAGGGCCGATCTTCTATGCTCAAGAGCGCTTTGGCCTACAGGGCAAACCGTTTACTATCATCAAGTTTCGCTCTATGGTAAACAACGCCGAAGCGCTTAAAGCTACTGTCGAAAATGAAGCCAACGGTCTGCTCTTCAAAAATACTGAAGATCCTAGAATCACTCGCGTGGGTCGCATCCTGCGTCAGACGAGCCTAGACGAGTTTCCCCAATTTTGGAACGTTCTACGCGGTGATATGAGCCTAGTAGGGACTCGTCCACCGACCGCTGACGAGGTAGAGCATTACACAGCTCACCACTGGCAACGTCTAGCCGTACGCCCGGGACTCACCGGCCAATGGCAAGTGAATGGACGCTCGGAGATCAAAGATTTCGAAGAGGTGGTCGCATTAGATTTGGCCTACCAGCAGCTATGGACACCGTTCTATGATGTGAAGCTACTAGTTAGAACCGTAGTGATGCTACTCTCTAGACGTTCTGGGGCATATTAGGGGTTCCGAACTCCCCTGTTAGCTCTAGTCGCTATTAAGCTTGCTCTGTCGCTCTGGGCTGTCAATCTGAGCCGATTAATCTAGCCAGCGAGCGACATCTTTGGCGTGGTAGGTCAAGATCAAATCCGCACCCGAGCGCTTAAAGCTAGTCATTGTTTCCATGACCACTTTTTCCTCATCGATCCAGCCATTGAGCGCCGCAGCCTTCACCATCGAGTATTCACCCGACACGTTGTAGGCAGCAACCGGAAGATTAGTCGCCTCTTTGACCCGCCAGATGATGTCCATATAGGCCAGAGCAGGCTTGACCATCAGCATATCTGCGCCTTCAGCGATATCTAGCTCAATTTCTTTCAGTGCTTCTGTGCCGTTACCAGGGTCCATCTGATAAGTGCGGCGATCGCCAAACTGCGGGGCGGATTCGGCGGCGTCACGAAACGGTCCGTAGTAGGCAGAAGAATATTTAGCAGCGTAGGAAAGGATAGGAATATCTTCAAACCCACCGCTGTCTAGCCCAGTCCGAATCGCTTGGACAAAGCCATCCATCATGCCAGAAGGAGCGATAATATCAGCGCCTGCGTTGGCCTGGGAAATAGCTGTCTTCTTTAGAAGTTCTAGGGTGGGATCATTGAGAACGCGGCCAGACAGATCCCCGACCTCTAGGTAACCGCAGTGGCCATGGTCGGTATACTCACAAAGGCAGGTATCGACGATCACGACTAGATCAGGGACGGCTTTTTTGATCGCCTCGGTAGCTTTTTGAACAATGCCATGGTCGTGCCATGCGCCGGTGGCTTCGGTGTCTTTTTCAGTGGGGATCCCAAAAAGGATCACTGCAGGAATGCCCAGGTCGTAGACTTCCTTAGCTTCTTCAACGATCTTATCGACAGAGAGCTGGTAGACACCTGGCATAGACTGGACTTCTTGAGCAAAGGTATCGCCAGGAACCGCAAACAAGGGATAAACCAGATCGCTAGTAGTGATAATATTTTCGCGGACCATGCGACGAATGTTGTTGTGCGATCGCAGTCTGCGGGGACGATGGGAAGGAAACATAGCGGCAAGCCGTAGCAAGGTAAATGGAGTATTGCAACTGTAGCGATTTGCACCTAGCTTAAGCCATTTCTAGAAGCGGTAATCCTGGTGCTATATAGCGCTAAGCGCATCGCAATCCACTAATGCATCAGCGGATTGCTATCAGTGTAAAGCTTGCGTCAGGATGAATTAGTGAGAACTACGCAAAAGTAATCTTCTGTAAGAAATGACCTAAGATCTGGGTATTAGGATTGTGTTGAGACAATGGTGAGCTGTGTTTGCCCCTTCTGAGCTACTTTGGGCAGTAATCGGGCTGATTTTGACAATCGGATGTACGTGGATAGAAGCTTTTGTCTTCGGTCTGCCGATTAGCGAATGGCTACAGGGTGAAGGAGGTGGTATTGAGGCCATTTCCTTAGGCGTGTCCTTTCAGGTAGGCGCAGTCTTATTTACCGGCTGTATGGGCGGGAAAAACGCAGCGGCCCTCTCTCAGATCGCCTATATCGCCTTAGGCGTCTTGCTATTTGAGTTCTTTGGACTCGAGATATTCGCGCATGGAGCGGGAATAGAGTATGTACAAGAGCCTAGCTTTGGGTATTTGCTAGGATTTGTGCCAGCGGGATGGCTATGTGGACTGCTGGCCTTTCGTTCGAAGCGATCGCTCGAAAGAATTGGGTTTGCAGCGCTATGCGGACTGGTGCCAGTGCATCTGTGCGGGATGGCTTATCTGATTGTGGGATATTTGTTTCGGTGGCTGCCTGCTCCACCGGGCCTAGGGACTGCGATAATGAGCTATTCGATCGTACAGATTCCAGGACAGGTGATGGTGAGCTGTGCGATCGCGCTGATCGCCTTCGGCCTACGCAAGCTGCTGTTCTATTAGCTGTTAGCTGTGCAATCAACAGACATCTGATAGACAGCTAACGGAAAGACATCTAACGAACACCAACCCACAAAATTACCCATTCAGACAAAATCGCCCATTCAGAAATGAAGCCCAAACATGAAGTCTAGAAGAATAAAGCCCAAGAACGGACTGTTTTGGCTAGTGGCAATCGTCGGCGTCAGTCTCGATCAGCTCACGAAGTTTTGGGTAGTGCAAAATTTTGAGCTAGGTGAAAGCATTCCCATTCTGCCTGGGGTGCTGCTCTTTACCTATGTCACCAATCCGGGCGCGGCCTGGAGCTTGTTTAGCGACAGTGGGGAGTGGCTAAAATGGCTTTCGATGGTGGTGAGCGCAGGGCTAGCGCTATACGGCTGGTTTGCTCGGTTGCCTAATCGATGGGAAGCGGCAGGCTATGGATTTATCTTGAGCGGTGCATTCGGCAACGGCATCGATAGAGTGCTGTTTGGAGAAGTGGTTGATTTTCTCCATGTGTTTCCAGTAACGAGATTCCCCATATTCAATCTGGCCGACGTATGGATCAATGTGGGCATTCTCTGCCTGTTGTTCGTCGCCATATTCTTTCCCGAGCCGCACTCTGGAAAGCGCTAGCCAACTTTGCTAAACCTCACCTTCTAGCAGTGACTTTGGGTGGGTCGCGCTCGCCTTAGAAAATCCCTAGTTCCGAGATATGGTTCCGAAATATCCGACATTTTCTGTGTTGATTCCTATACTGTAGACACTTCAGAACCAAGCCACCTGCGCTTATGACCTCTCCCCCCCCGAAGCGGCCACCGAAGCCATCTTCAAAACTACCTAAGACATTTTTAGGGCCGATTACCCGGGCATTTCATACCGTTCAGGCCAATGTAGATTTCTCCAAGGTTCCGCTCAAGCCGGATGCTAGGGTGCCGAAGCTGGTGGTGGAGACCGACGCTAATGGCAAGACCCAAGAGTATCCCCTCGTCGGTGAGCACTACCTGCTGGGCCGGTCTTCTAGAAATGACATCGTCGTGCGATCACCCATCGTTAGCCAAACGCATCTGGCCCTAACCCGCGATCACGGCCTGCCCGGTCGGCCTTTCGTGCTCAAAGACAAAGGCTCTACTAACGGCATCTATCGCAACAAAAAACGCCTTTCAAAACGACCATTGCGCCACGGCGATACCTTGACGCTAGGGCCGGCAGAACTCGCTGATGCGGTGACTGTTCGCTATATCGATCCACCGCCTTGGTATATCACTACGCTGCGTTATGGCGTCTATGGAGCCACGGGGTTCACTAGCCTTTTGGCCCTTTGGATCGTGGGTATAGAGTGGCCCAAACTGTCTATCCATCCGCTGCCAGAATCCGTACAAGGTCCGGTACTAGTCACTGCTGAAGACGAAACCGGCCGCACGCCGCTAAACGAACTGCCCAGCATTACTCATAGAGAGAATAGTCAGCTACGAGACTACTCTCCTTTTTTGCCCAAAGCCGTTGTCGCTTCTGAAGACTCCCGGTTTTACTGGCACCTCGGCGTAGACCCCTTAGGGATTGTGCGCGCGCTCAAAACCAACGTCGAAGAAGGTGGTATTAGAGAAGGCGCTAGCACGCTCACACAGCAGCTAGCTCGTAATACGTATCGAGACTATGTCGGCATCGAAGACAGCGCTGCTCGCAAGATTCGAGAGGCCATTGTGGCGCTAAAGCTAGAGACTTTCTATAGCAAAGACTCGCTGATGCTGCTCTATCTCAACCGGGTCTATCTAGGCAACAATCTCTATGGATTTGAAGACGCTTCGCAGTTTTACTTTGATAAAGATGCTAAGGATCTCAGCATTGGTGAAGCTGCAACCCTAGTAGGCATTTTACCTGCACCGAATGCGTTTAACCCAGTACAAGACTATCAGGCGGCAGTCGATTACCGCGATCGCGTCATCGAGCGGATGGTCGGCCTAGGCATGATCAGCGCCGAAGAAGGCAGGCGTGCTAGGCGATCGCGCATCGAAATTAGCCCAAAGGCCAGAGAACAGCTCAAAAGCGCCGTTGCCCCCTACTTCTATAGCTATATCTTCGAAGAGCTTAGAGAAGTCCTCGGTGAAGATCTCGCCGGTGAGGGAAACTTTATCGTCGAAACCAGTATCGACCTAGAAGCTCAAACCACCGCAGAAAGTGCGCTACGCGATACCGTCGCAACTCAAGGCGCGGCCGATGGGTTTTCTCAAGGCGCACTCGTTACCCTCAACACCCACAACGGTGAAATCGAAGCCCTTGTTGGCGGCGTAGACTATAGCCAAAGTCAGTTCAACCGAGCCAGTCAGGCCTTGCGTCAGCCCGGCTCTACCTTCAAGGTCTTTGCCTACGCCGCTGCCCTAACGCAAGGCATCTCGGCGGGAGAGAGCTTCTCGTGCAGTGACCTCAATTGGAAGGGTCAATTCTATGCAGGCTGTCGGTCAGGCGGCGGCGCGCTTGATATGTACGCTGGCTTAGCTCGCTCAGAAAACGTAGTTGCGCTTAGAATTGCTCAGACAGTCGGACTAGGATCGGTAATAGACCTAGCGAAGCAAATGGGCATCAGCTCAGAGCTGCGAGCAGAGCCAGGACTGATACTCGGTCAAAGTGAAGTCACCCCCCTAGAAATTACCGGCGCCTTTGCAGCCTTTGCCAATGGCGGCATGTGGAATCGACCCCACGGCATTCAGCGAGTGCTTGACAGTGGCGATTGCGTCGACTTTGACGATCCGTCTACTTGCCGGGTGATCTACGACTTTTCTCAGTCGGCAGAGGCAAACGTGCAGGTATTAGACGCGTCTGTAGCTGACACGATGGTCAGCATGATGCGAGGTGTGGTGCAAGGTGGCACTGGCAGCAATGCCTATATTGGGCGGGGAGAAGCCGGTAAGACTGGAACCACGAATGACAACGTTGACATGTGGTTTATTGGCTATGTGCCCAGCGATGAGATGGCTACTGGGATATGGCTTGGAAATGACGACAACGCCCCTACCTATGGCAGTAGTGCTAGGGCCGCAGCACTTTGGGGAGACTATATGGGCAAAGTATTGCGATAATCTCCCGCTTGAGTCAGCACTCAGGGTTCTAATCTCTCAATACAGAAATATCAGCGGAGAGCTGTTGATTATAAAGTTGCCAATATAGAGAGTGCTTATGGCCTAGCGACAACCGAGCTTTGGATAGCTTCAATGGTAGGCGCAAGATCTTCTATCTCGTCGGTGCTGCCAACGGCCAGCAGTCTTATGTAGAAGTTGTCAGGCAGAATCCTTAGATACTGAAATACCGTAGAATCAGAGATAGAGGCCTGAATTAGGTAGCCCTCTCCGCCTGCAAATTCAGTCGGCGATCGCGCTGTGATAGTCGCCTCGGCAAACCCTTCTGTACTCAGTAATAGCTGACTAGAGAATGTATCGATATCAAAGGCTGCGAGTTCAGCGCCCAGAATAGGGCTCACCGAACTAGCAATAATGATGACGGGTGCTTCTCCAGAAGGATCAGGCTCGCCACCGGGACTCAACAAGACAGTCGAGCCTAGTAAAACTTCGAAAACTTGAAACGGAGGCGCGGGCACAAAGGTGAAAGGAAGCTCGGCGACCTTTTGCTCGATAGAAAGTGCCGGAGCGACCTCTACCGACTTAATCGTTTCAACAACCGCTTGTTCACTTAGCAAAGCCGGATCAGTGACATTAAAGGTTAGCAATATCGTACTTTCTGTGCCGAACAGTGCAAAATACTTATCGATTTGTGTGCCTCCGACAGTCTGAGTGCCTTTAACAAACGGGACCTGGCTTCCTTCGACTAGAACGCTAGAGATCGTCTCTACCTCCAGCACGATTCCCCGCGCTGCGAAAGCGTCGGTCACAGCCTCTGGCGTAGAAGATAAAATAGACGAGAGTTCTGTGTAGGCGTCTGGGGGCAGCTCAGCCAGCACAATACTCGCAAGACTTTCTTGATTGACCAGCCCTGAAAACTGATCAGAAACTACAAATCCAGCTGGAGGAAGTAGTGAAACGCTACTTCCTGGAATCGAGATCCGATCCATGTCAGCTGTAGCATCTAGGGCAGGCGAATCAAGCTGGGCTAAGTCCCAATGGGCTTGATCCTGGGAAACGTGAGAACCGGATATTTCGTCTGCATAGGCAGCTAGCGCCAGGGGGGTTGTAGCACTAAGCGCGAGAATGGTCGCAAATAGCCGGGGTGATAGAGGGTAGGGCATTGAGGAAAAAAGAATTTTGCAAGGCGTCTATAGCGTTTATCACGATAGGAACACTTGGCTCAAGTATAGTTTTCTAGCTGAAAGCCATGCGAAACAGCAGTAGGGTCCCACGTCGCTTTGCGGGGCTAGAGAACGCCTACTAAGACAACAGGCCAATTGACTCACATTTCTCGTAGGCGTAGCCTCTTGTGAGTATGCATCAGAGAAACCCTATAAATTGCGATTTACAGCAATCTATAACAGCTATCTAGCTATCCGTACTATCCATAGTGGAGCGAGCATTCTCGAAGAGATAGCCAGTATCTCCAAGATACTTTCGCATAAAGATGCCGCCCCTATCGACACCGATTCTCGAAGACTAGTGCTTGAAGACTAGTGCTTGAAGATTAGAACTGAAACAATACTTTTAGCTCTCCACTGTGCGATCGAATATCACCGCCGAATTCTCCATCGTATCGGACGCCAACGGTGGTGCTATCAGAAATGGCTAGCCCAGCTTCTGCGCCGACCAAGAAGCTGTCATCGTTGGCGAAGGGGGCTGCTGTGCTAACAGTGCTATTGGCAAGCTGACCATCGAACTGAATGGTGCGATCGCCCAGCGCTCCGGCATACAGCAGATCCAAATTGAGTGACAGAAGCCCAGCACCCGTGTCAGTTTGGCCGCCGACCCGGACTCCAAACCCAGCGTTTACTTGGCTGATACCTTCACCGTCGTAGTTGACTGCGATCGCACTCCCTTCCGAATCAAAGCCGCTATAGCCACCGAATGCCACTCCTACTTGACCCAATGGCCCGACGATGAAGTTATCGCTCCGGCTCAAGTTGTAGAATCCTTCAGAAGAGGCGACAAAAATATTGCCGTTGCCATCACCAAAGTTGCCGTTGCCAATGTCCAGGTAGCTGTAAGATGCCGCAACGTTACCCGTCAACGGACCCCTGGCCCCTTCGAAATAAGCGCCGAGAGAATAAGCGTTGATGTTTGCTGAGTCGCCTGTCCCATCTACGTCGGTATTGAAATAGCCAATCCCGACACCGACCGCAGCCAGATTGCTGCCAAGCCTAAGTGCGCGATCATAGCCCACGGCTAGACCATAGGTACCTGAATTGAAGTCGGTGGAAAATTCATTATCATCAACATCGACCGCACCACCAAAGCCAGACACCCAGACGCCATTGTTCGCGTCTTCCTCAACAATTTCAATACCATCAGCTTGCTTCGTGGCGATCAGCACAGGCGTCGTAACACCAGCGGCTGTAGAGAGATTACGCCTAGCATCGCTGCTGTTGGAAGGGAGCAGAACGCTATTGAAGAGCGCAGCTGCTCGAACGCCGCTGGCTGCAGTTTGTGCTCCAATTTCTCCAGAAATTCGAGCAACGAGCGTCTGCGCTTCTTCTATGCTGGACGCTTGCGCAATCAGCTCATCGAGTGCGGCTTGCTGTTCGGACGTTCTTGTACTGTCAGCGGCTAGCTCATTGAGTGCATTTCCAAAGCTGCGGGCATTCTCACCGCTTGCCTCGTTGGCAAAGTCTGACTCTATAGCAATCTCGCCCCGCCTGGTTTCCTCATTGTTGGCAGCGGTTCCTCTAACGAAGCCAGAACCTGTGCGGACCCGAGTGCCGCCTTCAAAGCGGGTATTGCTAAACTGCTGGGTTGCTTGCGGGCCTGTTCTGTTTTCGGTGCGAACGTTGGCGGTAGAGCCAGGGGCGAAGCGAGTGGTACCGCCTTGCTGACCAGAGCCTGAGCCCTCTTCCGTATCTGGCGTGACGTCTGCTGTACCGCCTTCTTGTACATTCACCCTGCCACCTTCACGGGCATTGATTTGATTGCCCGATTGGTCGTCGGTCACCTCGAAGGTCGTTTCCTGACCATTGGCAGGGTCTTCAGGATTGTTGTTACGACCAACGTTGGTCATCTCAAATCCGCTGTACTGCGTAGAATCGTTCGGCTTGCCGTTGCTAAGGTTGAGGGTATCCATGCCGCTGCCTCCTGAGGCCAGTATGCCGGGACCTTCAATGGTTTGGCTGGAATTATCGTTGAGGGTGTCGTTGCCCTCTCCAAGATCAATCACTGGGCTAGCGCTACTTGCTCGCACCGTTCCATTGACCGTGACCGTGTCGTCGCCTGCGCCTAAGTCCAATACAGGTTCAGAAGATCCGCCAAAGACCGTACCATCTACAACGACTGTTGTGTTGGTCATGCCTCGATCGACGATGGCTTGGGCTCCTACGGCGTCGATATTGCCACCGCGTTCCACGTTGACAGTGGCGGTGGCAGCCATTTCGTCAATCAGGACAGCTTGTGATTCGGAGGAGGAAGTTTCTATAATGCCGCGCGATCGCACATTCAGCTCCGCTCCGTTACCCAACATAACGCCTTGACTTTGAGACGATGACGCTGTCACCGTGCCATCTAGATTCACAGTGCCGTTATCCCCCGACACAATTGCCGCCGAATTACCCGAAGATATTTTGACCTCACCCCCATTTTCAACGGTGATAATCGCGCCTGTACTGGTTATCTCAATCGCATTGGAATTGGAAGATTGCGCCGTGACTACACCGCCATCTTGAACCGTGATAGTAATATTTTCAGCCGTACCGAAGATGGCAGTGGCGTTTCCTGAAGATGAGCGCACATCGCCCGCTACCGTAACTGAGCTGCCTGCCCCATCGACTTGTATAGGGTTAGACATGCCACTGGAGGTGGTAACGATGGCCTCTGATCCGACCGTTAGCTTACCGTTCTCACCCGCTAAAACAATCGCATCAGAATTGGAGTTGCCCGTTTCAATTCGAGCATTCCCTATGATCTCTACTGTAGAGTCTGCGCCAGCTGAAATTGCCGGGGATTCACCGCCGCCTGTCCGAACGGTGCCGCCATCTACTGTAATCGTCGCATTCTCACCAGTTGTCACACCAGGAGAAACTTCACCAGAGGTTGAAACAACGCCATTGATCGTAATGGTTGCACCCTCTAAGACATCGATACCGGTGGCGCTATCGCCAGAGGTATTAATCGGGCGGCCGGGGCCTTCAACGGTGATTGTTGCGCTGTTACCTAGGAGGATACCAGGTTGCCCTGTAACAGAGATGCCGCCAGCAGGAGCCTGAATTTGGACGGTGACCTGATTGGCTGCTGGGCCGTTGACGCCAGCGTTATCCAAATTGTTAGCGCAGACGATGGTTTGACGTGATGTGGGGTTGTTGCCGGGTGTGCCTTCGCTTTCTGCCGTTTCCGTATTTTCGACGATGCAGGCGGCGATCGCTCTATCAGTAACAGTTAGGCTGGGTATAAAAGCGCTTCCTAGACAAACCAAAGTAAATACAGATAGGCGGAAGCGTTGATTCATGACTTTTTGAAAAAAGTAACGATAGTTGAGATCACAATTGATAAAAAAATCTACGCTGAAGGGGCAGTGCGAGCGCAGCCGTTATATAGCAGAAGCAAACGTATGAGAGTTTGTTGCTTTCGTAAGCATGCACACTCTCGTACTTCGAGTATGCCCATTCACACTGAAAAAACCGGCCTTTGGAAAATCTCAAAGACCGGTTAGATATCACCAACATACCCAGATAGCTTCGTTTGTCCTGCAAGCACCGCCCCGCAAGCCCTATTGAGCACACACCGGGGAGACAGAGCCGATTACCGAACTCACCTAAGCAGCCTTGACTACAGCTTATGCATCAAAGATAAGGCGTACGCCGATAGCTGGGCAGAAGGTTATGAACAAGCAGGGAATAAGCTGCATGTCAACGTAGGTATCAGAATGGGATCATTTCAATACGGGTGTTCTACACATTAAAGATCACGCTCTTTACGCTTGAGAGCTTAGCCTGCGGAAGCATCAGCGGCGAGAGTATTTCGCCCGTTTCATTTCTCTTTAACTCTAAGCTGACTGAGCTTGATCTGCTTCGCGACACACTCAACACAAAGATAGAGAGACTTCACTAGCTCAGAGTCTTCTTCATACGCGGCAGGTACTAAGTTGGAAAGCCGCTGAGTTTGGCTGATACTGTCCATGTACTCCCACTCTTCAGCGCTGCTGTCTTCTGGGTAGATACCAATAGATATCCCACCGTACTGCTTCATAACATCGAAGCAAGGTACGTCAGAAGCGCCGTCACCTACGTAGATTACCTGGCTAAGCGGAATATGCAAGTCTGCCTGAGGGAAGCTAGAGTAGTTATAGATTAAGTCGTTGCTGTCCTCGGAGTCTTCGATTCCTTTGGAAAGGTAGTACAGATAGCGCGTCTTCTCGGTATGCGTCATCTGCTTTTTGATAAAGTCGACTGCGCCCGTCTCGTCGTAATGAAGCTCGCAGCCCCACATGCGCTTGAAATCTTTAGCGATCGCCGTGTTGCGTGAAATATCTACAAAGCCGCCCGAAATAAGATAGAACTCAAGCTCAATATTGCTACTAATCCGATGAATGGCCTGCTGTAATCGTTCGAAAAGCTTATCTGTCCCTTCATATAGAGGAATGTTCTGGCCTACTTTAGCTAGCAAATCTTGAGTAATCTTATGGTCGCGTCGGTGAGACTCCTGAATCAAGCTATAGGCCCTAGCTAGATACTTTTCCCATCCTTGCTGCACCAGAGCCTTGACTCGGTTCTCTTGAAATTCTTGCGAATTGAGTCCGCAACTTTCTAGCAGAACTGCAAAGCTATCTCTTGGGGTCAGCGTTTCGTCGAAATCAAAAACAACTGCAATTCTGTTAGTGGTTACTCTGGTTATCTGTCTCATGGTTTGAATGGGAGTGAATAAAGCAAGTGCCTAGTAGATAAACTACTAGGCACTCTTTTGAGACAATCTATCTAGAAGAGTGCGATGGCACTACCACTATAAGCTACATCGCATATAAGCTACATCGCAGAAGGATAGACTTCGTCAGCAACGAAGACAGGCTTTTCAGTGTATTCTGCTTCTACTTGCTCTTGCACAGACAGATCCCAAGTGAAGTCATAATCGGTCTCGAATTCTGCCTTCTCATAAGGGCGCAGCACACCTGTGACCGTTACTTTTTCTCCATCGTTCGCCTGTGGCGATGCCATCGTCGATATAACTAGCAAGTCTTCACCACCAAAGAGTTCCTCTTCGTCTAGCGTGAAGGTATTACCATCGAGCTTATCTTCTACTTCACCAGCAACAGCGATTCTTTTGTTGTAGTAGGCTTCTGGGTTAGCCGTGATATCACCTGGGTCTGGAGAGAGTGCGATAGATTGAGCAACGACGACAGGCCGATCTTCGTAATCAGCGTATAAGTTAGGATCTAGTGATAGTTCGTATTCAGTTTCAAACTCAGCAACCACAAGCTGCTGCACCTCGCCAGTTACTTGTACTTCAGTGTCATCGCCTTCGGCTAGCACGAATGGCTCTCCAGATACATTGATAACCAAAACGTCCTCACCACCAAAGAGCTGATCGTCTTCTAGTAGAAAAGAAGTATCATCCACGGTTTCTTCAACTTCTGCACGCAGAGAAACCATTTCACCAACTAGGCCTTCCGCGCCACTAGAAAGCTCTTCGGTGGTGACGTTCTCGGTTGCCTCTTCCTGAGTGGTTGTCTCTGAAGGTGTTTCGCTACAGGCCGCAACTGCAGTCATAGAAGCTGCTAGCAGTAGCCCAACTGTGCGTTGCCAAGAAAGCTTTCTCAAGAGAATTGTCATTTGTATTCGGTCCCTTTCTATGCGTTCTACTTGAGCGTACGCAACAATAGTGCCCAAAGTTTTCTATCAATAGAAAGACAAACTGTGTGGAAATTCGAAAGTTACAACAATGTAATGCAGAAGCTCGAAAGTTACAACAATGTAATTAAGCCTTTGCATTTCGATAGTTCCAAATTTAGAGAATATTGTCAGCGAACTAAATGTTCAACTCACCTGGATGTTTGGCAACTAAGCAACTGTCTGACCTCACGAGATAAACTCTACGTTTCGCTATCACCACTTGCGAGCGTAAAGAGCGTCATTTCCGGTGGACAAAATATTCTTACTGGGATAATACTCATCCCAATACCTACGTTGACATAGAGGTTATTGCCGGCCTGTCCATAGTCTTGTATCCAGCCGTCGGCAGTCACTTCGTCGCCTTGAGTGAATTTCAGCCAAGACCACTGGGGAGAGTTGGGTATTCGCATTTGTCCACCGTGGGTATGACCAGCAACGGCTAAGGGTGCCGTGTTCGGCGGAAAGCGTTCGAAGCTGTCTGGGTTGTGCATTAATACGACTCTAGGGCTGCTTTCAGGAACTTCGGCTAGGGCCGCGTCCGCATCATCTCGATTGGCCCAAAGCGAACCGACAGCCACAAGGTAGAGCGGTTCGCCACCATCCGCTAGCTGCATTTGGGTAGATTCGTTCTGGAGGACCACTATGCCAGCGGCCTCTAGCTCAGCTGTTAGGGTGCTAGCTAGCTGCTCTCTGGGGTCTGCTGTTTTACTGCTCATGCCGTAGTCGTGGTTGCCGAGTACTGCATAGGTTGGAATGCCCGCATCCACTAGTGGCTCGACGATACTGACGGCGGTTTCTATCTCTTTTGTGGGGTCAGAGCCAGCGTGGTAGATAAAGTCGCCGCTAACCAGGACGGCGGCAGGGTTTGCCTCAATTGCCTGCTCAACGCTGCGACGCGCAGTACCTGGATTATCAGCCCACATGCCGATCTGAAAGTCTGAAATCTGGACAATTTGTTTACCTTCCCAATCTGCCGGTAAGTTGGGAATTGTAGCCGTCTCTTCTTTTGTGTTTAGAAGACGCGGTTCAATAAGCCCCCAAACAGCAAGCAGGGCGATCGCGCTACCAAGTCCGATAGCGACGTATTTAATCCTCTTTAAAACACTCATATAACTCTTTTTATTGCTACAGAGATGAGAAGTTAAGAGATATCTCTTCTCTCCTAATAACTCTCTACATCCAGAGTAGGTTTCTTTTCTCTCTTTTGTCTCTCTATCTTTTGAAGTAGACGTTGATTGCGATTCAAAGTCTGCTATTCTGTTGAAACATTCAAGCTTTTTACCTGTTTTCGGTATTTTTCATCCTCTGCATTGCAATGGGTAGTCTGAAGATGTCGTAAATACTTTGTTCTTTCTCGCTTTTGAAGAGGCGCCATGGATTATCGGTACAGTAATACCAATTGATGGTGAATAAACTAATCTTCATCTCATGTATAGCAATGCTTCTAAGCTTGTGACACTTCGTTACAGCCACACCTGCACTGAGCGGTTTGGCAATTAGCATTTTCGCAGTAAGTTGAGCAGCACGGACTCCGAATACAATTGCGCTAACCTCGGCGCCTAGCCTTACTCATCATCTTTTGAGACAGACTAAGCTGTAGCTGCTCTCTAGCAGCCCAGTCTTGCAAGATACGATAGAAAATTTGACGATCGCGGCTTTGCAAAACAGCCGTCTGATCGGCGGTTTCAATTGCGTAGGGATACCCGTTGCCAACGATCACCTCAGCGCGGACCTGATTGATCACCGTATCAGCTAGCCCAGCCTCCCAGATCCATTTGGGCAACTCTAGGCGAGCGGGGTAGCCAGTGTTTGTTTTCAGGTAGGTAAAGGCAAGGCGATCGCGCATTTCTCGATAGTCGTTGAGAATGCCGCCGCGATCACAGATCATCATTGGAGTGTGATCGCCCCACTGCATCATTGGGCTCAGCAGCTTGGCGTCATAGATAGCACGAGATTTATCTAAATCGTGAAAAGTCCGTAGCAGCGTGATGATGTCGTTTGATTCAGGCGTATCTACATAGCCCACTAGGGGCACCTGGTACTTTTCGCTAGCCTGTAGCAGTGTTAATACCTGCTCTACATAAGGGGTACGGATATTATCTTCGAGCATAGAGGCAAAAGAAAGCACTAGCGAACCATCACAAAAGACCAGACATTTCTCTGGATCGCGGCCTTGCTGGAGCGCTCTATCTTTCGCAGTCTTGATATAGTCAGTAAGCCGCTGCATCTCCATCGAGAACCGCCGCATATTGATCCACCGATCCATGGGCTGCGACCTGTCAGCGACCAAATCTTTCGGCGTCATTACATCAAGCAGGATATCTTTCTCGTATGTGCCCGCTACCGAGTGATGATTCTCAAACCAGCCAATTTGAACTAGGGCGATTGGAATGGAAAAATCCTTTTGGGGAAACACCTGCGAGCCATCTACTGCAAAAGTCGTGACATCGCTAAGGTGCTGCTTGACCCATTCTAGGCTCTGCTCTCTGTTATCCCATTGCAAATGGCTGCGCATAATACCATGGCTCTTAGCGCTAATTGGCTCTAGGGGCCGCACACCGATGTCACTAGACTGCGCTTGGATCCACTGCGATCGCTTTGTAGAAGGCAGCGCTATCCACTCATCCCAAGCCGTTCGATACTGAGTTAGATAGCTAGAAGTACTGGCATCAAAGCTAGAAAAATCAGCCCGCTTGCTGTTGAGTACTGACTGAATTTGAGACGGTTTGATAGCCATAGAATCCTAGACTAAGCAGATAGAACAAGAATACTAAAATAATCCAATGTTTCACATTGCTATAACTCTTTAAGCGATCAGCCAGACTGAAGTGGTTACTCTTACTGAATGTAAACCAGTGTTGCAATCTGCTTAACATTAACGGGGTTTCAGTACTTTCGCATAAGTGACGGTGATACGATTCTCTCCATAGGTTTTTTTATTACGTGGAGCATAAGCCCTTGGCACTTCGGGTTGCGGTTGTAGGCGGTGGTCCGGCGGGTTCTTCCGCTGCGGAAACACTTGTAAAAGCTGGTATTGAAACGTTTTTGTTCGAGCGTAAGCTAGACAATGCGAAACCATGTGGTGGGGCCATTCCTCTGTGTATGGTTGACGAATTTGATCTACCCCCTGAGATTATCGATCGTCGAGTTCGCAAGATGAAGATGATCTCACCCTCGAATGTTGAAGTCAACATTGGTGAGACTTTACATAACGATGAATATATCGGCATGTGCCGCCGTGAAATCCTAGATGGGTTCCTTAGAGACCGAGCTGAAAGGCTAGGGACTAAGGTAATCAACGGAACGGTTCATAAGCTGGAGATTCCTGGAAACGACAAAGATCCTTACGTCCTTCACTACGCTGATCATTCACACGGTGGCTTGCAGGGCGAGGCGAAGACGCTCAAGGTAGACATGGTAATTGGCGCAGATGGTGCCAATTCTCGGGTGGCTCGGGCAATTGATGCGGGTGACTATAACTATGCGATCGCTTTCCAAGAGCGCATTCGCCTACCCGAAGACAAGATGGCCTACTACGAAGAGCTAGCCGAGATGTACGTCGGCGATGATGTCTCTCCTGACTTCTATGCCTGGGTCTTCCCCAAATACGATCACGTGGCTGTAGGCACAGGCACTATGCGCCCCAACCAGGCTCGCATCAAGGAGCTTCAGCGCGGCATCCGTCAGCGCGCAGCCAAGCGTCTAGAAGGCGGCGAAATTATCAAGGTAGAAGCTCATCCCATTCCTGAGCATCCCAGACCGCGCCGCGTCGTTGGCCGGGTCGCACTAGTCGGAGACGCTGCAGGTACTGTGACCAAATCTTCTGGCGAAGGTATCTACTTTGCAGCGAAGTCTGCGCGGATGTGCGCCGAGACCATCGTTGAATTTTCTAACAGTGGCGAGCGGGCACTCACAGAAGATGAGCTAAAGCTCTATATTAAGCGTTGGGACAAGGAATACGGCCTCACTTACAAGGTGCTCGATATCTTGCAGCGTGTCTTCTACCGCAGCGATGCATCGCGCGAAGCGTTCGTCGAGATGTGCTCTGATATCGATGTACAAAAGCTGACCTTTGATAGCTACTTGTACAAAACTGTTGTCCCTGCTAACCCGCTCACTCAGATGAAGATTACCGCCAAGACGGTCGGCAGTTTGCTGCGTGGCTATGCGCTTGCGCCCTAGCCTGCACCCAGTGAACTTCTGTTCAACAATTTCTAGCTAACCCTGCGTTATTCTCTTTGTTCAAGCGTCCTTTAGTCATTTAAAGGACGCTTTTTTTATTCTTGAAGCGAGCTGAGTTTTGTGTTAGCACTTGAGTCAGTTTCACCTTAGCGGCAGTTCGGGTTAATGGCCCTATCCTAGGTGAAGATCAGGAGCGAAGACCAGGCTTTTTAGATGGGTTGATCACCTACTCCCACCCATCATCTAAAAAGCCTGGTCTTCAAAGCTTGACATATCGGAGGATACGGTTTGATTAATTTCGTCAATCTCAGCGTACCTATCGTCCCTTTTACGCTCTTCTTATTTCAAACCGACATTTAGTTGAGTACGTCCCATTACACAACTTTCGAAAGGGTTGAGAGCCAGAAAAGACTTTCGAAGCTAGTTGTACGACTAGCAGCGCTATTCAAACAAAAAGTTAAGGTTCTGAGTTTAGAGGATTTCGATTAAACATTCAGTAGTAAGTTCTCTGCCTAACCGGTGGTCGTCGTTTGACGTTCCGATAGAGTCAATGCGTGAACAGCAGGATCAGTTACCTTTGTCACTTTGCCTGGAACAGTTTGAATAATAGGTATGTGAATCGTAAATTCTGTACCCTTACCCAAGATAGAACGACATTCCAACTCCCCATGGTGGCTTTCGGTTACAATTTGATGACTGATAAATAGCCCTAGACCAGTGCCCTTTCCTACATCTTTTGAGGTGAAGAAGGGATCAAATATGTGGGTGCGGATACTATCGGGTATTCCACATCCATTGTCCAATATCGATATGGTTACCTGGTTATGAAGGAGACTTACCGTCCGAATCGTAATCTGGCCGGGTTTAGTTTCCATCTCCTCTAGAGCTCGACTGGTGTTGGCATATTCAATCGCATCGATGGCATTAGCTAATAGGTTTAAAAACACCTGATTCATCTGACTGGCGTAGCATTCCACTGGCGGTAAACTTCCATATTCTCGAATAACCTGAATAGCTTGATGCTCTGGACCATTGTTCAAGCGATGCTGCAGAATCAGTAGAGTACTATCAATACCTTCGTGGATGTTCACAGCTTTATATTTTGCTTCATCTTTACGAGAGAAGTTGCGAAGGCCTAACACTATATCGCGAATGCGCTCGGTTCCCATCGTCATAGAAGATAAAATCTTAGGCAGGTCAGCTTGAATGAAATCGATATCTATATCTTTATCTTTAGCAGTAGCTTCAACCTTTGATGATGTCTGAGGGTAAAGGGTTTGATAAAGCTTCAAGATATTGAGAAGATCAAAAGTATGTTCCTCAACGAATTTTAGATTGCCATAAATAAAGTTAACTGGGTTGTTGATTTCATGAGCTACACCAGCCACCATTTGTCCTAAGCTAGTCATCTTTTCTGCGTGAATCAACTGAGATTGCGTCTGCTTTAGCTGCGATAGTGCTTCTTGCAAAGAAAGATTTTCAGACTCTAACTCCACATTTGCCGCCGCGATTTGCCCTATCTGAGCTAGCACCCCAAAGCTTTCGTAATAGCTTACAAACCGGATTGCGACGGCGACAGTCAAAAGGTCAAATAGCGTTTGAATTCTGGCCCACTGACCGAACCCTAGCATTCCAAAACCCTGCATTCCATGTCCTAAGGCGCAGCTAGAGAAAATCAGAACGATAGTCGCAACAACCGAATTGATGCCCGCTTTTCGGTTTTGCCAAATACCATAGGAAATACCACTCGCAATCATGGCGTAGCAGCCAGAGATAATGAAGTTTTCTAAAGCCAGCAAGACCGGAAGATATGGAGTAATAGAATCCACCAGTAAAAACATGATTCGTTGGATAAGAGGATACGGATATAGAGCAGTCTTGGATCCTCAAAGAAGTTCTTCGAAGATGAGATTTGAAGAAGGCAGTGATAGCTATCTCAAAGTGTAGAATTCCCAAATAGCGCTTCTGGGTCGAACTTTCAGTTGCAAAGCCACGAAGGAGTTCGGCCGATGAGAACTATATGACGAGCTCGTTATATAGTTCTCATACTTATTCAGCGTTTGACTCGTGCTTAAGTATCCTTGTGCCATAGCGATACAATAATTTGAGCGGAGTAAAAAGAAGGTAAGCGGATGACAGGTAGGTTAATTAGGGCAACAGCAGCAGATGGAGGTATTCGTGTTATAGGGGTTACGACGACTGAGCTGGTTCAGGTTGCGCGTGATCGCCACCAGCTTTCTTATGTAGCGACGGCAGCTTTGGGTAGAGCCATGACAGCCGGACTGCTACTGGTATCGAGTATGAAGAAGACAGAATCACGGGTGAGTATTCGGATTAAAGGTGATGGTCCGTTACGAGGGCTGATGGTAGATGCAGGGCTAGATGGGACGGTGCGGGGCTACGTGGAAGAGCCGCAGGTGGAGATGCCGCCAAGTGCAGACGGAAAGCTGAATGTAGGTGCGGCGATCGGACGAGAAGGGTATGTGAATGTGATGCGAGATGTGGGCTACGGTCAGCCGCATGCCAGTACAGTGGAGCTAGTCACAGGCGAGATTGGCGACGATTTGACTCACTATCTGGCGACTTCTGAGCAGACACCTTCGGCTTTAGTTTTAGGTGTGTTTGTTGGTGCGGATGGTGTAGAAGCAGCAGGTGGATTGTTGTTGCAGGTGCTGCCAAAGGCAGCTCGCGATGAGGTGCTGATCTCTCGACTAGAGTCTCGGCTGAAGAGTTTGACAGGCTTCACGCCACTGCTGAAAGCAGGGAAGACACTACCTGAGATTTTTGAAGAGCTAGTAGGCGATATGGGACTAGAGATCTTGTCGGAGTCGCAGGATGTACGGTTTTATTGTCGGTGCAGCCGCGATCGCATGATGGGCGCCCTCAAGCTGCTAGGGACAACCGAACTTACTGACATGATCAAAGTAGACGATGGCGCAGAAGCCACCTGTCAGTTCTGCAACGAGGTTTACCATGCTAATAGCGATCAGCTTCAGAACTTGATTGAAGAGCTTCAAGCAGGCAGAGTATTGTAAAGCATTCGCCACTGGCTACCGAAACCTTGCTTGCAAGCTGGATTGATTCTAGGGCGTTTCCTATAGCCATCCTAGATGATTTGTGAAAACGAGCCGTACATGTGCATCTTGGGAAAGTCGAAGACTTCCAGCGACAAGAATTGCTCGAACAAGAACTTGACGCCTTTGAATGATGGCTTCAGTCCTGCCAATCGTCGCACACTGTTCTTTGCCTGTAGCCAAACATCTTCAATCGGATTCTGAGTCGGGTCGTTGGGCGCAAACTGAATGCAGTGAATCGGCCACTGCGACGCTGGTAGGCCGTCGTTGGTCCGTGCTAGGAAGTCTCGAATCTCATGAGCTCTATGGTAGCTCGCCCCATCCCATAGCAACAGTAGTCTTTGCTGTGGGAACTGCACTTGTAAGTACCGCAAGTAGGCGATGGTGTTAGCCGTGTTGCCAGCGCCGTAAGCCCCAAACAACACGCGCTTGCTCAGCAAGTCGAGCGCACCGTAGTAAGTTTGCCGGTCGCGTTCGTTCACAATCGGCACCTCGACGCGCTGACCTCTAGTACCCCAAACGTAGCCTTCCAGGTCAGCACTCATCAGGTGACATTCATCCATGAACAGCACTCTGAGCTGCCCACGCCCTATCTCGTCTCGGTAGTGCGCCAAGCAGCGCTCGATGTCGGCTTTTTTGCCGCCACCGCCTCAGCATCGCCCTTCGGGTTGACTTTGCTTGTCTTCTTCCAGGTGATACCCGCTGACTCGAACAGGTCGTAGTAGCTCTGTTTCGAGGCATAGACCACATCGTAGTCTTCTGCCAGATGACTCTCTAGCTCGCCGAGCGTCCAGATACGTTTGCTACCTAGCCAAGCCAGCACCGCTGCTTTCTCAGCACCACTTAGAAAGCTCTTCTTGCCCTTGTGCTGGGGAACAAACCCAGCTAGCCCGGACGCTTCGTACAACTGCTTCCATTCGCTGATAGCGCCGAGCGATACATTCAGAACATCGACGACGCCTTGATAGCCGTGCCCTTCGTACAACAGTTTGACCGCCAGCGCCTTCTTCACCTGACGCGCATCTCGTTCCTTACGGATGAACGCTTTGAGCTCGGCTATCTGCTCAACTTTATCAACAGCCGCAGTCTCTCGAACAAACGCCTTATCCATCGCTGTAACCACGCATTAGAGCATTGCTAACCCTATTCTATTTCTCCTTGTTCGGGTTAGTTCGACCGCTAGTGCAGCTTTTCGCTTTTTATACCGGATGGCTATATATCTATTGATTGCGCTAGTTGTAAATTGTTGCTTTGCTTTCGTATTTTCAAGTTAGCCTCACAGTTAGCCTTCGTGCGAATAGAGAAGACTACGGTTGCTGTCACTATTTCTACTGTTCTCTCGCAGCTGTTTCTGATAGGGAATAGCCTGTCGTTTTCGCTTAAATATTGGATAATAGAGGAAGATTCAAACAGCCTTTTAAGCTTGGCTGTGCAAAGGTTTAGGCATGATTCAAACCACCCTATTTCCAGATACTTTTAGGCAGATCTTTTCTCTTTCTAACGATCAAATTGCGCTTGCATTTGAGCAAGTCGCAGACCTCTTAGAAACTCAAGGGGATGACTACTACCGCATTCGTGCTTATCGCAAAGGAGCGCAATCTATTCGCGCTCAAGATCGTCCTGTAGTGGACATCTTTGAAGCTGAGGGTGTAGTTGGCTTAGAAAAACTTCCCTACATTGGCAAACGGTTAGCCGCCTCAATCAAAGAGCTGGCACAGACTGGTGAGCTAGGTTTGTTGGCTCGTTTGCAAGTAGAGACATCTCCAGAACGTTTGTTTACCAAAATTCCTGGTATTGGCCCAGTTTTAGCGCGTCGCATTCATAAGATGCTAGAGATCGACTCTTTAGAGGCACTAGAGCAGGCGGCCTATGACGGCAGCTTAGCTCAGCTTTCTGGCTTTGCAGAGGGACGAACAATGCTAGTCCGTGATTCGGTCGGTGCCATACTAGATAGAGCTGCTGTCCAACAGCTACATAGAGTAAGGTCCAGAAAGATGTCACCATCTGCTGCCCAACGCTCACAGGCACGCAGACCGACCGACCAAACGCTAGAACAGGTCATAGACTCGCCCTCTACTAAGCTACTGTTAGAGGTAGATGCCCAGTATCGTTACTTGGCAAAAGCTGGTCAGCTCAGGATGATTACACCCCGTCGGTTCAATCCGGAAGGCAAACCCTGGCTACCGGTGATGAGCTTGCAGAAAGAAGGCTGGTCATTCAACGTTCTCTACTCCAACACGGCTAGGGCACACGAGCTAGGTAAAACGAATGATTGGGTTGTTGTCTACTACGAGAAAGTGGACGGAGCCGACAGCCGACAGGGGCAATGTACTATTGTGACTGAGTCCTATGGGTCGTGTAGGGGCGATCGCGTAGTCAGAGGCGAGCTAGCAGCGGCATCGTAAACGGATAGAAAAGCGATAGGCAGCTTGACGAGTCACTATTCCCAGGGGAGTAGTAGGCTTGTCATGATGTAGCTGATCAGCGTACAGATTAGGATGGACGCTGCGCTAGAGAGTCGAGCGAGGTGCTGGCGAAGCTTTGGATTGTACTCTAGTGAGTCACCGACTATCTCTAGGGTCGGTCGGTAGTTTTTGCCATCAGTGACTTCGGCATCAATGGCCAACTGATGGGTATGGAGGGCTAAGTCTCTAAGGATGCGTCGCAGCCAGAAGGTAAGGCCAATAGTTCCACCGAGCGCCAGCATTGATACGAGAACAGGATGAAGAATGATGTTGATAGTGGCGATCGCCCTTTCGGAAAGCTGATAGCGAACTAAGCGTAGTACCGCCCAAATCAAACCCGAGATGCCAGTTTTGTAGAACAAAGATAGGTAGGCGCTTCGATCTTCTTCTTGGAAGCGGCGGGCGATCGCAACTTCTACGGTCTCGGGCGCTGCCTTCAGTGTCTTGGCAGGTGTGCTGTTAGATTTGGCCTTTTTGCTTTTTCGAGCTGGTTTTGTGGCGGTAGAGTCGCGAGAGACTTTTGGACTAGACACTTTAAGCCGAGAGTTGGATCGAGAGGTCCGCGATTTGCGCTTTGATAGACCGGTTGCGATCGCTGTCTTGCCTATCGCACCCCCGTCATCAGCTCGAATAAGTCCCAGCTTACTAGCTCGTTCAACGGGTTGGACTCCAGCGGATTGGGCTCCAGGGATGGCCGAGATCGGTGGAAATTTATCGGCTTGTCTATCGTTGCTTGCTAACGTTGTATCTCTTGCGTCAACCGACTTTCTCCCAGGTTCCTCATCCGGCTTGGGGGAATTTCCGAAGGGGCTTTGACCGTAGGTTTTAGAGTCGTATGCCATGCTTGGTTGAGATGCGTCTTGCTTGCGGTCTTACTGCGGTCTTACTTTAGAGGATGGCGGCTTAAGGTGCGGTCGTAGATAGCCTATCAGTCGCCTCTTCAAACACCTCTAACGGCGTGTTACCCGGAAATAAGAAGCTCTGGTCTGTGTTCGTGACCAAAAAATTAGGGGTGCCACGTATTTCCAAGGCTTTCGCTAGCTGAATATCTTGATTGATGGCAGCTTCAGCTTCAGGGCTGTTGCGATCTTGATTAAACTTTTCGATATCTAGTCCAATCTGCTCGGCTAGCTCTACGTAATAGTCTTCGCCAAGCCTATCTTGAAAGGCAAAGAGGCCGTCGTGATACAGCCAAAATTGCCCCTGCTGCCCCGCGGCCCAACTCGCTTTAGCGGCTGGTTCGGCTTCAGGGTGAATGCTGACGAGGGGAAGTTGCTTGTAAACATAGAGTACGTCCTCGTCGTGCGCCTCAGCGAATGTCTTCATGCTGGCAGCGGCAACGGCACAGTAAGGGCATTGAAAATCCGAAAACTTCAACACCATCACTTTTGCATCGCGAGGTCCTTTAGTCGCAGAGCTAGCTATCAGCTCATCGCGAGGCGTTTCGTCTACTACCGATTGCACCTTCGCCATGCGAGCTTCCCATTCTGCTCGCATGGCAGCGACTTCTTCCTCAGTAGGCGCTGCTTCAGGAGAGGCCTCCTCAGTAGGCTCTACGACTTGACTGCTAGCTACATCTTCGGTGGATGGATTGCCACAGGCAGCTAACCCGAGCAAGGTCAGTGCGATCGCATACCGACCCGCTGACCGAACTACGCGCCGAACCGTCGACAGTGCGGATTGCCAAGAGTCTGCCCAAGCGTAAGCCATAATCAATATCCTGATAGCGAAGGGTCCTACCCTCCTAGACAATAACAAGGGATGACTATGCAGGTGTAGCACTAGACGAAAGATACTTAAGGCATCCTTAAAGAACAAGCGACTCCTGCATGCTGGCTAGTCAACCCAGCCGATATCGTCATCGTTTAGCATGCTGTTGTTCTGCCCACCCACGGGGGTACCCCTTTGAATGGCATATTCGGGAATAGATTTGTAGCTAGAGTATGGACGTCTCACGCTCAAACCGCTTTTTTTCTCCGCTTTGGCTTTCGCAGCTTTCTCTTCGGCGGCTTGCTTTTCGGCGGCTTTTTGCTCAGCCGCTTTTTGTTCAGCCGCTTGCTGCGCTATAGCTTGTTTTTCGGCATCAGCTAGTCGCTTTTTCTCTGCTGCTTGACGTTCGCTAATTTTGAGAATGGTCTGTCTAGCTTCCTTGAGCTGCGCAGTCACTTTCTCCAAGTCAGCATCTTTTGCTCTATGCTTGCTTTCGGACTTCTCTAAACTATCCTTCAGTTCAAAGATACGATTTTGATGGGTTTCGACATCATCTTGTAGTGCGCTAATTTGAGATTCTGCTTTGATCAACGCGGTCTCTAGAGTCTCAATTTTCTGGTTTAGCTGAATAGTGTTTGCATCCGCTGCTTTCGTTTTTACTGTGGTTGCTTTTGAAGTAGCAGCTTTTGAAGTAGCGGCTTTTGAAGTAGTTGACTTATTCGCTGCAGCCTTTGTAGATGAAGCCTGAGCTGAAGGTTTGGCCGTCGCGGTCTTGGTGGCTGATGCTTTCTTAGCGGATGGTTTGCTAGCAGTCCGCGCAGTTTTGGCTTTTGTCTCGGCAGTCGGTCCGTCGGCGCTACTTTCAGCGCTTGAGACTGGCTTTTCGACTTCTTCTTTGAGCAGGTCGGCAATCCGCTTTTTGGTCATGAGTCTTTCCAGTCCCTTTTGATTTCGTTGGCAACTCGGTTGTAATCGGCTTTCGCTTCGGTAACGTTTTTACCTTTTAGCTGGGTGATCGAGACCCCTTCTAGCGCAGCTCGTTCGTGGGCTTTGTAGGTTCTAACAAAGGCGTGGCAAGCGGGAATGTCTAGCTCCATCAGCATTGTCTGTGCTTCTAGCGCCTCACCTAGAGAGCGAGAATCTACTTTGGTGAGTAAGACTCGGTGAGCAACGCCAACAGGAACGATAGATTGTTTGACTGTATGCACTAAAGCAGCAATGTCCATCGGGGCCGGAGGTGTCGGCAGTAGTAGATAATCGGCTAGCGGAATGACGGCAGCAAGGACATCTGAGTTGAGTGCAGGCGGGGTGTCTACGACAATCAATTCGTAGCTGTCTATCTCTTTTAGTTTACCAAGTAATGCTGGATCGCTTTCTTGGCTGACGTCGTAGCCTAGGGTGCGATCGCCTCGATTGGCCCACCAAGTTGCCGAGCCTTGTGTATCCGCATCGACTAGCAAAACAGATTGGGTTTGGGCGAAGATGGCGGCTAGGTTGACGGCGGTGGTGGTTTTGCCGACGCCGCCTTTACCATTGAAAACAACTAGGATTTTTGGAGACATACAAGGGGCTGTTGAGAGAGTCGCTAGCTTGATCAGCCGACGTGTTAAGAATAAGGGCTATTGCCACTATCTGCTGATTTTGTATAGTTCCTGTTACGACGGGGTTGGGGATCGGTGCTTGTGAGCATTATCAATAGCGGGGAAAGATGCAAGCCTTCAAGATTTTGGGAAACACACTATAGATAGATCCCTGGCCCGGAGCCTCTATTGCGTCTTCCCCATGCCCCTCCTTATGCTGAGAGACTTTACAGTCTGCTTGGGGGCTGCACGTGGCCTCCCCCAACCCCCCGAAGAAGAGACTTCAGGTAAGAAGGGTTAGAGGTGATTTCTTGTTTACCTTTGTCTTTGGTTCTAGAAATCTAGGTTGTCTGGTGTGCGGGGAAAGGGAATGACATCGCGGATGTTGCTCATTCCAGTCATGAATTGAACGAGTCGCTCAAAGCCTAGGCCAAACCCTGCATGGGGGACTGTGCCGTAGCGGCGAAGATCTAGGTACCACCAGTAGTCTTCTTGGGGTAGGCCGGCTGCTTTGATGCGGCGCTCTAGCACGTCTAGTCTTTCTTCTCTTTGGGCACCACCAATGATTTCGCCGATGCGAGGCGCTAGTACGTCCATGGCAGCAACTGTTTTGTTGTCGTCATTCAAGCGCATGTAAAAGGCTTTGATTTCGGCTGGATAATCGGTAACAATGACAGGTTTTTTGAATAGTTCTTCGGCAAGATAGCGTTCGTGCTCGGACTGCAGGTCAATCCCCCACTTAACGGGGAATTCGAAGGTTTTGTCGCCGTTTTCAATGGCGCGCTCTAGTTGGGCGATCGCGTCGGTATAGGTGATGCGCTCGAAGTCGTTGTCAATAATATTTTCGGCTGTCTCTAGAACGGTTTTGTCAATGCGCTGATTGAAAAATGCCATGTCGTCTGCGCAGTGTTCCATCACGTAGCTAAAGACATATTTCAAGAAGGCTTCGGCTAAATCCATGTTGCCTTCTAGGTCACAAAAGGCCATTTCGGGTTCGACCATCCAAAATTCAGCGAGATGGCGAGCGGTGTTAGAGTTCTCAGCGCGAAAGGTGGGGCCAAAGGTGTAAACGTTACTAAAAGCCATCGACATGATTTCGGCTTCGAGCTGACCGCTAACGGTGAGATAGGCAGGTCTGCCAAAAAAGTCTTGGCCGTAGTCGGCTTTACCACTTTCGGTTTTCGGAATGCTATCAAGGTTGAAGCGGGTGACGGTGAACATTTCACCAGCACCTTCGCAGTCGCTAGCAGTCAGTATTGGTGTGTGCATCCACAGAAAATCACGTTTCCAGAAAAACTCATGAATAGCGGTGGCACAGGCGTTGCGGACTCGAAAGACAGCACCGAGTGTATTTGTACGACTTCGTAAGTGACCGATAGTGCGCAAAAATTCAAAGGAGTGGCGTTTTTTCTGCAGCGGATAGGTTTCGCCATCCGACTCGCCAAAAACTTCGATCTCACTCGCTTGTAGTTCTACCCTTTGCCCTTTTCCAGGAGACTCAGCGAGAGTACCCGTGATTTGAACGGAGGCACCTGTGCTAATGCGCTCTATCTGTTTCTCATAATCTGGAATATCTTCAGGTGCAATTACCTGAAGACCATTCATAGAAGAGCCGTCATTGACTTCTATAAAGGTGAATTTCTTTGCGCTGCGTTTCGTTCTTACCCATCCTTGAATAGTTAGGCTCTCGCCTGGTTGACCTGATTTTAGAATATGCTTGATGCGCTGGGAGATAGTCATAGAAAGAGCAGCAGCTCGGGTTTTCTGGTATCGAGTGTGCTTACTATTCTATGCGCTCAAGCCTCTATGCTTTCAACTCTAGTTGCTTTCTATGACTGCTTTCTCCGGTTGCTTTCCAGGTTTTCTATTTTACCAACCAACTCTCTTTAGCCACCTAAAGCGAACTTCTAGACCAAACTAGCCGACTAGATCACCTAGCCATAGATGCAAAAACCAACCGATGACAATGCCTAGGCCAACAAAACGAACGACTTGCCAGAAGGGTTCTCGCAGCTGCCGCCAAGACAGTAAGTGGCTTTCTAAGGTCACTTTGAGCGCCTCAATGCGATCTTGCATGTGAGCGAGATCTTCACTAGGCAAATTACTCAGATCGCTCATAGCCAGCTTTTCGTATTTGACTTTGGCACGGCGAATGGCAAAAAAGCGATCGCGTAGTCGCAAAAAATCATCGGCCGTCTGCTTCAGGTCTTTCTCAAAGCTAGCCAACTCTTCATCACTGGGTAAATGAGGTAGCCTAGTAGACGCCTTTCTGAAAAATTTCATATATGCTGCAAAGGATAGAAGGACGTTACGGTATAGAACGATGACCACTTCCAGTCACCCCCCAATCCCACCAACTCATCAAGCTCCAAGCGAGGAGCTCGAGACGAAAGAGACCACCAGGCAAAAGCTTAATAGCCAAAAACTTAGTACTAAGGAACGTACCCTGCTTCAGTCGTTGAGCGCTGAGGTCTTGGCTCAGACGCTAGCTGAGAAGCTTGCTATCTCAAATCACGATTGGCACAAGCTCAGCGCTAATCGTAATGTCCGCGCCAAAGAGCAGGCTGCTGCCGCTCTAGTGTACATGCTTAAAGACAATCCCGAAGAAGCCTTACCTCGTCTGACACAAGCGGTCGGCTGGCTAGACAAGACACTCAAAGCACCTCCTTGTCCTACGCATGGAAAGCGCAAACGCACTGCAGAGCCTGCGCCCGCTACAGACCTTGGATAGAAGCCGCAGACCACCTATGCCACCACAGCTCAATCCGCTTTATAAAAAGGGCTGGGCTAGCTATCCCCAACCAGGGTAGAGGTGGCTGAATTTGCTTAGCAAGCTGAATCTCTTTGCCATCATTACTCCAGCGGACCTGATCGAATACCTGATGCAATATATAAAGGCCACGACCACAATCGCTGATCATTTGGGCCTCTAGCAAGTAGCTGTCGCCAGCCGGACAGGGACAGGCAGTGGGCTTTTCAAAGCCTTTACCTTGGTCGGATACAATCCACCAGTAATAGCCGTTCGCTTTGGCATAGCGCACCGATACAACTTTGCTAGGATCTAGCTGATTTCCGTGCTTAGCAGCGTTTACTAGCGCTTCTTGCAAACCCAACCGCAGCTCGTCATGTAGCAGTCCGGGCATAGGCGCTAATAGCGCATCTAGAATGGGACGAAGATAGAGTGTTGAGGAAAAACTAAGGCTATCCCACCGCTTTACAGTACAGGGATCAGTACTTAAATCCGTAATAGAAGACCACTGGTCATTAACAGATTGCTTCCGAGAAGATGGTGCATTGTCGCGCACTTAAGCAACTCTCCTACAGGCTTGAAAACTACGTTAAAGCGAGGCTTAAAACATACGTTAAAACGAACAAATTATTAAAACAGTTAGATGAATCGGCCAGCTAATGTTCTCTTAAGCAATTAGCCCTGCAGACAACTGCCTCAAGCAGCTGATGCTCGTATTATCAAACAGAATTACTTTTGAAGCAATAAAAATGAGTTCTATTTTAATCATTCTTGATATGATCATATTCTATCAGAAGATTTGACTAGATAGCTAAAACATAGCTAAAACGTGAAAAATATCTGTGCTTAGCCTCATGGATAGACAAGGTTGGTGAGTCTGTTGAAGACGGTTTCAATCAAGTTCTTTTTAGCGAGGAAAGTATCTGTATCTAGAGCAATTGCAGTTAGTCAAAACCCATCCTCACTGCCTCCTGTCATAGAGTTGAGCCCTCTATTAGCCTTCTCGATTACCCGTTCAAATTCGGAAGATTGGGATTTTACAACAATCGATAAAAGTTGAAACTTATAACTAGAAGTAGATTAAAACCAGAACTTCATTTCCACTCGTATAAACACGCAAATGACTATGTTATTTCAAACTTTTTAAGTTGATACCATACTCATAATTCAGCTATCTCAAGGGCTAATTAGCTTATCTTGATAGCAATTTACTATAGCAATTCACTAGATGCATACTCAATAAGAAGGTTACCCCTACAGCAGCTGGCTAGGCCTTTAGTTTGATTCGGCAACCGTTATGACTCCTGATAGTAGAGCACGCTGAGTGCGGACTGCTTGCGTGCGGGCTGCTATAAAGACTGCGGCCAAGTTGAGTAAAGCGATGATGTCAATTACCGTGAGTTACTCAGAGGTCTGGTGACTTTTAGCAGTTTCAGCTACTAGGTCCGATTTATCGTTTGCGAGGGTTTGTAGGGCGGCTATGGCGTCTGGATGTTGAGCGAAGTGACCTAGCGCTTGGGCTAGGCGGTGTCGAACTTGCCAGTCGTCGTTGTCTACATAAGGGAGTAGCAGAGGAATAGCGCGCTCGTCTTGCAGCTCACCAAGCGCACCCATAGCCGAGACTGACACCAGAGAGTTCCCTTCTTCTAAAGCGGTTTGAAGCAAGTCAAAAGCACGGGGATCGCCCATTTCTCCTAAGCAAGCGACAACACTCATCTGGACTAGCCACTCAGATGTGTTTTGGTACAGCGTTTGCAAATCGGAAAAAGCCTCAGTGAGTTTGAGCGCCCCTAGAGAGTCGGCGGCGGCGGCCTGTACGTCTGGTTCGGGATCGACGATCGCGGATTTTAGTAGGTTGAGTGCAACGGTAGGATCTTGCTCTCCTAAGGTAGAGAGTTGACTAACAGCGGCGTAGCGGACGCGAGTGTTGCTATCTTGACAGAGCGGTTGAATCAGCTTGAAGGCTGTGGCTGGCTCGATGTCACGCAATAGATTGATTCCTTTGATGCGATCGCCAAAGTTCTCTGAGTTGAGCAGGGGTCGAAGTTGCTCAGGCGTAGGGGCAGAAGACATGGCTTAGCAAGGTAGATGGACGTTTGGCTACTTGTTCAAGCGGCTACTTGTTTAAGCATAGAGGACTAGCTAGCTCTGAGGTTAAATGATTTGGGTGTTGTAATGTGGGCGTTGTAATTTCAGCGGTGCTACCCATCGCACTAGTCGCGCTGTGTGGCGTCTGGGTAGGCCGGGCTTTCTTACTAGATATCAAAACGCTAACCCGGCTAAATATCTACGTACTCTTACCGGCCCTGGTTCTAACAGGAGTCTATAGCAGCAGTCTAGAGATTGACACCACAGCGCGGATTGTAGCGGGGTTTTTGTTGAATTGCGCAGTGCTTTATGGGGTAGCGATCGCAGTAAGTAAAAAACTTCGGCTGCCTGCTGACACCCAAAAGAGCCTAATTGCCACCACCTTGCTCGCCAACACAGGCAATATTGGACTACCCTTTATCCTCTTTGCCCTAGGGGAAGTCGCCCTAGAGCGAGCAATCGTCTACTTGGTAGCATCAGCTATATTCATCACCAGCGTTGGACCTACTTTCTTGAAGGGCCAAGGTATCAGATCTGGGCTCAAGATCACTGTCAATCTGCCGGTATTTTGGGCGACGCTAGCTGGGATCGGATTGCAGACCTTTACGTGGGAAGTGCCGGTAGCGGTTGATAGAGCCTTAGAACTAATGGCAGACGCCGCGATTCCGATTGCGCTGCTACTGCTTGGCATTCAGCTATCTCGTATCCCTGTAAAGATTGGCCTGTACGAACTGATGGCCACCGGACTACGTCTGGTCGTTTCACCGCTGAGCGCCTATGGAATTGGTCGACTATTGCAACTCGAAGGAGTAGATCTCGCAGTCCTAGTTATGCAGGCATCTATGCCCGTCGCCGTCAATACTTTGATTTGGGTAACAGAGTTCGGAGGCGATTCCGTCCGCGTAGCCAAGACAATTGTCCTATCGACCCTCTTGAGCTTTGCCACTTTGCCAACGGTACTCTGGCTGATCACAAGATAGACGTCACTAAGATAAGAGCTAGCACCGCTACCAGTCTCCAAAGGACCTTCATCTAGCACACCTTCATCTAGCCCATAGAAACATAGGCTAAGAACAAAATTGTAGAGCGGCTATCTTTGGACCACAGAATTAGTTCTAAAAAGCCAGATCTTCATAATTTAGTCAGATTTGGGCTCTATCCTAGTAGTTGTATAGCAAAGTAAGGATGCATTCTTACTTTGCAGGTAGAGCTGCCCGTTGCCCCATAAAGGTTTTAGCCAATGAGCATGTCCTGAGCAACTCTACGAAAGCTATCACGGGTTTTGGGGTTATGCAATACATCTACTACTTCGCAAATACCAGCCTAGTGCTGCGCCTTTTGACCTATCTCTCTGGGCAAGCATTTATTTGCTTAGATTCGGCTACGGTGATCCATTTAGTGGACAGATGGGTCGTCAGAATAAAGCTAAAAGATTATCTTCATTCGCCGCAGAAACAAGACTTTTTGGCATTTCTCAATGAAAATGGGACGCCCTTCAGTTTGACGACTAGAGTAGCAAGTGCGATCGCTCACTTGGATGCGGGTATCAGCATTTCTGAAGTGATGAAACAGTATCATCTAGTGATTGTCTCTCATGGTGAGATCCAACCTGCTGACTTGACAGAATTCCGGACTAAGTTTGTTCAGGAACTAGGCTACTGCCCACCTAGCTTGGTGTAAGGACATGCCTAAGAGCGCATAGCATCCTATGAGCATCTGGCACATAAGAACGTACAGCAGTAGCAGTAGCTCGCTATGCTATGCACTCACTAGCGGCTGACAGGTCGGACAGTAGTAGATCCGACGATTGCTGACCATCTCCTTGATGATGGGCGTAGCGCAAGCGTAGCAGGGTTGGTTGACTCGACCAAACACCCGGTATCGATATTCGCGGTAGCTTAGTCCCTTTGCTTTCAATCGGTTTGCTAAATCGAGGTCGTTAGTAACGCCTTTATATCTGTAAGATTGATACGCAATAGAAATAGAAGCATTCGCCAAAGTAAATAGCTGTTCGTCAGTGCAGTCTATAGGCCGCATCTGAGGATGAAGCTGGGCCACAAACAGTATTTCACTGCGTAGATAGTTGCCGATTCCCGCTAAGAAGTGCTGGTCTAAGTAAAGCGTCGACAGGCGACGGCAGCAGTGCTTTTTAGCGCTTAGCAAAGCCTGCAAGACCTCTGGCTTCAGCTGCTTACTGAGTACATCAGGGCCTAATTTGCTCAAGAAGGGATGATTTTCTATTTCTGATTGGCTGCTTAAAATTTGAATGTCGGAGGCGCTATAGAGTAGCGCTGATTTCTTTTCATTGTGGATGGCAAACCGGAGCTGCCGATTGGTTTCAGGAAAGTCGTGAGCCTTTCGAACCATCCATTTACCATATAGCTGGTTGTGGGTATACACGCTGAGTCCATTGTCAAAATGAGTCAGCATAGCCTTGCCGCGCGTTTCGACCTCGGTGACCCGACAGCCTGATAGATCAGCCTCGAAAGGCTTGAGATGATCGAAGGCAAAGAAAACTTCAGTAGTGGGATAGGGTCGAATGGCGCGCTGAATCTTGTCGGCGGCAATGCGGATTTCTGGACCTTCAGGCATTAGGGAAGTGTGGGAATGAGGAGGTTGGGGAGTTTAGAGAGTTTGGGGAGAGAAGAAAAATTACGAAACCAACGAGTAGTGGCTAGGCTAGTTAGCGGATTGCGGTATCGTGATCATAGGTTAATCATGGCCCCATTGTTTTAGATAGCGCCTCTTGTGTATGACTTCAGCCAATCTTTCGGCAGCTAATCTTTCTGCTCGGCCGCACAGCAAAGCAAGACCGCTTAAGCCGGGTGCGGCCAAGCTGCAAAAGAACGATGCAGTGAATGTGGTCTTTGCGATACGTCCTATATTCACTATGTGAAAGATGCCTGCGCATTCTTGAATCAGCAGGTAAGTGATCTAGAGGCAGCAAATCACGGTCGCGCCAGAGATTTAGATAACGTGGACGAGCTGTATTTTGGTGTGCATCAGAAGATGGTGGCTGCGCGAAAGCTAGCGCCGATTGAAGGCGCACAATGGACAGGAATTGTCAGCACTTTAGCAATTGAGATGCTGGATCGTGGCCTGGTAGAGGGCGTGGTCTGTGTGCAGAACACGGAAGATGACCGCTTTCAGCCGATGCCAGTGATTGCTAGAACGCCAGAAGAGATTTTAGCAGCAAGGGTAAATAAGCCGACGCTCTCTCCGAATCTATCGGTGCTCGACCAGATAGAGCGTTCGGGCATGAAGCGAGTGCTGGTAATTGGTGTGGGCTGCCAGATTCAGGCGCTGCGAGCGGTGCAAGATCAGATCGGGCTAGAGAAGCTGTACGTGCTGGGGATGCCGTGCGTAGATAACGTGACCCGGGCGGGCCTGCAGAAATTTCTAGAGACGACCAGCCGTTCGCCAGAGACGGTAGTAGCCTATGAGTTCATGCAGGATTTCCAGGTGCATTTCAAGCATGAGGACGGCTCGGAAGAGAAGGTGCCGTTCTTTGGCCTAAAGACCAACAAGCTGAAGGACGTGTTTGCGCCCTCTTGTATGAGCTGCTTTGACTACACCAATTCGCTAGCGGATATCGTCGTGGGCTATATGGGGGCGCCTTTTGGCTGGCAGTGGATTGTCGTGCGTAACGAGACAGGCGCACAGATGTTTGAGCTGCTAGATGGCATTATTGAGACGCAGCCAGTAGAGAGTAGCGGCGATCGCACCCAAGCAGTCCAGAACAGCATCCCCGCCTACGACAAAGGCGTCACCCTACCAATGTGGGCCGCTAAGCTTATGGGCGTCGTGATCGAAAAAATCGGCCCCAAAGGACTAGAATACGCTCGCTTCTCGATCGATTCGCACTTCACCCGCAACTATTTATATACTCGGCGCAACCATCCTGAGAAGCTAGCAGCGCATGTACCCGAATTTGCCAAGCGCATCGTAGGGCAGTACAAGCTACCTAAAGAATAGATTCTCTTCAGATAAAAACTGAAGGAGAAACGTTGAATCGATTGGCCAGAGCACGAATGTGGTGAAGCTCTAGCTCTTCTTGCCTAGCGAGGATCTTAGTAACAGCTACTTTCTCGCCGAGTTCTGGCAGGTCTGACTCAGTAAGCGCATGTTCTTCCATCAAATAGGATAGTACTTCTATTCCATCACTATCTGGAATGGCATGATGCGTCTCTTCGTAGGACTGTATGACAAGGCTTAGAGTCTCTAAGAGGGTATAGAGAGGATGCGTTTCATCGGTACCGACTTCATCTACTAAGCTGTTCAAACGCTCAATACTATGGTCGTAGTCTTGTTCTGTGCGGATAGTAAGAATCGGCGCGATCACGCTCCACTGCTTTCGAATATCAGATGCAATAGCTGTCATAGTTTCCACTTCCCTTTGTTGTATTCCTTATGCGTCAAGA